>JACSRE010000083.1 GCA_014879945.1 Myxococcus sp.
CGATTCGCAGTTCCCGAGGGAAATCGATCACCTGTGGTCCCGCTCATGACGGGGCGGGTCGATGCGTTTCGTGAGCAGATTCGATCGCTTGCAAGATCGCGCCCTGCAAATCGGGATCTGCACCCCGGTGCGTTTCACCTCGTCTCGAACCAGCAGAACTTCGTCATGCTGGCGCTGAGCGACTACGACGGCAAGGTGGCCAGCTTCGCGCTCCCCGACGCCGACGGCCAAATCAACAGGCCTCGCTTCGTTCACTTCGGCGACTACGGGAGCGGGCACGCCCAGACGTTCGACGTGCCCTCGACGTTCTCGAAGCAGGCCAGGTTCCGCACCGTGTACACCGGCGGCTGGAATACCGATTACTGGGGCCCCTGGGGCGGCATCACCGAGATGCGGTTGACGGTTGGCGCTTCCTCCACCGGCATCACCCCGAACGGCGCCGAGCTGGGCCGCGTCGTCGGGCCGTGGAGCCCCACCACTCGCGGCACCCAGAACGTCACCTGGAGCACCGTCTGCTCCTCCAACTGCGCCTCGGCCACCGACATGCTCGAGTGGCGCGTCTGGGAAACCGGAGCTCCGAGGTTCAACACCAGACTTCGCTTCCCCGGCCAGTACCATGATGCCGAGACCGACTTCTTTGAGAACTGCAACCGGTTCTACGACCCGACGACGGGCCGCTACCTCTCCCCTGAACCTTTGCTTGAGAACCCAGCCTTCGTAGCGGCGCGTCTGAGGCGTGGTGGGATGTTGCCGCCGTATGCATACGCATCTAACAACCCCATTGGTCGGGTGGACAGGGACGGCAGGCTCGACGGCTGGGCCCTCATCTACCAGGCCGCTCAGTGGCTGCGTGGCGCGGGCAGCAGCGTAGGTGGCGCGGTTGCAGGCGGCGCCGCATCAGCCGGCGTATCAGTGGCGCTCTGGGCCAGTCCTGTGGCCGATGGAACACGCCCTTACACTCGCGGACCAACTGCCGCACCGAGCCCGTCTCCTTCACCTTCGGCGGGCCCAGTGTGCGCGCCGGCCGGAAGCGGGGGTGGCATCTCGGACAGCGACTGCCATGGTCACTACGACCGATGCATGGACGCCCATGAGGCGAACGGCTTCCCGAGCGTCACCAACTGTCGACTGTCAACGCTGGTGCAGAACGAACGGCGGCTGGCCGTGGATTCAGGAGGGCGCTCTCAGCAATCGCTATCTCTGCGACTACACCAACCCTGGCTACCGGCCTGAGTGACATGGTGGCTGCAGGTGAACTCGCTGCCCTGCGCGCCGCTTGTCCGGGCTGGCGCAGCGACGTGCCCGCAGAGCTGCTCCGCTTCGTTCGAGATCTCGACCACTCACTGCTACCGCTTGCGCGAGCGCGTGACTGGCCTCGGATTCAGCAGCGAATAGAGGATGGACTCACAGAGGGCGTGCAATCTCTTCCCGAGTTTCTCGGGCGACCTCTTCGCATTCGCTGTGGGCTGGCTCGCCAGGATTGCGGAAGCCGTTGGTGACAATCCAAACGCGATTGCGTGCCACCGCCTTCGGCTCCGTATGAGGCACCCTCGCGACCCATGGCGCTCGCTCAACTACATCGTCTTGGTCGAGCTCCTCCAGCAACAGGGCGAGCTGCGAGAGGCCCTCGCTCTCGCGTCGAAGGGCGCTCGCTACGCCAAGAGAACCGGCCAGCTTCAAGCCGGTGCACGGCTCAACAACGAAGCCGCTCGGATCCGCGACCAACTCGGACAGAGCAGCAGCTGAAGGGCAGCCAGCTTTGGTGGCTCTCGCCGCAGTGTCGATGAGCCTGAGGACGGCGCGCTGGTCTCGCTCGGGAAGTTGGGCGACGACGCGCGGTCCCCGGTCCTGGGCCCACAGCAGGTGGAACGGCCGCAGGTGGAACGGCCGCAGGTGGAACCTGCGCTGGTGAGTTCCGAGTCGGTCATTGGCCCTCGCTCTCGCGCAGGGCTGAAATTGACCCAAGGCGCGCCGCCGGTGGATACCCGTTGAACGCTCCGGGGCGCGGGTGCAGAAGGCTCCCATGCAGCTCGTCGTCAACGGCACAGCGCGCGAGGTCACCGAGGGCGCGACGATCGCCGTGCTCCTGGCGACCCTCGGCCTCGACCAACGCCGCGTCGCCGTCGAGCTGAACGAGCAGGTCATTCCCAGGGCCCGGCACCCCGAGACCGTGCTGAAGCCCTCCGATCGAGTCGAGATCGTCACCTTCGTCGGCGGCGGTTGACCGCCCTCCCAGGAGCCCCATGAGCCAGGACAAACCCTTCACCATCGCCGGCGTCACCTTCACCTCGCGCCTCATCATCGGCACCGGCAAGTACCCGAGCCTCGACGTCATGCGCGCCTGTCACGAGGCCTCGGGCGCCGAGATGGTCACCGTGGCCGTGCGCCGGCTCGATCTGAACGCGCCGAAAGAGCAGTCGCTCCTCTCGTTCATCGACACCACCCGCATGCGCCTCTTGCCGAACACCGCCGGCTGCTACACCGCTGACGACGCCGTGCGCACCTGTCACCTCGCCGCCGAGCTGGGCCTCTCGAAGTGGGTGAAGCTCGAGGTGCTGGGCGACGAGAAGACGCTCTTCCCCGACGTCGAAGAGACCGTGAAGGCCGCGCGCCGGCTGGTGAAAGACGGCTTCACCGTGCTCCCGTACACGTCAGACGACGTCATCGTCGCGCGCAAGCTGGAGGACGCGGGCTGCGCCGTGGTGATGCCGCTGGCGGCGCCGATCGGCTCGGGCCTCGGCGTTCGCAACCCGCACAACCTGCGGCTCATCATCGAGGCCGCGAAGGTGCCGGTGATCGTCGACGCAGGCGTGGGCACGGCCAGCGACGCCGCGATCGCCATGGAGCTGGGCTGCGACGGGCTGCTCCTGAACACCGCGATCGCCGGCGCCAGAGAGCCCGTGCGCATGGCCCGCGCGATGAAGCTCGCCGTCGAGGCGGGCCGAGACGCCTTCCTCGCCGGGCGAATTCCGATGAAGGCCTACGGGTCGGCGTCGAGCCCGGTGACTGGCCTGGTGCAGTGAACGCGCTCCCATTCAGGGTGCTGATCATCACCGATTGGGCGTTGGGCGAGGCGGCGCTGCTCTCACGACTCGAACAAGCGCTGAGCGCCGGGCCCCATATCGCCGTGCAGCACCGGCACCCGGGAGCGACCGACCGCCGGTTCTTCGACGAGGCCCAGCAACTCCACCGGCTGTGCGAAGCCGCCCGCGCGCCGCTCTTCATCAACTCGCGGGTCGACGTCGCGCTGGCGCTCGGCGCCCACGTGCACTGCACTGGCACCTCCTTGCCACCACGAGAGGTTCGCCGTGTGCTCTCGATCGCTGGAGCCGAGACTCGTTTCATCTCGTGCGCAGTCCATGGACCTGGCGACGAGGTCGAAGGCTCCGATCTGGCCCTGGTGAGCCCGGTCTTCCCACCCCGCTCCAAGCCAGACGACGCACGCGCCACCCTCGGCCCCGACGGGTTCGCGCGGCTCTCGGCCACCCTGCCTTGTCCTGCCTTTGCGCTCGGCGGCATCGAGACGACGAACGCCGGCTCCGTGAAGGCAGCCGGCGTCGCGGTCATCTCAGCGGTGCTTCATTCCAGCGACCCTCAGGCCGCCGCGCGCGCCCTGCTTACGGCCACGAGCCGGTGAACGACGCGCTCGACAGCGTGTAGCAAAGGCCGGGCCTCACCTCGGCGTCCGAGGTGAAGTTCCACTCGCGCAAGGTGACGTTGCTGACGGTGCCGGTGAAGGTGCCCGAGGTCGCGCTCTCCGTGGCAGTGGGGAAGCTCACCGTGCCCGACTGCGCGAGGAAGCGGCGGCCGCAGGTGAAGTTCGGAGGGGTGATGGTGCAGCTCTCGCCGAACTGGAGACAGGCGACGCAGTCCTGGTAGTTCACCGCCTGGAACGACCCGCTGAAGGGAACGGGCACGCTGTTCCCCGTCAACCGCACCAGCTCGAATGACAGCACCTGAGACGTCGACGCAAAGGCCGCGTAGTTGAAGGCCCCTCCGGAGAAGGTGTTGTAGCCCGTCTCGAGCGGGGCGTAGCTCCCACCCGGGAAGATGGTGGTTCCGAGCGACAACGGCGTGCAGCCCGCGCTCCCGCCACCCGTCGCCGAGCCGCCACCCGTCGCCGAGCCGCCGCCCGTCGCCGAGCCACCACCCGTCGCCGAGCCACCGCCCGTCGACGAGCCGCCGCCGCTCCCCCCGGGGATGCAGAAGCCGCCCGAGCAGGTGTTGTTGGGCGTCATGCACGCGAAGCAGACCGCGCCGGCGTTGCCGCACAGCGAGTTGTTCTGCTGGGAGGTGCCGGCCTGGAGGCAGGTCGAGCCGTTGAAGACGCAGCCGTTGGTGCAGGATACCCCCGTGGCCACCAACACCGCGCCGCCGGCGGCCACCAGCGCGCCGGCCAGCCCGCCTCTGCCGGCCGCGACCAACGCACCGGTCAATCCGGCGATCACCGCGCCGGCCACCGCGGCCTCGGCCCCGGACGTGCAGGATGCCGCGGCGAAAGATGCCGCGGCGACGGCCGCGGCCGCGGGGGAGCGGAGCGAGGGCCAGAGCGATGTGGTGCAGGATGCCGCGGCCGCGACGGCTGTGGCCGAGGGCCAGGGTGCGGCCACGGCTGCGCCGGCCAACGGCGAGACCGCGCCGGCCGCCACGGCCACGCCGCAGACGGTGGCCGAGGCCGCGCCGGCCCAGGAGGCAGCGCCGCAGGCGCAACTGCTGCGCCCCACCGCCACGCCCCGTCCCTCCGGGTCATCGACCGGGGGCAACGACGCCTCCAGCCTGCTGACGGTCATCGGCGGCGGGGCTGTCTGCGGCGCGGGGCTGCTGGCGCTGGTGGTTTTCTTTGTCTGGCGGCGGCGGTAAATCGCCGCGGGCTGGCACGGTCGGAGACCGGCCAGAGCAGGTGTGAGCTGGCACGGTCGGAGACCGGCCAGAGCAGGTGTGAGCTGGCACGGTCGGAGACCGGCCAGAGCAAATGCGGGCTGGCACGGTCGGAGACCGGCCAGAGCGTTGAGAGCGTTGATTTGATTGTGGGTAACTGCTCAGCCGGCGGGTGCGTGTACGTTGATTGAGTAGGCCGCCGTATCGAAATCAACGTACACGCACCCGCCG
>JACSRE010000299.1 GCA_014879945.1 Myxococcus sp.
TCCGTCGTCGGCAGCGTCAGATGTGTATAAGAGACAGCGCCAGCGCCAGCGCGGCGACCCTCTCGCTGTGGAACGCCGTGCAGACCAACCAGCGGGCCGAGCGCGCGCTCCGGGCGCTGCTCACCTTCGAAGGCGCTCACCGGCGGGTGCTCTGCCACGGCGACCTCCGCCAATCGAACGTGATCATCGGCCGCGCGCGCGTGGGCTTCGTCGATCTCGAGCTGGGCGGGCTGGGCGACCCGGCCAGAGATCTGGGCATGTGGCTCGCCGAAGATCTCGGGTTCTGGCTGGTGCCGCGCGATCGGCGTGAGGCGATGACGCTGGCGCAGCTCCGCGCCCGGCTCGGCGCCTTCATGCGCGCCTGGGAGGCCGAGGCCCTCGCGCTGGCGCTGCCCGGCCGGGCTGGAGCTCGGCCGAGGGCGATGGCCTGGGCGGCCGAGGCGCTGCTGCGCCGCGTGTACACCGCGACGTTTCACGACGGGCACTTCTCCGAGCGCGAGGCGCACCTCACCGCGTCGGCGCTGGAGCTGCTCGAGCACCCGGTGAAGTGGGCCCGGCACTTTCTGGGGCCCCGATGAGCCTGCGGCCTGCGCTCGAGCGCCTCGCCCGCGGCCTGTCCCTCCGGGGCGGCGTGCTGCGGCTCCCCGACGGCCAGCGGGCGCCTCGCGCCGACGCCGCCCGGGCGCTGGAGGACTGGCTCTACGAGCGCTTCTTCATCGACTGGCGCCCCCGCGAGGGCCGGTTCTCGGACTCGGTCGGGGGCGCGCCGCACTTCACGGCCCTGCTGCTGGCGGCGACCGGCACCACCAGCTGGTTCGACGAGCGGTTCCGCGTGCTGGCCAGGCACCCCGACGGCGTCTTCGTCGAGAACGGCGTGGTGCGGCTCTACGTGCGGCGCCGCGCCGATCTGCGCCCGCCCTCACCGCGCCGCGGCGGCCAGGTGTCGGTCCGGCTTCCCTGCGCGCGCGAGGCGGCGATGGCGGGCTTCTTCTGCTTCAACTCGCGCGTCGGCCGGCTCCCCGACGAGCGCCCGCACCTCAAGGTGTACCTGAACGTGCTGCCGGCCCTGGCCCCGGTGCTGCTCGAGGGCCTGCTCCACGACCACGGGCTGCGCCGCGCCCGCTTCGATGGGAAGATCGTCAACGACCCCGACGCGTTCGGCCGCCGCGACACCGCGCTGCTCTACGTCGAGCCGCGCTCCCTCGAGGCGGTGCTGGGCTTCCTGGGCCGCCTCAGGGCTCGCCGCCCCCGTGGGTTTCGGGCAGCCGTGCCGCCGTTCGTGCTCCCGCTCGGCCGTGGCGTGGGCGTGGCCGAGTCACCGCCCGGAGACGAAGAGAGCTTCGGCGCCCAGCGGTGCCGCTTGACGGCCCTGGGCCTGCTGGCCTGGCTCGACGGCGACGCCGCTAGCGCGTGGGCCGGCGTGTCGTCGCGGTTCGCCGCCGAGGGACTCGACGCGACCCGGCCCTGGCTGGGCGTGCTGCCTGCGTCATGGGTCGCGCGCGCGCAGCAGGCGATGCGGCCTTCAGCTCGTCGAGCAGCAGGCCCAGCCGGTCCTCGACCTCGTCGCCGCTGATCATCGGCGCGCGCCAGTGGGCGCTGGCGTGAAAGTGCGCCCCCAGCCGCGCGGCCATCACGTCGCCCCACGTCGGCAGGGGCAGCATCAGATCGAGGTGCCACGACTCCTCGAGCGTCTCGGTGGCGTGCCAGGTGCCGCGCGGCACGAACATGATCGACCCCGGCTCCAGCACGACCTCGACCGCGTCGTCTGGCAGCACCTGGGCCGGCGCGCGGTCGAGCTGCACCTGAAGCGACGGCGGCACCGGGTCGCCCGCGATGTAGTTCTCGGCCGGAAACCGGACGTCGCGGTTGGGCGCCAGCCACCAGCGCTTGCGCCCGCGCACCTGCACCACGAACGACTCCTGCGCGTCGAAGTGCATGCGGGAGCCCTTGCCGGGCTTCGAGAGGAACACGCTCGGCAAGACGAGGCCCGGCGCCACCTTCAGATCGCGCTCGAGCGCCGCCAGCCACTCGAGGAACCGTGGGGCGCGCAGCTCGGGCTCTACCGCGTAGATGGTGTGGCCGGTGTGGAAGAACTCGGCCGCGGCCTCGCCCGTGACCGGCACGTTGCCGAAGCGGTTGCGGAAGCGGCCCGACTGCACCAGCCACTGGCGCGCCGGGAGCGCGGTCAGCGCGTCGACGTCGGCCAGCTCGGGCACGTCGATGAGGCCCGAGAGGCGGCGGGGGGCGCCGTGCTGCACCAACAGCCCGCCGGGCCAGTGAGACGCGAAGAAGCGCCGCGTCGGGAACCGGCCCAGGAGCGTCGACAGCCCCGGGCGGCTCACGGCGTCGAGAGGTGCGCCGCGGTGAGGCGCTCGAGCCAGGCTTGTTGGGTTTCGTCGAGCGGCCCTTCGGCGAGCGCGTCGGCCAGCGCTCGCACCTGCGACGGCCTTTCGAGCGAGAGCAGCGCCCCGTCGAGCGCCGGCTGCGACAGGGCGTAGCGGTAGTGGTCGGTCACGGCGGGGTGCCAGGCGTCATCGTCGAGCCCCAGCTCCCGCAGCCGGGCGTGATCGACCCAGCCGTCGGTGCTCTTGAAGTTGAACAGCAGCGGGCGCCGCTTCGGCAGCCCGGGGAAGAGATCGTGCCGCGCCCCGGGGTGCCCTGCGTTGAAGCGCACGTAGGCGAGGTCGACCAACCGGCTGCGGATCGCCGTGCGCGCCACCCGGCGGTCGTGAAAGCTGGCCCCGATGGCCCGCGCGCCCTGGAAGGAGCGCTCCCGGTGGCCCTCGTAGACCGGCAGGCGGGCGCCGAAGTCGGTGCCATAGACGCCGCCCATCGTCAGCACGTCGAGGCGCTCGAGCCCGGGCAGGTCCTCCACCAGCTCCTCGAAGGGCATCTCGCAGAAGTCGGGCTGGGTGACGTAGGCCGCGCCGCACACCACCACGCGCTCGCGCACGCCGCGCTTCTTCAGCAGCTGCGCCAGCCCCTCGCGCAGCGGCCGGTAGAGCGGCCAGTGCATGTCGGCGGTGACGAAGAAGAAGTTGATGCCGGCCTCGAAGGCGGCGCCGACCGTCTTCGGGTCGCTCACCATGCCCAGGCAGACCGGGCTCACCTCGAGCCCATCACCCAGCGGGAGTCGATCGGTCAGCCGTGGGAGTCTCGCGCGCGTCACGGGGGGAACGCTACTCCGCGCACGCGATGAGTCGAGCCCGTCAGTGGAGGCGGGGCCCCGAGAACCGGCGCATCACCTTGGCGACGTAGTGCTCCGTCTCGCCGTTCCGGGGGACGGCGCCACGCACCGCGCCCGGGCCGGCGTTGTAGGCCGCGACCGCGAGGCTGACGTCGTCGAACCGGTCGAGCTGTTGCTTGAGGTACCGCGCGCCGGCGTCGATGGCCTGCTGCGGGTCGAAGGGGTCGCTCACGCCCAGGAGCGCCGCCGTGCCCGGCATCAGCTGCGCCGGCCCCATGGCGCCCGCGAACGAGATGCGGTGCGGCCGCGCGCCCGACTCGGTCTGCACCACGGCCCACATCAGCCCGCGCGGGAGCCCGTGGCGGCGCTCCGCCGCCGCCGACAGCGCCTCGAGATCGCCGTGCCCGCCCAGCAGGCAGCGCGGCCGGTGCTTCGCGTAGGTGGCCAGCGCCTGCGCCTTCGACTGAAGGAAGAAGGGCGAGAGCGGGAAGACGATGGAGCTGCCGAAGAAGGCGACCGCGCCGTTGATGGCCAGCAGCGGCCCGCACACCAGCACCACCAGCTGGTGGCGCCAGGGCAACTTCCAGAACAGCCGCAGGGGCAGGGTGAGCAACCAACGCAAGGTAGCCCCTGAAACGCGCGGCGCGAGGAATCGATCCCCCGCGCCGTTGGCCAAGGGGAATCAGGCCCTTACTGGCAGGTCAAGCCGCCGCCCACCGCCGGTTGGCAGGTCAGGCCGGGCGCGCAGTCCGTCGTCGTCGCGCAGCCCACCGAGGCCAGGCAGTCGCGGGCGAGGCCGCCGGCCATGCCCGTCACCGAGTAGCCGCTCGTCACCAGGGTGGTGGAGATGGCCTGGTTGCCGAACGCGCCCTGCGCGTCGTTGGTCAAGGTGACCGTCGCGGTCGCGCCCCCGGCGGTGATGGCCAGGTTGGCCCCCTGGCCGTTGATGGCCGCGCGAATGGCGTCACCCACGTCGGTCGCGCTGCCGCCGCCGGCGGTGAGGTTCACCCGTACCCGGCCCGCCGTGAAAGCTCCCGGGTCGGCGTCGTCGTCGAACTCGAACACCACCGCCGGGTTGACGCCGTCGTTGAGGGTGAAGGTGGTGCCGTCGGTCGTCGAGGCGCGGTTCACCGCGACGATGGTGCCCGTGGCCGCGGCGAGGGGCTGCGCCGTCTGACAGCCCGTCCCACCCGAGCCGCAGGTGCCGCAGGCCGTGGTGTTGCCGTCGTCGCAGGTCTCGTTGGCGACGTCGCGCACCCCATCGCCACACACGTTGCCGCGCAGGCCGGGCACGTCGCGGCAGGCGGCGTCGCACCCCGTGCAGGTCGCCGTCCCGTAGGGGCACGAGGCCTCGGTCGTCGTGTTGCCGTCGTCACACTGCTCATTGGGCGCGTTGGTGGTGCCGTCTCCGCAGACGCCGCCGCTGGGCCGGTTGATGGTCGCGGTGCAGGTGGCGTCGCAGCTCGGGCACGTCGCCTGGCCGTAGGGACACGAGCCGGTCTCGGTGACGGTGTTGCCGTCGTCGCACAGCTCGCCCTGGCTCAGCTGCGTCAGGCCATCGCCGCAGTACTGGCCGGTGAGGTTGAGCGCCGCGGAGCAGGTGGCGTTGCAGCGCCTGCAGCTCGCCTGGCCGTAGGGGCACGCCGTCTCGGTGACGGGAACACCCTCGCCGTCGTCGCAGGCTTCGGCGGGGGCCGTCGTGCGCACGAAGCCGTCGCCGCACGAGGCACTTCGGCAGGTGTTGAGGCACGCGTCGGTGTTGCTGGGGTTGCCGTCGTCGCACTGCTCTCCCGCGGCGGCGTTCGTCGTGGCGTCCCCGCAGAAGGCCGCGGTGCAGTCGGTGTCGCAGGTGGCCGTGGGCGCAAGGTGCACCCCCGGGGTGTCGCACTGCTCGCCGCGCACCGGGTTGACGGTGCCGTCGCCGCAGCTGGCGGTGGTGCAGTCGGTGTCGCACGTCATCGTTGGCGTCAGGTGCACCCCGGCGGTGTCGCACTGCTCTCCGCGCGTGGCGTTGATGACGCCGTCGCCGCAGCTGGCGTTGGTGCAGTTGCTGTTGCACTGCAGCGTCGGGGTGACGTTGACACCCGTGGTGTCGCACTGCTCTCCGGCCGCCGAGTTGACGAAGCCGTCGCCGCAGACGCGGAGGGTGCAGTCGGCGTCGCAGGTCATCGAGCTCGTCGGCCCCGGGTCGCACTGCTCGCCGCGCGCGGTGTTGGTGGTCCCGTCGCCGCAGAAGGCCGAGGTGCAGTCGGTGTCGCACTGGGCGGTCGCCGCCAGGTTCACCCCGGCGGTGTCGCACTGCTCACCGGCCGCGCGGTTGATGACGCCGTCGCCGCACGCCCGCGTGGTGCAGTTGAGGTTGCAGCCAGGCGTCTCGCCCATGCCGTCGCACTGCTCTCCCGCGGCCGAGTTCGCCACGCCATCGCCGCAGCGCGAGGTGGCGCACGAGGGCGGGCCGTTGCAGGTGGCGCTGGCCGCGGGCCCGTCGTCGCACTGCTCGCCTGAGGCCCGGTTGAGCAGCCCGTCGCCGCACAGCGGCAGGGTGCAGTTGGTGTTGCAGGTGGCCGTGTTGACCCCGGCCGAGTCGCAGGCCTCGCCCCGGGGCACGTTGCGGTAGCCGTCGCCGCAGAAGGCGGTGGTGCAGTCGGGGTCGCAGGTGGGGGTGCCTCCATCCTGCACGCCGACGGTGTCGCACTGCTCGCCCGCGGTGGCGTTGACGACGCCGTCGCCGCAGAGCCGGGTGGTGCAGCTCCGATTGCAGGTCAGCGACTCGCCCGCGGTGTCGCACTGCTCGACGCGCGAAGGCCCCGCGGTGTTGACGACGCCGTCGCCGCAGGTGGTGAAGCGGCAGGTCGGGCTGCAGTCGTCCACGGCCAGCACGTTGCCGTCGTCGCACTCCTCGTCGGGGTCGCGCACGCCGTTGCCGCAGCCGAGCCCCGAGCGGCAGTCGGGGCTGCACGAGTCGCCGCCCACCGTGTTGCCGTCGTCGCACGACTCGTTGAGGGCCGGGTTGGGGAACATGTTGTCGAGCACCCCGTTGCCGCACGTCTCGTTCGACTGGCAGCTCGCGCTGCACCCGTCGCCGTTGGCGTTGTTGCCGTCGTCGCAGACTTCGGAGAAGCCGCCGTCGGCGAAGACGTCGCGCACGCGGTTGCCGCAGGTCTCGTTGGAGCGGCAGTCGGCCGAGCACCCGTCGCCGGCCACCGTGTTGGCGTCGTCACACACCTCGCCGCGCGCCGCGTCGACGTAGCCGTTGCCGCAGAACTCGGTGGAGCGGCAGTCGGCCGAGCAGCCGTCGCCGGAGCGGTTGTTGCCGTCGTCACAGAGCTCGTTCACCAGGCCGCCGCCGTCGAACTGGTTGTCGAGCACGTTGTTGCCGCACGTCTCCTGGGAGCGGCAGTCGGCCGAGCAGCCGTCGCCCGAGGCGGTGTTGCCGTCGTCGCACACCTCACGCGCGCCGACGTCGATGATGCGGTTGCCGCAGAACTCGGTGGAGCGGCAGTCGGCGGAGCAGCCGTCGCCGTTGCGGTTGTTGCCGTCGTCGCAGATCTCGTTGGTGCCCGCGTCGGGGAACATGTCGTCCACGTAGCGGTTGCCGCAGAACTCGGTGGAGCGGCAGTCGGCCGAGCAGCCGTCACCCGAGGCCACGTTGCCGTCGTCGCAGACCTCGCCCACCAGGGTGTCGGTCACGGCGTTGCCGCAGCGCTCCGTCGACAGGCAGCTCGCCGAGCAGCCGTCGCCGCCGCGGGTGTTGCCGTCGTCACACACCTCGTTGGGAATTCCCGAGTCGGGCGAGAACAGGTTGTCGAGCCGCCCGTTCCCGCAGGCCTCGAGCGAGAGGCAGTCGGCCGAGCAGCCGTCGCCCGAGCGCGTGTTGCCGTCGTCGCACACCTCGTTGACGCGCCCGCTCCCCGCGGGGAACCGGCTGTCGATCACCCCGTTGCCGCAGATCTCGGTGGAGCGGCAGGTGGAGCTGCAGCCGTCGCCTTCGATGGCGTTGCCGTCGTCGCACACCTCGCCGGCGGCGCTGTCGACGACGCCGTTGGGGCACGCCTCGGTCGAGCGGCAGTCTCCGGAGCAGCCGTCGCCCGAGGTGGTGTTGCCGTCGTCACACAGCTCGCCCTTGAGCGGGTCGACGATGAAGTTGCCGCACGTCTCTCTCGAGCGGCAGTCGGCGCGGCAGCCGTCGTTGCTGGTGACGTTGCCGTCGTCGCACACCTCGTCGTCGTCGAGGGCGCCGTTGCCGCAGACCGTTCGGGTGCAGGTGGTGCCGTCGGCGGAGCAGCGGCTGCCGGCGGGGCAGACGATGCCGCTCTGACACGCGGTGCTGGCGGGCTCGAAGCAGCCTGTGGCGCTCAGCAGCGAGGCGGCGAGCAGGGGCAGGAGGCGGTTGGTGCGGGTCATGTCAGAAGCTCAGGAACAGCGAGGCGCCCGCGCCGTTCGGGCCGACGGTGGGCAACAGGAGGAGGGACGACTCGAGCTTCACGTCGGCGCGGTAGGGCTGGGGCCGGTTGACGTAGAGGAGCACGGCGCCCGCCGCGACCGCCGCGCCGCCGATGCCGTAGAGCGCGATGGCCCCTGCCTGCTGCCCCTGCCCCTGGGTGCGCAGGGCCGCCAGCGCGAGCGAGGGCACGCAGCCGCCCGTCGCCTGATCGACACAGCCCTCGACGCCCCGATCGTAGGCCGCGAACTGGCTGCGGGCCGAGAGGTGGAGGCCCACGCCGCCGCCGGCGAGCGCGGCGCCGACGCCCAGGGTGGCGAAGGGAATCCACGCGGCGAACAGGCGCCGGTACTCGACCGCCTGCTCCTCGGCGCGCAGGGTCAGGTCGATGGTGCGCGTCTCGCCGCCGCGGAGGATCGGGCTCTGCTCGTTGGTGAGGTAGCCCTCTTTCGCGGCCACCACCGTCACCGGCCCCGCGCGCACCATCGCCTGATGCGTGCCGGGGGCCACGAAGACCTGCTTGCCGTTGAGCTTCACCACCGCGCCCTCGAGATCGCAGCGCAGGGTGAGCCGGGCGACCTGCTTCTCGACCAGGGCGTGGTAGCGCTGGGCCTGCTCGAACTTGTCGGCGTCGAGCGGCGCGGCGCCGTACCTCAGCGCGGCCTCGAGGCGCTGGTAGGTCTCGATGGGTTGATCGAGCTGGAGCAGCGCCAGGGCGAGGTTGTAGTTGATGGCCGGGTGGTCCCACAGGGCGAGGGCCTCGCGGTAGTGGTCGCTGGCCACGAGCCACTGCGACTCCTTGAGGGCCGCGTTGCCGAGGCGGAAGATCTCGAGCGCCCTGGCCTGGGCGCTGGCCGAGACGCCCTTGGCCCAGGGCCGCTCCGGTTCTCGGGCCTGCGCCATCGCCGCGCCGGCGAACCCCACCATCGTCAGCGTCACTGCCCATCCGCGAAGCGTCATCGTTTCCCCACTGGTGTTTTCAGGCGCCCGCTCGAGCCCGGCGCGGGTCTACTTCAAGACGTCGATGACCCCGCCGCCCAGCTGCTGCTCGAGGCGTCGGGCGCGCTCCTGCTCCTTCGAGTACGCGCCCTGGAGCTCCCGGCGGGCGTCTTCTACGGCGCGGCGCGCGCGCTCGGACTGCTGCCGCGCCCGCTCGGCCTCGAGGGCGTTGCGCTGGGCGTTGCGCTGCGACGACTCGGCGGCGACGCGCGCGTCTTCGGCCGCCTTGAGCGCCGCCTCGAGCTTCTTGCCCTTCTCTTCGACCTCGGCGGCGAACTTGCGGGCCTCGGCCTCGTTGACCGCGGCGCGCCGGGCGTTCTCGACGGCCTTCTGCTCGCTCGTCCGGGCGGCCTCTTCGGCGACGAGCGCCGCCTCGGCCTGGGTCTGGGCCTCTTTGCGGGCGCCCTGAATGACGACGAGCGCGACGCCCGACGCCGCGACCAGCAAGCTCAAGAAGCCCACGGCGCCGATCAGCAGGGCGCGCCGGCGACGGTTGGCGGCGCCGATCTGCAGCACCACGGCGTCGAGGAAGGCGCGCTGTGAGTCACCCAGCGGGCCCTTGTACCGGCGCCCGAAGCGCTGCGCCTCGTCGGCCAGCTCGCCCCGCCACAGCAGATCGGCCGGGCGGTTCTTGGCGCTCCAGGCCCGCGACGCCTGGCGCAGCTGCTCGAGGAACGCCGCGTCTTCGCCGCTCTCGTCGAGCCAGCGCCGCAGCGTAGGCCAGCCGGTGATGAGCGACTCATGCACGAGCTCGACGGTCGCGACCCCGGCGCCGGTCTGCACCACCAACAGGCGCGCCTGCACCAGCTCGTCGATCACCACCTGCAGCTCGTTCGGGTCGGCCTGCCCCTCGCGCAGCTCGTCCATCGAGACGATGGCCCGCGTGCGATCGGCCGTCACCAGCCGCAGCAAGACGTTGCGCGTCGAGGCGACCCGGGCCGGCGACATCTTCTGCAAGACCGCGTCGGCGTGCGAGGCGAGGGCGCCGGCGACGCCGCCGATGGCCTCGTAGGCGAACCGGCTCAGCAGCTTCTTCGCCGGGTCGCGGTTCTCCCACAGCATCGAGGCCGCGAACTGCAGCAGCGGCAGCGCCCCCGAGGTGTGCTGCAGGTGGCCGATCATGTCGTCGACGATGGCCGGCGACTCGAACTTGTACCCGGCCTGCTCCGCTGGCTGAACGATGGCCTCGCGCAGCCCGTCGGGGCCGGGCGACGCGAGGAAGACGAGGCCCTGGCTGAGCTCGGCCATGAAGCGCGCGTCTTCGGCCACGCGATCGAGGAAGTCGGAGCGGATCGAGAGGGCCAGGCGAATCGGCGAGGTCGGGTCGTCGGCGAGGCCCGCGAGCGCCGCGGTGAAGGCCTTCCGCTCGGCGCCCTCGGGAACCAGGGTGTAGAGCTCTTCGAACTGATCGACGAACACCAGCACGTTCTTCTTGTCGCGCCTGGCCAGCGACCGCAGCACCGAGCCGACGTAGCCCGGCTCGCTCGCGATCTTCTGCGCGAGCTTCTTCTGCTCCGCGAGGTCGTCGACCACCGACGCGGCGGTGCCGATGAGGGGCGAGATGAGGTTCGCCAGGGCCGCCAGCGGCGCGCGGCCGGGGCGCATCACCAGGGCGTCCCAGCTCTCACCGGAGCGCTTGAGGGCGGGCACCAGGCCGGCGCGCACGAACGACGACTTGCCGGCGCCCGAGGGGCCGACGATGCCGATCAGTGGGCGCTCGCGAACGCGGTTGACGACGGCTGCGATCTCGAGCCTGCGGCCGAAGAAGCGCCCGGCGTCGGCCTCTTGAAACGACGACAGCCCGGCGTACGGGCTCTCGTCGAACTTGAGCTCCTGGGTGTAGCGGCCGGGGAGGAAGGGCTCGAGCGCGCGCAGCAACGTCACCGCGTCGGGCCAGCGATCTTCCTTTCGCTTCATCAGGCACTTGTCGACGATCTGGGCCAGCGGCGCCGGCACCTCGGGCGCCTTCGAGTGCAGGGTCGGCATCGGCTTGTCGAGCATGCCCGTCACCATCAGCTGGTGGCCCCGGAGCGGATCGAGCGGGTGCTTCCCGGTCAGCAGCTTGAACAACATGATGCCCACCGCCCAGATGTCGGCGCGGTGATCGATGCTGACGCCGATGCCCCACTGCTCGGGCGCCATGTACGACATGGTGCCCATCATCGCGCCCTTCTGGGTCAGCTCGCTGTCGTCTTCGTCCTCGAGGCTGCTGAGCGGCGCGCGGGGCCGGGCCACGAACTCGGGCGCGCTCTCGTCACCCTGGAGCACCTTGGCGATGCCGAAGTCGAGCACCTTGGTGATGCCGACGTCGGTGACGATGATGTTGTCGGGCTTGAGATCGCGGTGAACGATGCCCTGGCTGTGCGCCGAGGCGAGCGCGCGCACCACCGGCACCAGCAGCTCGACGGCCCGCGCGGGCGGCACCGGCTTGTTCTCGGGCACCACCCGGGTGAGCGCCTTGCCCGAGAGGTACTCGAACACCATGAACGGCGAGCCCTGCCAGGCGTCGACCTCGAAGATCACGACGATGTTCTCGTGCGCCACCGCGGCCGTCGTGCGCGCCTCGAGGATGAAGCGCTTGGTCATGTCGGCCGAGTGCGTGCGCAGGAACTTGATGGCCACCCGTCGCCCCAGGCGCAGGTCGCGCGCGAGGTAGACGCTGCCCATGCCGCCGCGCCCGATCAGCTTGATGATCTCGTAGTGGTGCAGCCGCGTGCCGGGCTCGGGGTCGGTGACGGCCTGCAGATCGGGCGAGGTGTACGCGTTGCCCGACTTCCCTGCGCTGGGCGTGGGCTGCGAGGTCGGCGCCGGCGTGGGGTTGGCGACGATGACGTTGCTGGGGCTCGACGCGGGCACCGGGGCCACCGCCGGCGGCCGGGGCGCGTCGGTGGTCGGGCTGACGTGCGCCTCGGGCCGCACCATGGTCTCGAGGCCGGCCTGGGTGTCTTCAGACGAAGGGTCGGGCTTGCTCACGGGACTCCTCGAGGGCGCGGCGGGGGCTGGCAGGGAAGGGGACGCACGAGGCGCGACCGACGGCGGGGCTCAGTCTTCGCCGCGGCGAATGTCGTCGAGCGACCGTCGGCCGTCGAGGTACTCCGAGAACTTACGCGTGAGGTACTTCTGCGCCTGGCCTCGCAGGAGCATGCCGGGGTCGCTGGCCTCACCGGCGATCTTGTTCGGCAGCACCTCGAGGTTCCCGTCGATGGTGACGCCCACCGCCTTGCCCTTCATGGTCGCCTTCAGGCCGTTCCACGACGAGGTGATGCCGTACTTGCGGTTCCAGTACGACAGCAGCGCCTCGACGCGCTGCCTGGCGTCGTCGACGGGCACGGTCGAGGGCACTTCGAACTTGAGCATTCCCATGGTGGTTCCTGTCTCGTGGTGAGGGCTAGTTGCGCCGGGCGGTCTGGTGCAGCTCGAGCACGATGGAGCCGTCTTTGAACAGCCGCACCGCGCCCGAGGTCTGGCTCACCACCAGCGCGATGCACCCGGTGGTGGCGGTGATGCCGGCGGCGGCCGCGTGTCGCGCGCCGAGCCCGAGGGGGATCTTCACGTCGTCGTCCTTCGACGACAGGTAGCGGCCCGCGGCCAGCACCACCCCGTCTTCGCGAATGATGAAGGCGCCATCGAGCACCGAGAAGTTCTTGATCGCCTCGCGGATCTTCGGGTCGAGCACGTTGCGCTCGGCCTCCGACAGCCCCTGGAAGGGGTTGATGGTGAGCTGGCGGCTGGTCTCGAGCACCGTGGTGTGATCGCCGATGCAGATGATGGTGCCGATGGGGTGGCCCTCGAAGCCCTCCTGGCCGATCTGCAGCGCCAGCTGAATGAGCGCGTCGACGACCTGCGAGTTGAACTCGTCACCGAGCTTCACGCCCTCGATGGCGACGCGATCGTCCAGGCTCCCGCCGATGCGCATCTGCATCAGCGTGTCGATCTGCCGGCCGATGCGCCCCGTCATGCACAGCACCAGGTCGCCCTCTTTGAAGAAGCCCTGGCTCAGCGCCGACACCACGGCCATTTTCACCCGCTCGGCCCGCGAGTAGTCGTACGAGGGGATCACCACCACGCGCTCCTTCTGCGCGGTCAGATCGGCGGCGATGGCCTCGGAGCTCACCGCGTAGATGAGCTTCTTGCGCGCGCGCCGCCCACGCAGATCGGCCGGCGCCAACTGCACGTCGCCGATGTGCAGCAGGTGCGTCACCTCGGACTGGTTGGCGAGGGTCAACGCCGCCTTGAGGAACTCCCGATCGAAGCGAGACAGGTCCGACATGGAGGGGCAGTCTACTCGATGGGCGTGATTTCAAAGGGTTAATTCGTCAATGCTTGACATGGCGGACTGAGTGCTCGACGATGCTGCGCCTTTTTTCCCGCAGGCGGAGAACATTTCGACCCCATGTCTGAACGAGGAACGCTGGGCGCGAAGGACCTGAAGCGCTTCAAGAAGATGCTCGAGGATAGCCGCACGGCCATCCTCGCCAAGGCACGCAAGACGATGGAGGAGGAGTCGAACTTCGACACCGACGACCTGCCCGACGAGATCGATCAGGCCTCGAGCGAGTACGCGCAGTCGATGGCCTTTCGGCTGCTCGATCGCGAGAAGCTGCTGCTGGCGAAGATCAACAAGGCGATTCAGCGCATCACCGACGGCTCGTTCGGGCTGTGTGAGCGCTGCGAGGAGCCCATCAGCGTCAAGCGCCTCGAGGCGCGGCCGGTGACCACCCTCTGCATTCGCTGCAAGGAAGAGCAGGAGAAGAAAGAGAAGTCGTACGGCTGAGTGAAGCCGTTGGGCCCACCGAGCCACCGCCGCGGAGCAGGGGCTCCCGGCGGCGCCGGGGCCCTGCGGCGCAACGTCAGTTCATCTCGACGCGCACCAGCTGCCGCCCGATGAGGAACTGATCGCCGTTCTCGACGAACGCCGGCGCGGTCAGCCGCAAGAAGGTGCCGTTCGACGAGTGCTTGTCTCGAATGCCGTCACGAATCAGCACCCGATCGCTGGCGACGTGCAGCGTGGCGTGGCTCGACGAGACGAACCCGTCGGTGGGGAAGACGATGTCGCCGGTCTCGCGGCCGACGAGGTTGTCGCCGTCCTTGAGGGGGTAGGCCGCGCCGCGGGTGCCGCCCTCCATCAGCTGCACCATGCGAAAGCGGAAGCCAGAGTCGGGCGAGCCCCAGGCCGTCGCGCCGTCGTCGCCGGGCGTCAACACCGGCAGCGGCTCGATCACCAGGCGCTGACGACCCAGCCGCACCTCGCCGCCGCTGGCGACCTCACGCTCGACGCCCGGCGCCAGGCGCGCGAACACCCCGTTGCCGCCGCCGACGTCTTCCACCGCCAGCCGGTTGCCCGAGAAGAACAACCGCATCTGGGTGTCGGCGACGAACGGGTCGTCGGTCAGCGACAGATCGCCGCTGCGCCCACACAGCATCACGTCTCCGCGCAACGGAATGACCGACTCAGGGCCACCGTCGGCGCGCACCACCCGCACTGCCACTCGAGGACGATTCGGCATCGGGTGGGTGAGTAACACGAAGGTTCCACCCCTGTGAATCGTGTGGCGATTGGCGCCCAAAGGTGGAAGCATTCGCGCAGCCGTGCCCCCACCGGATGACACCATCGGCAGGACCATCGCCGGCAAGTACCGCGTCGAGCAGATGATCGGCGAGGGCGGCATGGGCAAGGTCTACAAGGCCACCCAGCTCGCCCTCGACAAGCCGGTCGTCCTCAAGGTACTTCGCCAGGCGCTGCTCGGTGACGAGCGGACGGTGGCGCGTTTTCAGCGCGAGGCGAAGGCCGCCAGCCGCCTCAACCACCCCAACTCCATCTCGGTGCTCGACTTCGGCCAGGCCGACGACGGGGCGATGTACATCGCCATGGAGTACGTGCAGGGCAAGGACCTGCACCAGATCCTCTCGCGTGAGTGGCCCCTGCCCGAGTCGCGCGTGATGCGGCTGATGAGCCAGGTGCTCTCGGCGCTCGCCGACGCGCACTCCGTGGGCGTCATCCACCGCGATCTCAAGCCCGAGAACATCATGGTGTCGCAGGGCCGCAGCGAGCCTGACTTCGTCAAGGTGCTCGACTTCGGCATCGCCAAGATCGTCGACGGCAGCGACGAAGAGGGCCCGGCGTTGACCCGCGCCGGCTTCGTCTGCGGCACGCCCGAGTACATGTCGCCGGAGCAGGCGCGCGGCGCCAAGCTCGATCACCGCTCCGACCTCTACGCGGTCGGCGTGATCCTCTACCAGCTGGTCAGCGGCATGCTGCCCTTCGACTCGGACTCGGCGGTGGGCTTCGCCACCAAGCACCTCACCGAGATTCCACCGCCGCCGACGCGCCGCCGCCCCGACGCGCGAGTGAGCCCGGCGATGGAGCGCCTCATCATGAAGGCGCTGTCGAAGAACCCCGACGAGCGCCCCCAGACCGCCGAGCAGTTTCGGGCCGAGCTGCTGGCCATCGACAAGGAGCGCCGCGCCGCCGTCGGTCGCCGCTCGGGGCCGCACTCGGCGCCGTCGCTCGCGCCCATTCCCCGCAAGGTGACGCCGCTCGATCAGCAGGAGACGAAGGTCAGCGGGCCGCCGCCCGGCATGCCGGCCTCTCCGTGGTCGCAGCGTGAAGACACGCTCAAGCACGTCGAGCCGAACACCTCGCCCGGCCAGCGCACGGTGCCCACCAACGTCGCCCGCACCACCGTCGAGGGCACCGGCGCGCTCGTCTTCAAGGTGGCCACCGTGGTGCTGGTGCTGCTGGCGCTGTTGCTGGCCGGCGCGTACGCGCTCCAGGTGCTCAACCAGTCGAAGGACCACTTCGTGCCTGGTGAGCCCGCCGACGCGCCCGCCAACGCGCCCATTCCCGGCCGCGCCGTGCGCACCCTGTGGGACGACGAGACGCCCAAGAACGATCGCCGGCCCGACGACGCGCAGAAGGCGCTCTCGGCGGGCGATGAGTGGTTCGCGCGCGGCGAGCTCAAGCGCGCCGCCGATGAGTACGCGAAGGCCTGGCGGCTCGACCCGCGCCCCGAGATCGCGCTGCGGCTCGGCGAGGTCGCCCGCCTCGGCAACGCGCCCGCCGAGACCCGCGGCTGGTGGGCGCAGTACCGCAAGATGGCGCCCGGTGGGCCCGACGTGTTCCGCGAGTACATCGACGAGCGCCTCGGGCCCTGACGGCGGTGGCGACGTTCGGCGGCGGTGGCGACGTGCGGCGGACGGCCGGGCGACGTCGAGGCGCGGGCGGTGGTGGCGTCAACGAGCCGGTGCGACGCAGCCCATGCGAGGTGTTCACGCGCGCTCCGGCGGCTGACGCGGACCAGGAGGCAGGAGCGACGCCGCCGCGCGATCGGGCGTCAGCTCAGCAGCTCGACCTGGAGCGTCTGCTGGCCGACTCGAATGCGATCGCCTGCCTTCAGCGCGCGCTCCTCGGCGATGCGAACGAAGGTGCCGAGGCCGCCCGAGAGATCTCGAATCATCGCGCCCGTCGGGAGCGGCGCGACCTCGCAGTGTCGTGGCGCCAGGCCCTCGTCGCTGGGGAAGCTGAAGTCGCAGCGGCCCTGGCCGATGGTGAGCACCGGGCCCGGCGTGATGATGCACCGGCCCGGGCGGTCGCCCAGCAGCACCTCTTCGATGGCGTAGTGCACCACGCCGTTCGGCACGGGCGCTCCGTAGACGAGCACGTCGACGCGGTTCCACGCGGGCGCGGGCTCGATGGCGCCCACGTAGCGGAAGAGGCGAAGGCCGGTCGAGAAGAGCCCGCCCGGCGGCACCGTCTCTTGACCGGCGATGCTCGCGTAGAGGCCCGAGACGCTGCCCTCGTCGCGCACGAAGAGCTTGCCGTCTCGCACCGAGAGGGTGGCGTGGAGCGGCGAGACGAACGGATCTTCGGGGAACAGGATGACGCCGCGGGAGCGGCCGAGCTGCGCGCCGGTGGCCCCGAGGCGAAAGCGCTGGCCGCGCGCGGGGCCGGCGAGCACCGTCAGCCCGAAGCGCGGGCCGGGGGTCTGCTGCGGCGGAGGGGTGGCCGACGACTGAAAGCTGGGCCGCGCGGGAACGCCACGCCCTGATGACGGCGCCACGGGCGCGCTGGCGAGGTCGGGCACCGCGTGCGGGCCGCTGCGCCGCAGGCCAGGAGGTGCCTCGGGCGGCTTCTGCGGCGCCTGCGCCATCGGCGCCGTCTTGTCGGGGCCCTCGCGCAGCGACTGCGCTGGTTGAGGCACGAGCTTCGGCGACTGGTCGGTCTTCGCAGCCGAGCCATCGGTGGCGGCGCCACACGACATGCACCGCACCGCCCCCACCACGTTGAGGAAGTCACAGCTCGGGCAGACGACGCCAAGCGATTTGGTCAGGAACGCCGTCATGACAGGGCCGCGATACTCAGACTTTCCGGGTGTTTGGGCAATAGATTCATGATCGCTGACGCATTGCAGCACCACCGCAGGGTGTTAGCATCGCCTCGTTTGATTCGGCTGAATGACATTTTGACGAGGGTGTCTTCGTACCACCCGGCGCCCGACCTCGACATCATCAAGAAGGCCTACGTCTATTCGGCGAAGGTGCATCAGGGCCAGGTTCGCAAGTCTGGTGAGCCGTACCTGATTCATCCGCTCGAGGTCGCCGGCCTGTTGGCGCAGCTGCGCCTCGACGAGGCGTCGATCGTCGCGGGCCTGCTGCACGACACCGTCGAAGACACGCTCGCCACCGTCGAAGAGATCAAGGAGCTCTTCGGCGCCGAGATCGCGCTCATCGTCGACGGAGTCACCAAGCTCTCGAAGTTCTCGGCGCCGCAGCAACTCTCGCAGGAAGAGAAGCAGGCCGAGAACTTCCGCAAGATGCTGGTGGCGATGGCCCAGGACATCCGGGTCATTCTGGTGAAGCTCGCCGACCGCACCCACAACATGCGCACGCTCGAGCACATGAGCGAAGAGAAGCAGGCGCGCATCGCTCAAGAGACGCTCGACATCTACGCGCCGCTCGCCAACCGGCTCGGCATCTCGTGGATCAAGACCGAGCTCGAAGATCTCTCGTTCCGCTACACGCGCCCGAAGGACTTCTTCGAGCTCGAAGCGCGCATCAACCGCAAGAAGAAGGACCGCGAGAAGTACATCGACGACGTGGTGGAGCTGATCAACGGCCGCCTCAAAGAGGCCGGCATCACCGCGCAGGTGACGGGCCGCTTCAAGCACATGTACTCGATTCACAAGAAGATGCGGTCGCAGGGCATCGACTTCGATCAGGTGCCCGACGTGATCGCGTTTCGGGTGATCACCCACGACGTGGGCCAGTGCTACGGCGCGCTGGGGCTGATGCACCAGCAGTGGAAGCCGGTGCCCGGCCGCTTCAAGGACTTCATCGCCATTCCCAAGGCGAACATGTACCAGTCGCTGCACACCACGGTGATCGGGCCCCTCTCGGAGCGCATCGAGATTCAGATCCGCACCGAAGAGATGCACCGGGTCGCCGAAGAAGGCATCGCCGCGCACTGGGCCTACAAAGAGGGCAAGTCGGCCCTGGCCACCGACGACGAGAAGTTCGCGTGGCTCCGCCAGCTGCTCGAGTGGCAGCAGGACCTGAAGGACCCCAAGGAGTTCCTCGACACGGTGAAGGTCGACCTCTTCAGCGACGAGGTCTTCGTCTTCACCCCACGCGGCGACGTGAAGAGCCTGCCGCGCGACGCCACGCCGGTCGACTTCGCCTACTCGGTGCACTCGGCCGTCGGTGAGCGGTGCGTGGGCGCGAAGGTGAACGGCAAGATCGTGCCGCTCCGGTACAAGCTCAAGAACGGCGATCAGATCGAGGTGCTCACCAGCCCGCAGGCGCACCCCTCGAAAGACTGGCTCACCTTCGTCAAGACCAGCCGCGCGCAGCAGAAGATCCGCTCCTTCATCAAGGAGCAGCAGCGCGAGAAGTCGATGGCGCTGGGCCGCGAGCTGGTGGAGCGCGAGTTCAAGCGCTTCGGCCTCAACCTCAACAAGGTGATCAAGAACGGCGATCTGAAGAAGCACCTCGAGGGCTACGGGCTCAAGACCGAGGAGGACGTGCTGGTCGCCGTCGGCTACGGGAAGATCCAGCCCGGTCAGCTGGTGGAGCTGCTGTTGCCGGCCGAGAAGGTCGCCGAGGTGCGCGACTTGCCGGCGCCGACCTCGAGCCCGTCGGGCCTGTTCTCGACGATGACCGACCTCGCCAAGCGCGTGGTGGGCAAGAAGACCGGCGGCGTCACCATCGGCGGCATCGACGACGTGCTGGTGCGGTTCGGCCGCTGCTGCAACCCGGTGCCGGGCGACGCCATCGTCGGCTTCATCACCCGGGGGCGGGGCGTCACCGTGCACCACGCCGGGTGTGAGAAGGCGCTGGCCACCGACCCCGAGCGCCGGGTGGACGTCGCGTGGGACGTGAAGGCAGACTTCAAGCGCGCGGTGACGCTGCGGGTGATGACGGTCGATCGCCCCGGCCTGCTCGCCGACATGTCGCAGATCTTCTCGAAGAAGGGCGTCAACATCTCGCAGGCCAACTGCCGGGTGACGGGCGACGATCGCGCGGTGAACACCTTCGAGTGCGTCATCTCTGATCTGAAGCAACTCAACGATCTGATCCGCAGCATCGAGAAGCTGACAGGGGTGCATTCGGTCGAGCGGGTGTAGAAGGCCTCTCAAAAGGAGCTTTCATGACTCGTGACGTGATTCAGACCGACGGCGCCCCTGCGGCGATCGGGCCGTACTCCCAGGCCGTCTCGGTGAGCGCGGGCCGAATGGTGTTCCTCTCGGGGCAGATCCCCCTCGACCCCTCGACGGGCAAGCTGGTCGAGGGCGACGTGACGGCGCAGACCGAGCGGGTGATGAAGAACCTCGAGGCGGTGCTGGCGAAGGCCGGCGCGAGCTTCGCGAACGTGGTGCGCTGCGGCATCTTCCTGATGGACCTCAACGACTTCGTGAAGGTGAACGAGGTCTACGCGCGCTCGTTTCCGTCGAACCCACCGGCCCGGGCGACCGTGCAGGTCAGCGCCTTGCCAAGAGGTGCGCAGGTCGAGATTGATGCGATCGCGGTGATCTGAAGAGGCGCCGGCCGGCAACTGCCTCTCACGGAGCGTGGCATGAAGTGGACGACCTACTTGCTGATCGCCTTGCTGGTGCCGGCCCTCGCGCGCGCGCAGGCTCCGGGGTTCTCGCCACCGCCGCTGATCCCCGCGCCCGAGCCGGTCGCCGACCCGAACGTGCCGCCGCCGCCGCCGGCGCCGAGCCCCTATGGCACCCCTGCGCCTCCGAGCAACGCGCCGAGCGCCAGGCCCTATCTGCCGTACGGGCCGCAGACGCCGAGGGAGCCGCCCGGCCCAGAGGTGGGGCTGATGGTGAGCGAGTCGCTGTTCGGCATGCTGACCGCGGCGGGCATTCTGGTGCTGCCGTTCTTCCTGCTCGGCTTCTCGAACGGCGGGCTGCTCAGCGGCGACCCGGTCATCGGCACCATCATCGCGGCGCTCCTCTTCGGCAGCGCACCGCTGGCGATCGCCCAGACGCAGGTGTCGATCGCCAACGGCAGCCGCAACTACGTCTCTGAGATGTGGCCTGCGGCGCTGGCAGGCCTGGCGGCGCAGGCGGCGGTGCTCGGCCTCACCTACCTCACCGGCGGCGGGGCCATCGTGCGCAACAGCAGGACGTGCCCGGTGGGCACGCCGACGACGGGCTCCTCCATTCCGTCGGGCTGCGGCAACGACGTCGTGCTCCTGGTCGGCTCCATCGTCGTCGTGCCGCTGATTCAGATGGTGGTGCTCAACCTCACCAAGCAGCCGCGCTTCAGGCAGGCCGTGGCCAGCCGCGACCCGAAGACCGGAGCGCTCTCGCTGGGCATTCCCACGCCGACCCCGCTCATCGGGCCCACCAGCGCGGGCTTCTCGGTCGGCGCGAGCGTGTCGTTGATCGACTGGCGCTTCTGAGCGCGCGAGACGTCTGTCGACGAGTGGGTTGAGCGGAACGCGGCTCCGCCGTCATGTCGTGCGCAGGACACTGCCCCAGGTGCGCCGCCACGCCTTGCTGAATGGGGAGGGTGCAGGTTCGGCCGTCGCGTTGATGGGGCAGTCGCCTCGCAGCGCTCGGCTCAAGCGCACCACGCACGCTGCGCGACGGCTCGCCGCGCGACGGCTCCGGGCACGCTGCGCAACCGCTCCGGGCACCCTGCGCGACCGCACCACGCACGCTGGGCAACCGCTCCGGGCACGCTGTTCGACGGCTCCGGCACGCTGCTCGACGGCTCCGGGCACGCTGAGCAACCGCTCCGGGCACGCTGCGCGCCCGCACCACGCCCGCTGCGCAACCGCTCCGGGCACGCTGCGCGACGGCTCCGGCACGCTGCGACGGCTCCGGGCGCGCTGCGCAACCGCTCCGGGCACGCTGCGCGACCGCACCACGCACGCTGGGCAACCGCTCCGGGCACGCTGCGCGACCGCACCACGCACGCTGAGCAACCGCTCCGGGCACGCTGCGCGACCGCACCACGCACGCTGCGCGACCGCACCACGCACGCTGCGCAACCGCTCCGGGCACGCTGCGCGACGGCTCCGGGCACGCTGCGCGACGGCTCCGGGCACGCTGAGCAACCGCTCCGGGCACACTGCGCGACCGCACCACGCACGCTGGGCAACCGCTCCGGGCACGCTGCTCGACGGCTCCGGGCACGCTGCGCGACGGTCGGGCGCGCTGAGCAACCGCTCCGGGGACGCTCAGCAACCACCCCGGCACGCTTAGCAACCACCCCGGCACGCTTAGCAACCACCCCGGCACGCTTAGCAACCACCCCGGCACGCCCAGCAACCACCCCGGCACGCCCAGCAACCACCCCGGCACGCTTCGCATCCCCTCCCGCTCGCTTCGTAACCAGGCGGGCACGTGTCGCAACCACTCTCGACGCGTCGTGCGAGCAGCGGGGGCGTTGTGGCGTCACTCCGAGCGCCTGCGCGACCACTCGGCGCTCAGCCGGGCTTCGCGGTCGGCGCCGCCGCCGTCACCGGCACCACCGGCGGCGCGAGGGCCCCGGAGGCGCCTGCGCCGGCGGGGGCCCCCGGGCGCGCCGTCGTCATCGCCCGCCGGTGTTCGAGGCCCAGCGCGGCGTGGTGCCCTGGTAGATGACCAGGTTGCCGTCGTTCTGAATCGCCAGCCACGCGCCGGGGTAGCGCGAGGTGTTGGTGTGGAACAGCGGTGCACCGGCGGCCGTGTAGAGCACGAAGTTGCCGTCGCCCTGCATCGCGGCGAGCGCTCCGCCGCGGCCGTTGGTGAACGTGTGCCAGAGCGCCCGCGTGCCCTGGTAGAGCACCAGGTTGCCGTCGCCCTGCATCGCCAGCGTGAAGCGGCCGTCGCACGAGACCTTCGACTTGCCGGCCGCGAGCATTTCCCCCGAGTTCATGCGACCGCAGCCGGGCGCCGGAGCCGGAGCCGGAGCCGGCGCGGGCGTCGGGGTTGGCGTCGGGGTCGGAGCAGGCGCCGCCCGGCACGCAGTCGGCGAGGTGCTGCGCAGCAGGTCGAACGGGTTGATGTCGCGCAGGTAGTTCCCATCGGGCGAGACGTTGAAGTGCAGGTGCGTCGACCCCGTGCCGGTGCGGCCCATGTAGCCGATCAGCTGGCCGGCGGTGACGCGCTGGCCCTCGCGCACGACGGCCTGGTCCATGTGGCCGTAGTAGTACTCCCAGCCGCACTCATCGCGCAGGCGCACGCGCAGGCCCGAGGTCCTGCTCGGGCTGCCGACCCGAACGATGGTGCCGTTCGCCACCGCCACCATCGGCGCGCGCTGGTAGGCGAACACGTCGATGCCGTTATGCGTGGTTGCCGGGTTCCAGTCGGAGTTCGCGTTCTGATCCGGGCACGAGGTGCGGCAGGTGCCGGTGCCGCACGACGCGCGGTCGTAGCCAATGTTGTGCGCGGCCGCGACCGGGAAGACGGTCATGCGCGGCGAGCAGCGCACCTCCTGGCTCACCGTCGCGGCCTCGCTGGTCTCAGGGTCCAGCTCTTCGAAGTCACCACCCTCGGTGATCACACCGTCGGCGCAACCCACCGCGAACATCGCCATCACCAGCATTCGAACGTGTCGGAGCATGGCGCCACGCTCTGCGGCTGGCGTGCCAGAGTCGTGACCAGTTGGTCATTTCAAGCGGGGTGGGGTTCGGCCAGTGACTTCAGCGGGTTGTGACGGTGTTGAGAGAGTCGTGACCAGCTGGTCAGGGCAACTGGAGCGCGTCCTGGTGCCCCCTGGCGTATCCACTTCTGTCGTGAATCACGACGTCACCCGCGGGCGACAGCGACTGTCTCGCGCCGGCTGCGCCTGAGGCCGCCCCGAGGTGTCGTGGTATGCAGCGCCATCAACTCGCAGCACTCGGGGACCCGACATGACCACCACCATTCGTCGCATGGGCCAGAACGCCGCCGCCGACCGCATCATCACGCCAGACGAAGCCAAGGCGATGGTGGCGCAGGCCCAGAAGAACGGCATCGTGTCGAAGACCGAGAAGGCCGACCTCACGCGCATCATGCGTGACTACAAAGATCTCTTTCAGGCCGGCGCGCTCGACGTGATCAAGG
>JACSRE010000074.1 GCA_014879945.1 Myxococcus sp.
CCGGTACTCGGCGGCCTTCTTCTCGTCCCACCCGAGCTTCGCCGCTTCGTCTCCGAACTCGTCGTAGAGCTTGCGCTTGCCCTCGTCGGAGAGGATCTCGAACGCCTCGGTGACGTGCTTGAACTTCTCTTCCGCGGCCTTGTTGCCCGGGTTGACGTCGGGGTGGTGCTGGCGCGCGAGCTTTCGATAGGCCTTCTTGATCTCGTCCGCCGACGCTTGCCGAGACACCCCGAGTCGCTGGTAGTAGTCCTTCACCAATGGCCTCACCCGCGAGCCACTGTAACCAGCCACTTTCGCGACGCCAGTGGCTCGTGGCGTTGCTCGTCTCGACGACCGCAGCGGCTCAGATTCCTGATGGTGGCACACCCGCGCGAGGGCGGGTGATCGATCGTGCGGTGGCGTCGGTCGATGGCAAGGTGATCACGCTGACGCAGCTCGAGTTCGAGACCCGCGTGCAGCTGGTCAATGGGGGAGGGGCCGAGGCCGCCTTCGCCCCGCTCGACCATGACGACCTGCGAAAGGGCCTTCAGCTGGCCATCGCCCAGCGCCTGGCGACGCTCGAGGCCGACCGCTTCGACGCCTACCCGCTCGAGACCGGCGAGCTCGAGAAGGCCCTGGCCGACTTCCGCGAGCGCATTCGGGGGCAGGGGCGCCTTCAACAGTTCCTCGACGCCCAGGAGGTCGATCTCACCGACGTGGGCGTGGTGCTGCGGCGGGGCATTCGGGCCGGCCGCGCGCTCGAGGGCCGCCTGCGCCTGAAGGCCAACGTCACCGAGGCCGAGGCCCAGCGCGCCAGGGCCGACGTGGTGGCCTGGCGCGCGCTGCCGCTCGAGACCGTGAGGTCGCTGCTGGCCCGGGAGCGCTTCGAGAAGCTCGTGCAGCAGGAGCTGGCGCAGGCGCGCAAGTCGAACGACGTGCGGTTGCTGGTCTCGTTCTCGGTGGACGCGGGCACCCCATGAGGCAGCTCGCGGCCCCCGTGCGCACCCGCCGCATGGCGCTCGCCGATCTCCCCGGCGTGATGGAGATCGAGAAGGAGGCCTTCAGCAACCCCTGGTCGGTCGAGATGGTTCGCAAGGAGCTGACCCAGGAGTGGTCCAACGTGCTGCTCCTCGAAGAGTCCACGCCCTGGGGCTGGGAGCTGCGGGCCTTCGCCATCTTCTGGATCGTCGCCGACGAGGTGCACGTGCTCAACGTCGCCACCCACGTCGCCAGCCGCCGCAAGGGCTACGGCAAGCGCATCATGGACGAGGTGATCGCGGTGGGCCGGGGGCGGCAGTGCAAGCTGGGCATCCTCGAGGTCCGGCGCTCCAACCTGCCGGCCATCACCCTGTACTCCCAGCTGGGCTTTCGCACCGTTGGGCTGCGGCCGCGGTACTACAACGACAACCAGGAAGACGCCGTCGTGATGATCATGGATTTGCCGCCTTGACACCCACACCGGGGCCATGTACTCGGGCCGCCCTTTCCTCTGAAGGAACCGTTTCGAAATGCCAACGATCAGCCAGCTCATCCGCAAGGGACGCGAGAAGCTCCGCTACAAGAGCAAGAGCCCCGCCCTCAAGCAGAGCCCCCAGAAGCGCGGAGTCTGTACGCGCGTCTACACCACGACGCCCAAGAAGCCGAACTCCGCCCTCCGCAAGGTCGCGCGCGTTCGTCTCACCAACGGCATCGAGGTGACCTCGTACATCCCCGGCGTGGGCCACAACCTGCAGGAGCACTCGGTGGTGCTCATCCGCGGCGGCCGCGTGAAGGACCTCCCGGGCGTTCGTTACCACATCGTTCGCGGCACGCTCGACTCCGTCGGCGTTCAGGGCCGTAAGCAGAGCCGTTCCAAGTACGGCGCCAAGCGGCCCCAGTAATCAGGAGATTTCGCAATGCCACGTCGTCGCGTACCCAATAAGCGCAAGATCCTCCCCGACCCGAAGTTCCAGGATCGGCTCGTCGCCAAGTTCATCAACGACCTCATGCGGAAGGGCAAGAAGTCCACCGCGGAGCACATCGCGTACGGCGCCTTCGCCGTCGTCGAAGAGCGCGCCAAGGAAGAGCCCCTCAAGGTCTTCAAGCGCGCCCTCGACAACGTCAAGCCCGTGCTCGAGGTGAAGAGCCGCCGCGTCGGTGGCGCCACCTACCAGGTGCCCGTCGAAGTCCGCCAGGACCGCCGGGTCGCCCTCGCGATGCGCTGGATCATCGAGTACGGCTCCAGCCGCGGCGAGAAGACGATGATGGAGAAGCTGGCCGGCGAGATCATGGACGCCGCCAACAACCGCGGCAACGCGGTGAAGAAGAAGGAAGACACCCACAAGATGGCCGAGGCCAACAAGGCCTTCTCGCACTATCGGTGGTGAGTCGGCGGGCCCTCGGGCCTGGCTGATTTCAAGAGGCGGGGCTCTGGGAAACCGGGGCCCCGTCTTCGTTTGTCCGGAGCGCTGCAGGGCTACTCGAGGCCGAGCTCCTTCTCGACGTCGTCGCGGTCGACCAGCCGGAAGCCGTGCAGCCACCACTCGCCCAGCACCTTGCGGAAGCTCACCTTGAGGAGCCGCACGTTGCCCTGTGAGTCCTCCAGCACCAGGAAGCGCACCGCCATCCACTCGCCCAGCGTGAGCTCCTTCGCGCGGTAGAGGGTGGCGAGCTCGTCCTTGCCCACCCAGCGGGTGAGCTCGACCGTGAGGCGCTCGGCTTCGGTCTCGAAGGTGGGCACCAGCCTGGGGGGCACCCTCAGCAGCAGCTCGGTGAGGCACTTCGGGCGGGCCTTGAAGTCGGGCAGGCAGGCCTGGAGCTCGGCCTCCCACGCGTCGGGGCTCACCAGCGGCTGGGCCACCTGGCTGCGCCGCACCGAGGCGTCGATCTTCTTCCCCGGCCCGTCGGCTGAGGCGACGCCCGCCCCCAGGGTGAGCAAGACGACGACGAGTCTGGGCAAGAGCGCGTGCACCACGATGGCGAGACCCGCCTGGCGCGGCAGGAGTGAAATTCCATCGAAGCCACGTCGCGTCAGGCGCCGGGCGCACCGTCGCACGGGGCAACATCCGCTCCTGCCGAGCCTCGACTCCGCCGTCAACGGGTCCACCTGGCGATCACGGCGTCTCGGGGACGGAGCGACCGGCGCACCGCGCATCGGCCGCGTCGGCGCTCCCGACGGCGCCTCCTCGGCGCGGCACCAAGCGCCCGTCCTCCGGCTGCCAGTGGCCCTTCTGCCGACCGCCCCGCGCAGCCCGAGGGTAGGCTGCGTGAATGCTCGCTCGGCACAGCCTGGTCGTCGTGGTGCTCCTCGGCGTACTCGGCTGTCCAACAGCCAACCCGCCAGCCAGCAAGTGTGAAGGCGTGCGCTGCACCGGGACCGACGTGTGCGATCCGGCCACCGGGAGCTGCGTGGGCCGCGCCAGCGACGCCGGGCTCGACGCGGGCCAAGCAGCCGACGCCGGTCGCGATGCGGGCGCGGCCGACGCGGGCTCGAACGACGCAGGGCTGCTCGACGCGGGCGCCGGAGACGCGGGCAGCGACGCCGGCGTGGCCGACGCGGGCCGCGCCGACGGCGGGCCCTCCGACGCGGGGCCGCGCGACGCTGGCCTCGACGCTGGCGCGCCCGAGTGCGTGGACGACTTCGACTGCTTCGGCGTGCGCAACCGCTGCGACACCTCCGTGGGCCGCTGCGTCGAGTGCCTCGTCGACGCGCACTGCCCCTCGGCGATCCCCAAATGCGACGTGGTGCGGAACGACTGCGTCGAGTGCCTCTCGAACGTCGACTGCGCGAACCCGCGGCCCACCTGTCGCGCGCGCGCCTGCGACGACTGCCTGGCGTTGTCCGAGTGCGGGCCCGGCCAGAGCTGCGAGCTGCGGTTCGGCGACTGCGTCGTGCTGCCCGACTCGTGCGCGGCGCCCCAGGCGCTTCAACTCGCCGACGCGGGCGGCACCGCCTACGTGATGGTCGACCCCTCGACGGCGCTCGACGACTTCTCGACCTCGTGTGGCGCCGGCCCCGACGTGGTGTACGCGCTCACGCTGCCGGCGACCCGCGACGTGACGATCACCGCGCGGAGGGCTGGCGCGGGCACCGCCGTGCCGACGGTCGCGCTGAGGGCGGCGCCGTGCCTGTCGGGCGGGGAGCTCGCCTGCGACCGACAGCCTGACGGCGGCTCGGCGGCGTCGCTGGCGCTGACCGACGTGCCGGCGGGCTCCTACTTCGTCATCCTCGAGTCGCCGGCGGGCACCTCGGGGCGCCTCGAGCTCGCGGTGACGGCGGTGCCGCGCCCCGGGGCCGTGCCGAACGACACCTGCGCCGCCGTCGAGCCGCTCGCGTTCTACGGAACCCGGGCCGTCGCGGTGGGCTCGACGGTGCTGGCGACGAACGACGGGGTCGGCCCCAGTTGCAGCCCGACCGCCAACGCGGGGGGCGCTGATCTCGTCTATTCGTACTCCGTCGACGGCGGCAGCAACGTGGTGGTGACGGTGCGCCCGCTCGACCTGGCGTTCGAGCCGGTGGTCTCGGTGCGCCCGGCCTGCGCGAGCGCGATGAACGAGCTGGCCTGCCTGGCCGCGACGGCCCCCGGCCAGATGCAGACGCTCACGCTCCCCGCGCAACCGGCGGGCAGCTACGTGGTGCACGTCGACTCGGCCAACAGCACGCGCGGCGCCTTCCAGCTCGACGTCACCCGCACCCCCATCGTCTTCAACGACACCTGCGGGGCGGTGCAGCCCCTCAGCTTCAACGGCACCGTGGCCGCGGCGACGGGCGACACCAGCTACGCCACCAACGACAACCAGCCCGGCGACGCGACGCCCTCGTGCTCGGCGTCGGCGCGCTCCACCGGCCAGGACGTGGTGTTCTCGTACACGCTCACCCAGCCCCGCGACGTGACGGTGAGCGTCACGCCCACCGGCGCCAGCCCCGAGCTGTGGCCGGTGCTCTCGATTCGCAGCGCCTGCGCCGACGGCGCGGCTCCCGCCGAGGCAGCCTGCGTCAGCCCCAACGCCTCGATGCAGGCGCGCGCCTCGATCGTGAACCAGCCCGCGGGCACCTACGTGGTGTGGGTCGACTCGGCCGCGGGCACCGCCGGGCCCTTTCAGCTCGAGGTGGTGACCGCGGCGCCCACGCCGCCGCCCGCCAACGACTCGTGCGCGTCGCCCCAGGCCCTCACGTTCTCGGCCAACGTCGCGACGGTGAGCGGCTCCACGCTCCAGGCGGCGAACGACAACAACCCCTTCGACGTCTCGCCCACGTGCTCGCCGAGCGGACGGCAGAACGGCCGCGACGTGGTGTACGCGTTCTCGCTGGCGGCGCCGCAGGACGTGACGATCGACGTCACGCCCACCGCGACCTCGCTCCTCAGGCCGGCCCTCTACGTTCGAAGCGGCAGCTGCGGCTCCCAGCTGCTGGGCGACGAGCTGGTGTGCCTGGAGCGCGTGGGGCCTGCGCGCGCGGTGCTCACCAACCTGGCCGCGGGCACCTACTGGGTGTTCGTCGACGGCGCGGGCGGCACGGCGGGCGACTTCTCCCTGAGCGTCACCCGCTCGGCCCCGACGCCTCCGCCGTCGAACGACGAGTGCGCGGGCGCGCTGCCCTTGAGCTTCACCAACGACGTGGCCTCGATCGTCGCCACCACCTTCGGGGCCAGCAACTCGAACGTCGCCAGCGACAACGCGCCGGCCTGCGGCGCCGACTTCATCCCCCGGCGGTGGGGGCGCGATCTCGTCTACACGTACACGCTGGCGTCCGCGAAGGACGTCGAGGTGCGCGTCACCAGCGGCGGCGGGAGCGCCTTCGCGCCGGTCACCTACGTGCGCGGCGCCGGCCAGTGCACCCTCGGCTTCGCCGGCAATGAGCTCGCCTGCGGCGCCTCGGTCGGCCCGGGGACGGCCGTCGTCTATCTGCCCAACCAGGCGGCCGGCACCTACCCGCTCTTCGTCGACTCGAACTCGTACGACACCGGGGTCTTCACGCTGCAGGTTCGGCAGCTGCCGCCCACGCCGCCGCCGTCGAATGACACCTGCGCCGCCCCCATCGCGGTGCCGCTGGGCGCCACGGGCGTCAGCGGAGACACCACCGGCGCGCGAGACGACTACTCCATCGGCAGCCAGCCCCGCTACGCGCCGGCCTGCGGGAACGTCTTCATGAGCGGGCGCGACGTCGTCTATTCCTTCACGGCCCCGGCGAGCGGCACCTTCACCGCGACGGTGGAGCCGCAGGGCGCCTTCGACCCGGCGCTCCAGCAGCTCAACGGCGGCTGCTCGGCGGCGCAGTGCGTGCGCTCGGCGAACACCGCGGGCCCGGGCGGGGCCGAGGCCATCGTCTTCGCGGCGACGACCGGCCAGACGATCTTCTTCGTGGTGGACAGCGTCGACGCGGCCGCCCCGTACGGGTTCGGGCGCTTCACCCTGCGGGTGCAGTGATCAGCGCTGCCGGCCGCCTTCGCGCAGCCAGCGCTCGACGCCCCTGGCGACGGTGAGGAAGTTCGGCTGAATGCGGCCGACCAGGAACGACTCGATGGCGGGGCCGATGGTGCCCGCCAGCAGCCGGGGCACGCCCCGCACCTTCGAGGCGTCGACCTTCAGCTCGCCGCGAATCGAGAAACGCATCGAGGTGTCGCTGAGCGCGGTGAAGGTGTTGGTGCCGCGGGCGTCGAGCGCCTCCTTGAAGGCGGGCACCACCGTCTGCCACTGGCAGGTGAAGTCCTGCTCGTTCCAGGTGGCCAGATCGTCCCACTCCATCAGATCTTCGCTGACCACCTTGCGCACCACCGAGGGGATCTCACCGCCGCCCTTCCACCGGTTGACGTACTTCACCAGGGGGCCGTCTTCGGTGCGCGAGGTGACAGTGATGGCGCGCACGTTCTCGAGGTACGGCACCAGGTTGGGCAGCTCGTCGCGGTAGGCCTTGAAGACCTGCTCGCGGGGGAACGGAATGTCGACAGAGATCTCGAGGCGCATCGCGGAGTTCCTTTTTCCCGGGAGGTTGGGGCCTTCAGTCATCGGTGTCGTCGTCGGCGCTCCGGCGGCGCCGCGGCGTGTCGTCGTCGTCGTCGCTCGTCTTCTTGCGCGCGGGGCCCTTCTTCTTCGGCCGCTCGTCGTCGTCGTCTTCTTCTTCGTCTTCCCGTTTGGTGGGCCGCTCGTCTTCTTCCTCGTCGGTGCCCGCCTTCGTCGGAGGCGTCGCCACCGCGATGGTGAAGCCGGGGAGGATGGCCCAGCTGAAGCCTCCGCTCAGTGTCTGATCTCCGGTCGAGGCGGCGCCGACCCGGGAGCTGATGGTCTGCGAGAGCGCCGGGTTGACGGCGAACGCGATCTCGGGCCGCAGCGAGACCTGGCCGAGGGCGATCGAGAAGCCCACCGCGCCCATCAGCTGGTGCGTCGAGGTCTGGGTGATGACGTCGGTGCGATCGGCGTTCGCGTTCGGCGCGGAGCTCGAGTTGCTGCGGTTGAAGACGAAGTCGTACCCGACGCCCGCGTAGAAGCCCGACTGGTGGCTGACCAGCAGCTTGAGGCCGCCCAGGAAGGTGAAGCTGGTGGTGGCGCGAGGGTTGATCTCGCTCTGCGCGCCGGTGGGCTGCGCCACGAAGTCCGAGGTGGCCACCGAGCCGTAGCCGAAGGCGATCGCGGGGAGGATCGCGAAGTGCGCCACCCTCGAGCGGTTCACCGTCCACTTCAGGCCCGGCTGCACGCCGGCGGGCGAGACGTGGAAGTTGAGGGCCACGTGATCGTTGAAGCCCTTCTGCACGTTGGCCTCGAAGGCGGGAATGCTGAAGGCGCGGTTCTGGGTCTGCTGGTTGCTCTGCTCTCCGGCGACGTTGGTGGTGGTGACGACGGGGCCGGTCTGGGCGGAGTAGCCGACGCCCGAGAAGACGCCCACCTCGGTGCCGCGGCCCACCGGCGCGGCCATCATGCCCAGGGTCATCGAGCGCGGGGTGACGCAGCCGACGAGGAGCAAGGGGAGGGCGAACGAGAGGCCAGAGCGCATGGCGGCGCATGCTACAACCGCGCGCACGCGTGGCGCGCAATTTGGGTGTGCACGCGGTGGAGCCCATGGGACGAGTCAACGACGAGCTTCAGCCTGGCGCAGCGACTGACGAGGTGCGGCTCGAGGCGTCGCTGAGGCCGCGCGGCTTCGGCGAGTACGTGGGCCAGACCCGCGTCGTCGAGAAGCTGAAGGTCTACGTGAAGGCCGCCAGGGCGCGCGGCGAGTCGCTCGACCACTGCTTGTTCTCGGGCCCGCCGGGGCTGGGCAAGACGTCACTGGCGCACATCATCGCCACCGAGCTCGGCGCCGGGCTGCACGTCACCAGCGGGCCTGCGCTCGAGAAGAAGGGCGACCTGGCGGGGCTCCTCACCAACCTCGCGCCGCGCGACGTGCTCTTCATCGACGAGATCCACCGGCTCTCGGCGGCCGTCGAAGAGTACCTGTACCCCGCGATGGAGGACTTCCGCCTCGACATCACCATCGACACCGGCCCGGCCGCGCGCGCGATGAAGATCGATCTGCCCCCCTTCACCTTGATCGGCGCCACCACCCGCACGGGCCTGCTGACGTCGCCGCTGCGCGACCGTTTTCAGATTCAGGAGCGCCTCGAGTACTACGACGCCGCGCAGCTGGAGCAGATCCTCACGCGGTCGGCGGGCATCTTGAACATCGAGCTCGACCCCGACGGCGCGAAGGAGGTCGCCCGGCGCTCCCGGGGCACGCCGCGCATCGCCAACCGGCTGCTGCGGCGCCTGCGCGACTTCGCCGAGGTGGAGGGCGACGGCACCATCACCCGCGCGCTCGCCAACACCGCCCTGGCCCGCCTCGACATCGACGCCGCCGGGCTCGATCAGATGGACCGCCGGGTGCTGCAGACGATCATCGACAAGTTCGGCGGCGGGCCGGTGGGCGTCGAGACCATCGCCGCGGCCGTCGGTGAAGAGCGCGAGACGATCGAAGACGTCTACGAGCCCTACCTGCTGCAGGAGGGCTTCCTCCAGCGCACGCCCCGCGGCCGCATGGCTACCGCGCGCGCCTACGAGTACTTCGGCAAGACTGGCCCTCGCCGCGACCCGCAGAGCGACCTGTTCTGACCGAAAATTCCCATCAGCATGGAAATTCGGCACGCCCACACGACAGGGGTGTCAGAGCGGCAACCTCGCGAAATTCTGCCATTGCTGTCGTACCGCCTGTTTTTCGATGTGGTGCATAGGTGCTCCAGCCAGCGAATCCGCAGGTTTTTGCGAGACGGACCGCCGCTTCCGTGGCATATGGGTTGCGTTGCAACGCGCCGCATCAAGAGGGAGGCGCAAACACGTCATGGCCGGTGACAGTTTCCAGCAGCGCACACTTCAGCGCACAGCGTCGATCGAAGGCGTCGGGTTGCACTCCGGCCAGCCCGTCACGCTCCGGCTGATTCCCGCACCGGTCGATCACGGCCTGGTCTTCGTCCGCACCGATCTCCCCGAGAAGCCGCTCATCCCGGTTCGCTCCGAGTACGTCGTCGACACCTCGCTCGCCACCACCCTGGGGGTCGGCAGCGCGCGCGTGGCCACCGTCGAGCACCTGCTCGCGGCGCTCAGCGGCCTGGGCATCGACAACCTGCGCATCGAGATCGACGGCCCCGAGGTGCCCATCGTGGACGGCAGCGCCGAGCCCTTCGCGCGCCTCATCGGTGAAGTCGGCATTCGCACCCAGGACGAGTTCAAGCAGTTCATCGTCATCAAGCGGTCGGTGACGGTGGTCGACGGCGACAAGCACGCGACCTTCTCGCCGGCGCGGCGCTTCCGCATCGACTGCACCATCGACTTCAAGCACCCGCTCATCTCAGACCAGCAGTTCACCCTCGAGTTCAGCGATCACTCCTTCGTGCGTGAAGTGGCGCGCGCGCGCACCTTCGGCTTCCTGCGCGACGTGGACAAGCTCCGCCAGATGGGCCTGGCCCGCGGCGGCTCGCTCGACAACGCGGTGGTGGTCGACGACTTCTCGATCTTGAACCCCGAGGGCCTGCGCTTCCCCGACGAGTTCGTGCGCCACAAGCTGCTCGACGCGCTCGGTGACGTCTCGCTGCTCGGTCGGCCGGTGATCGGCGCGATGACGGCGTACAAGACGGGCCACGCGCTCAACCAGCGGCTGGTGGCGAAGGTGCTCAGCGACCCCGCGAACTACGAGGTCGTGCGGGCCCGCGGTCGCGACCTGTCGAACGCGCGCCTCGAGGTGAACGATCTGTCGGGTGTGCTCGCGCCGCACGCGGCGTAGCGCCCCCTGGCCGAGGCGACCGCCGTCGGCCCCGTGCCCAGCGCGATGGTGGCGCAGCGCTCCGCGCTGAAAACGGCGACGCGGGCCTCGACGGCGAGAGGGCCCCCAGAGGGCCTTTTCCCACCGGGCGGAGGTGCGTGCCCAGCCCGGGCCCCGGTAGTGCTTCCGCGAGGCCTGTGCTCTTTTGCGGCGCGTGCGAAGCGCGTGGCTCCTGCTCCTGGCGTGGCTGTGCGCGTGCCGGCCCACCGGGGTGAACGCCGTCGAGGTGCAGGTGCGCGCGGCGCCCTCGCCGTTGGAGTTCGGCCGCGCGTGGACCGAGGTGCCGCTCCGTCGAACCCTCGTCGTCACCAACGACTCGCGGCTCGAGGTCGAGGCCGCGGTCGCGCTCGCGGGCACCGCCTTCACCGCGGCGCCGACGCTAACGCTCGCGCCCGGAGACAACGCGCTCGCCGTCGAGGCGCGCTCGAGCCAGGCCGGCGACTTCACCGGCGCCGTGACGCTGACGCTCGAGGGCCGCGAGGTGGCGGTGGTGCCGCTGTCGGTCGCCTTCCTCGCGCCGCCAGACTGTGGCGAGGCGAGCGAGTGCGCGTCGTTCCGGTTCGATCGCGAGACCAGCCAGTGCGTCGTCGACCCGCGGCCTGACGGGGTGGCGTGTGGCCAGAGCGATCGCTGCCTCATCGACGGGCGCTGCGTGAAGGGCGAGTGCGTCGGCCAGCCCGTCACCTGCGTGAACGACGACCCCTGCACCATCGCCGTCTGCGAGACGGTGCGGGGCTGCGTCGGCCTTCGCCGGGAGTGCCCCGACCCGTCTCCGTGTCTGGCCGGGAGCTGCTCCAGGGATCGCGGCTGCGAGTCGGTGCCGGTGCTCGACGGGCTCCGCTGTGGCGACGTGAGCCGCTCGTCGTGCACGGCGGTCGACGTCTGCGTGAACGGGCAGTGTGTCGAGCGCGATCCGCCCGACGGGTTCGTCTGCGCGCCGGCCTCGCCGTGCCGTGGGGAGGGGCGCTGTCAGAACGACGTGTGCGTGTTGCCCGTCGCGACGCCGCTGCCGCTGGCGTGGACGGCCGGCGGACCGCTCGAGGACGGCGGCGTGGGCGACAGCTGGAGCGACGTCTTCATCGATCAGGACGGCGGGGTGGTGCTGTCGAGCTACTTCGCGACGCCGCCGATGCTGCAGGCCCCGCTGGGGCAGCGGCTCCCGCGAGGCTCGCGGCGGTGCATCGCGTGGAGCGAGCTGATCGTCTGCGCCGACAACCCGCCCCAGGGGGTGACCGCGGTGAGCGCGGCCACCGGGCTCCCCGCGTGGGCCTACTCGACGGTGCTGGCCGATCTGCCGGCGCTGGCCTTGCCCGACTGGGAGACCTTCCTGGCGCGCCTGGTGGTGTTGGGGCCGACGCGCCTGGGCGTGCTCTTCGAGTCGCGGCGCATCGACGATCAACGGCAAGAGACGAACTGCCGCCGGTTCTCGCTGGTGGTGCTCGACGACACCGGCCGGCGCGTCGTCGCGCGCGTCATCGACGACCCGATCTTCCTCACCTGCAACCACCCCCACTCGTACGGCGTGGCGTCGGACCCGCAAGGGAACGTCTTCTTCGCCTTCACCCCGAGCGCGCGCGTCTCACCCGCGCTGCCCGACCCGAACGCCGCCGGCACGGTGATCATGAGCTACTCGCCGGCGGGGGTGCGCCGCTGGCGTCACTTCGTGCCGAACATGCCGGGGGGCGAGATCGCGGTCGGGCGAGGCCTCATCACCGTCGAGGCAGGGCGGTCGATCTACGACGCGGCGCGCGGCGTGCCGCTCGACACCTTCTCGATCCCGTTCGGCGAGGGGTTGATCGCCAACGACTGGGTGGTGGCAGGGCCCAAGGGCACCAGCGTCGAGCTGCGCCAACCGGGGGCTGACGCGGGCACCGTCACCTTCCAGTCTGCCGCCATGCAGTCGTCACGCAGCGGCCTGCGGGGCGCGTCGTGGAATGGGCAGCCCATCGCGCTGCGGCTGACCGACGCCGAAGGCGCCGCCACGCTCGAGGCCTTCCCGCTCACGCGCTTCCAGTCGGGGGCCGTGTCGCCGCTGTGGGCCTGCGAGATCCCCGATGGGGGCGCGCCGGTCTCGTTCGAGGTGAAGCCGCACGGCCTCGCGGTGATGACCGACCCGATTCCCGCCGGCGCCGGGCTCTGTGAGAACTGCGACCCGCCCTGGGCGGGTACGCGGGCGCGGTTCTACGAGATCGAGGTGCGAGGCCTGGGGCCGCCGGCGATGCCCTGGCCGGGGCCGTGGGGCGGGGCGGGGCACGATCACCAGGAAGACTGAGCCGCGCACCCGAGGAAGGGCAGGCTTCGGCAGGCTTCGGCAGGCTTCGGCCGTTGCACCCCCGGTGCCGGTGGCCTAAGCGCCCCTGCATGACCAACTCCTTTCGCAGTGTCCTGCTCGCCGCGTCTGTCGCTGGCGTGTTCCTCGGCTGTCCCAAAGACAACGGCGCGGCGGGCAAGCCCGCTGGCGCTGCGCCGGTGCAGCTCGTCTCGGGTGAGAGCCCCACCACGGTGCTCGCGAAGCTCAACGGCAAGGACATCACCCTGAAGGACGTCGACGAGGCCGTCGGCGCGCAGATCAAGGATCTCGAGAAGAAGAAGTTCGAGGCGCGCAAGCAGGGCCTCGAGCAGCTCATCGTGCAGACGCTGGTGAAGGAGGCGGCGAAGAAGGAGGGCAAGAGCGAAGAGGAGTTCCTCCGCGCGAACATCGACGCGAAGCTCCCGCCGCCCTCCGACGCCGAGATCACCAAGGTCTTCGAAGAGAACAAGGCGCAGATGCCCCCCGGGGCGACGGTCGAGTCGATGCGTCAGCAGATCATCGGCTTCCTCCAGCAGGACCAGAAGCGCACCGTCGCGATGAAGCTCTTCAGCGAGCTGCGCGCGCAGGCGAAGGTCGAGGTGCTCCTCAGCGAGCCCCGCGTCACCGTCGAGGCCAAGGGCCCGTCGAAGGGCGCCGAGACGGCGAAGATCACCATCGTCGAGTTCTCTGACTTCCAGTGCCCGTTCTGCAGCAAGGCCGAGCCCAGCGTGGACGAGGTGATGAAGAACTACTCCGACAAGGTGAAGGTGGTGTTCCGCCACTTCCCGTTGGAGTTCCACGACAAGGCCTTCAAGGCGGCCGAGGCGGCGGCCTGCGCCGAGGAGCAGGGCAAGTTCTGGGAGTACCACAAGACCCTCTTCGCCAATCAGGGCGCGCTCGACATCGCCGACCTGAAGACGCACGCGAAGACGCTCGGCCTCGACGCGGCGAAGTTCGACGCGTGCCTCGACGGCGGCAAGATGAAGGAGAAGGTGGACGCAGACATGGTGGCGGCGCGCGCGGTCGGCGTGAACGGCACCCCGGCGTTCTTCATCAACGGCATCATGCTGTCGGGCGCGCAGCCCTACGAGAAGTTCAAGGAGATCATCGACAGCGAGCTCTCGCGCTGAAGATGAGCGCGAAGGCCTCGATCGCCCTGGCGGCAGACCTCCCGCTGCCCGAGGCGATCGCGCTGTACGACGAAGTCAGCGCGCACGTCGGCGTGGTGAAGGTGGGCCTGTCGCTCTTCGTGGAGCACGGGCCCGCCGCCGTCACGGCCTTCACCTCGCGGGGCGCGCGCGTCTTCCTCGACCTGAAGCTGCACGACATTCCCAACACCGTGCTCCTGGCATCCAGGGCCGCCGGGGGCCTGGGCGTGTCGTTCCTGACGGTGCACGCCGGCGGCGGTGAGCACATGGTGCGCGCCGCGGTCGAGGGCGCCGAGGCGGGCGCGAAGGCCGCGGGCCTGGCGCCGCCCTGCATTCTGGCCGTCACGGTGTTGACCTCGATGGATGACCCGACGCTGCAGTCGGTCGGCGTGGAGGACCCCGCGCTGCTCCAGGTCGAGCGCCTCGCGGCCCTGTCGGCGAAGGCGGGGGCCGGCGGGCTGGTCTGCTCCGCGCGCGAGGTGAGCGACGTGCGGCGCGTGGTGGGCCCTGCGCTGGTGCTGTGCACGCCCGGCATTCGGCCGAGGGGCGCGGCGAGCAACGATCAGGCGCGCGTCGAGACGCCCGCCGCGGCGATCGAGGCCGGCGCGACCTTGTTGGTGGTGGGGCGGCCGATCAGCCAGGCGAAGGATCGCGCGGCCGCCGCCAGGGCCATTCACGACGAGGTCGCCGCGGCGCTGGTGCCCCGCACGTCGTGAGGGGGGCTTGGTCAGCCGCTCGAAGGGTGCGCGCCTGGTGACACCGCCGTGGGAGCACCGGGCCGACCTCGATGGGCTCCGAGGCGTCGCGATCGTGCTGGTCGTCGCGTTTCACGCCTGGCCTGGGCTGCTGCCCGGTGGCTTCGTGGGGGTCGACGTCTTCTTCGTCCTCTCGGGCTTCCTCGTGACGGGCGTGGTGGAGAGGGCGCGCGCGGCTGACGGGTTCGACGCCTTCGCCTTCCTCGGCCGCCGCGTGAACCGGCTGGCGCCTGCGCTCCTGCTGGTGCTCGGGTCGACGCTGGCCGCCTCGACGCTCCTGCTCTCGACGTCGCTGTTCGCCTCGGTGGCGCGTCACGCCGCCGCCGCCCTCGCCCTCGTCGCCAACCTGGTGCAGGCGAGCGAGCGGTCGTACTTCGACGCCGGGGCCGGCGCGCAGCCGCTCCACCACCTGTGGTCGCTCTCGGTCGAGGAGCAGGTGTACCTCTTCGTCGCGGTGCTGGTGGCGCTGTTCGGGCGAGGCCGGCGGCTCGACTGGCTGCTCGCGGGCGTCGGCGGCGGGTCGGTCATCGTCTGGCTGGTGATGACGACGTGGCTGCCGACGTGGGGCTGGTTCGTCGCGCCGACCCGCGCCTGGGAGTTCCTGCTGGGCACCTGGGCCTTTGGTCGCGCCGCGAGGGGCGCGGCCCAGCCAGCGGCGGCGGGCTTCGTCGGTCTGGCGATCGTGCTCCTGAGCGCGCGGGCCTTCGACCCGCACGAGTCGGTGCCCGGGCTCTGGGTCGCCTCTCCGGCCGTGGGCACGGCCCTCGTGCTCAACACCCGGCGCAGCGGTGCGCTCAGCAGGCTGCTCTCGGTGCGTCCGCTCACCGCCCTGGGCCTCATCAGCTACCCGCTGTACCTCTGGCATTGGCCGCTCCTGACGCTGGGCCGCCTGGCGACGCCGAGCGCGGAGCACGGGGCGGTCGCGGCGATCGCCGTGGTTGGCTCGGTCGTGCTCGCGCTGCTGACGACGCGGGTGGTCGAGCCGCCGTTCAGGGCCCGCCCGTCGCAGCGGAAGACGGCGGGGCTGGTGATCGCGTGCGGGCTCGGCTGCGTCGGCGCGTGGCAGCTCCACCGCGCCCCCGAGCGGTGGATCACGCGGAGCGCGACCGAGGCCGCCGTCGAGCGCTCCGTGGCGGAGGACCGCTCCGCGGCCGAGGCGCGCGTGGACCAGTGCTGGATCGACGCGACGAACGAGCTCCCCGACCAGGCGTGTGTCGAGGCCGAGCCGTCGGGCCTCCCCCTCGTGGCCGTGGTGGGTGACTCGCACGCGGCCCGCTTGTCGGCGGGCCTGCGCGCCTTGCAGCGCGAGCGCGGCGGCTTTCGGCTGGCGCAGCTCAATCGGTCGCTGTGCCCTGCCTTCCTCGACGTCGGCAACGCCGAGTGCCGCGCCCACAACGCCGACGCGTTCGCGCGCCTCGAGGCCGCGCGGCCCGCCGTGGTGGTGCTCAGCGTTCGGTGGACGGTCTACGGCTACTGGAAGCTGAAGCTGCGCGAGACGTTGGCCGAGCTCAGGCAGCGCCTCCCGGACGCGACCGTGGTGGTGGTCGGCCCGGTGCCGGAGTGGCGCGTCTCGCTGCAGTACACGCTCAGTCGTCGAGCCGGAGGCGCCTTCGTGCCGGAGCGGCTGGAGCCAGAGATCCTCCCGGTGCTGCGCGCGCTGGAGCGCGACCTCTCGCAGACGGCCGCGGCCGGCGGTGCGCAGTTCGTCTCGTCGCTCGACGCCCTCTGCACGCCCGGGGGCGAGTGCCTGGTGCGGCTGCGCAGCGAGCCGCTCGTGCTCTCGACGACCGACGCAGGGCACCTCACCACCGCGGCGGCGCGGCTGGTCGCCGAGGGGGTGTTGAAGGCGCTGACCCAGAGGTAGCGGCGAGGTCAGCCCGGCGGGGGCGGCGCGGGCTGCTTCTCGCAGTGCTCCATCACCGCTTGCATCAGCCGCCCGCAGGCCTGCGCGTCCTTCGCGCCGCGCTGGTTGCAGTTGGCCACGCTCCACGACGCGGCCGCCACGAAGTCGGTCATCTTCGGCACGCCCACGCAGAAGTCCGGCCGGGCCAGGGTGTTCTCGAGGCAGGTGCGCAGGAACACCTTCTGCTCGGCCTGCGCGACGAACCCGTCGGCCGCGTCGAGCCGGCGCATCGACTCGTTGACGCAGGCGTCGGCGTCGGCGCCGCTCCCGAAGGCCTTCGCCTCGGCCATGATGCGCTTGCCGCTCTCGCGCAGCCGGTCCTTGTTGGTGTTGAACCAGAACGCCACGCCGCCGACGCCGAGGCCGCACAGGAGCACCAGCCCCAGCATCACCAGCGCGACGATCTTGAGCCACTTCGGCATCGCGCCTCTTACCCGCCCCGGGTGTGCATCTCGAGCCGCGGCTCGCGCTTGAGCTGCGAGGTGGTCGCCAGCGGGCCCCGCGCGCTCAACGAGAGGCGGGCCTCGGCGCCGCGATCACGCCGACCCGTCCACCGATCGCGGAGGAGCGCCTCGAGGGCCTCGGCGCCGTCGCCCCGACGCAGCGCGCTCTTCAGCTCGAGCCCGGTCGCCGCGTAGAGGCAGGTGAAGAAGGTGCCGTCGGCCGTCACCCGGGCCCGATCGCAGGCGCCGCAGAACGGCTGGGTCGTCGACGCGATGACGCCGAACGTGCGGCCGTCGGGCAGCCGAAACCGCTCGGCTGGCGCGGCGCCGCGACCTGGGAGGGGCTCGAGTCGACCGAAGGCCTGCGTCAGCCGCTCGAGCACCTCGGCGCGTGACACCACGGCTTCACGCCGCCACTGGGTCGCGCCGCCGACGTCCATGTACTCGATGAAGCGGAGCTCGGCGTTCACCAGGCCGGCGAAGTCGAGCAGCGGCACCAGCTCGCCGTCGTTCACCCCGCGCAGCAGCACCGTGTCGAGCTTCAGCCCGCCAGGGAAGCCGACCCGCGCCGCCTCGTGAATGCCCTCGAGCACCGCGCCGTGCGAGTCGCGGCGGGTCAGCGCCTTGAACCGCGACGGCACCAGGGTGTCGAGAGAGACGGTGAGGCGCTTGAGCCCCGCGTCCTTGAGCGCCCTGGCCTGCTCGGCCAGGAGCACGCCGTTCGTCGTCAGCGCGAGATCGCGGAGCCACGGGCGCGCCGAGAGCTGCTGCACCAGCGACGACAGGCCCTGACGCACGAGCGGCTCGCCGCCGGTGAGCCTGACCGACTCGACGCCGAGGCTCGCGAAGCGATCGGCCAGCCAGACCAGCTCCTCGAAGGTGAGCAGATCGGGGCGGGGGAGCCAGGCGTACTCCGCCTCGGGCATGCAGTAGCCGCAGCGCAGGTTGCAGCGATCGGTCACCGACACCCGCAGGTGCTTGAGCGGTCGAGCGAAGGTGTCGAGCGTCGCGGCCGTCACGACGCGTCAGTGCTTCGTCGGCTCGGGGTCGGCGGGGGCGGCGGCGACCGCCGGCAGCCCGTGGCTGGGCGTCATCTGCGACGCCTCCCGGGCCTTGCGGCGGGCCATCATGTCTTCCTTGATGCGAATGAGGCCGGTCTCGCCGATGGCGTTGAAGGCCTTCACCACCTCGGGGTCGAACTGCGAGCCGCCACAGCGGGTGATCTCGGCGACGGCGTTCGCGAAGGTGGTGCCCTTGCGGTACGGCCGGTCGCTGGTCATCGCGTCGAGGGTGTCGGCGACGGCGAAGATGCGCGCGCCGATGTGGATCTCGTTGCGCGCGAGGTTGCGAGGGTAGCCCTGGCCGTCCCAGCGCTCCTGGTGCGACAGCACGATGGTTGCGGGCACCGAGAGGAACGGAATGGGCTCGATCATGCGGAAGCCGATGTCGGGGTGCTTTCGCATCTCGATCCACTCGTCGGGCGTCAGCTTGCCTGGCTTGAGCAGCACGGCGTCGGGCACGCCGATCTTCCCGATGTCGTGGAGCAGGGCGCCGCGGCCGATCTCCTCCAGCTCACCGCCCTTGAGGCCGAGCTGGTTGGCGATGGCGACGGTGTACTCGACGACGCGAATGGAGTGATCGCTCGTCTCGTGCTCGCGCGCGTCGAGGGCCGAGACCAGCGCCATCAGCGTGTTCTCGTAGGTGACGCTGATGTCCTTGAGGGCCTTGCGCAGCTCGGTGGTGCGGTCGCGCACCTTGCGCTCGAGCTTCTTCTGGTACTTCTTCCGCGCCAGCTCGATGCGGCGCTTGGCGAGCGCGCGCTCGATGGAGCGGATCAGATCGATCAGCTTGGGCGGCTTGAGGAGGTAATCGACGGCCCCGCGGCGCAGACAGTCGACGGCCGACTCGGTGTCGCCGTAGCCGGTCAGCATGATGATCGAGGTGTCGGGGTGCTTGTCGCGAAACGCCTCGAGCAGCCAGAGGCCGTCTTTCCCCGGCATCTTCATGTCCGAGATGACCAGCGGCGTGTCTTCGCGAGCGGCCATGTCGAGCGCCATGTCGGCGCCAGAGGCGGTGTCGCAGTGGTACCCCTCTTCGCGGAGCAGCACGGAGATGACGTCACGCACTGACTCGTCGTCATCAACGATCAGGATTCGGGCCGGCGGCGGGGGCAGGGCTTCCACGAGCGCCAAATCTGACGAATGCAGGCCGATAAATCCAGCCCAACGACAGCGCGCCCGCTGGGAAAGCGCTTGATTCGCCTCAGCGCGCGTCCAACCGGGCGGTCAGCGCGACGTGAAACGACCGGGCGAGAAGGGCGTGAGGTCGACGGTCGGGCGGTCGCCGCGCACCAGCTGGCCCAGCAGCCTGGCCGTGATCGGCGCGAGCAGAATGCCATTGCGGTAGTGCCCGCTGGCGACGAGGAGCCCCGGCTTCGGCCCTCGCCCCAGCAGCGGGAGCCCGTCCTCCGTCCACGGGCGCAGCCCGGCCCAGGTGCTCACCACCGTGGCGTCTTCGAGCGCGGGACACAGCCTCGTCGCCGCGCCCAGCACCGACGCCAGCCCCTCGGCCGTGACGCGCTTGTCGAAGCCGACCAGCTCCACCGTGGTGCCGCAGATGCAGTGCCCATCGGCGCGCGGCACGACGTACCCGAGGCCGGACTTCAGCACGTGCTTCAGCGGCGGAGCGGGGAGGCTCAGCTCCACCATCTGGCCCCGGGCCGGCTTGAGGTGCGCCGCATCGACGCCCACGCCCGGCAGCAACGACGACCAGGCGCCGGCGGCGATGATGGTGAGCTCGGCCGTGAGCGCCCCGCCCTCGAGCGCCACGCCCGTGACGGCCCCTTGCGTCTCGAGCAGCCCGCGCACCGCGCCGCTGTGGAACCTCACGCCCCGTCGCGCGGCCGCGCCCGTCAGCGCCTGCATCAGCCTGCGCGGGTCGACCTGGTGGTCGTCGGGGAAGAGGGCGGCGGCGACGAGCTCGGTCGAGAGGTTCGGCTCGAGCGCCCGGGCCTCGTCGCCGACCAGGAAGGAGGCCCGCAGCCCGGCCGCCTGCTGCCACGCGACGGTCGCCTCGAGCTCGTGGGCCTGCGCCTCGGTGAAGGCGAGCTGCAGCGCGCCCGACTCGAGGTACCCCACCTCGACGCCGCTGTCGGCCGTGAGCGCCTTCACCCAGGCCGGGTAGAGCCCGCGGCTGCGCATCGAGAGCTCCAGCATCGGCCCGGGGGCCTGGGCCTCGAGCTGGGGCGCCAGCATGCCCGCCGCGGCGGTCGACGCCTCGGCCCCGGGGATCGAGCGCTCCAGCACCGTCACCTCGAGGCCCGGGCCCGCCAGCTCGCAGCCGATCGCGGTGCCCATCACGCCCCCGCCGACGATCAGCACCCTCACGGCTGCCCCGCGTCGAACAGCATCACCGGCGTGATGGTGAGCGTCTGCTCCGGGCGCTGGTGCGTCTTCCAGAAGAACCACGCGAACGAGAGCAACGTCAGCACCATCAACACGATCGTCCTGTTGGGAACCTTCGGCACGAGCGGCAGCTTTTCACGCGCCCGCCGCCGCGGTGCCAGCAGAACCGCTCATGGCGTGAGTAGTCGGAGGACCTCGACAGACGAGGCTTGCGAACGAAGACCCGTGCGCCTACTCATCGCCCGAACTTTCTTGCATGGAGGCAGGCGTGGCTGACCAGTTCGACGTGGTGATCATCGGTTCCGGTCCGGGTGGGTATGTGGCGGCGATTCGCGCCGGGCAGCTCGGCCTCAAGACCGCGCTGATCGAGAAGGACAAGAAGCTGGGCGGCACCTGTCTGCACCGCGGCTGCATTCCCACCAAGTCGCTGCTGTGGACGGCCGAGCTGTTCGCCCACATTCAGCACGCGGCCGAGTTCGGCATCAACGTCGTCAACCCGGTCGTGGACTGGGCCCAGGCGCAGAAGCACAAGCAGAAGGTCGTCGACAAGGGCGCGGCGGGCATCGACTTCTTGATGAAGAAGAACAAGGTGACGGTGCTCAAGGGCTTCGGCTCCATCGCCGGCAAGGGCAAGGTCGAGGTCAAGCTGAACGACGGCGGCGCGGTGCAGGTGCTCGAGACGAAGAACATCGTGATTGCCACCGGGTCGGTCGTCACCACGCTGCCCAGCATCAAGATCGACGACAACCGCATCCTCTCGAGCGACTCGATCCTGACGCTCGATCGCGTTCCCAAGAGCCTCATCGTGCTGGGCGCGGGCGCCGTCGGCACCGAGTTCGCGTCGGTGTTCGCGCACGTCGGCAGCCAGGTGACGATCGTCGAGTTCATGCCGAACCTGCTGCCCATCGAAGACGTCGACATCTCGAAGGAGCTCGAGAAGTTCTTCAAGCGCCGCAAGATCGAGGTGATGACGTCGACGAAGTTCGAGTCGATCGAGACCACGGCCACCGGGGTCAAGGTCGTCGTCACGCTGCCCGATGGCTCGAAGAAGACGCTCGAGGCCGAGTACTTCCTCTCGGCGGTCGGCCGCGCGCCGGTCACCAAGGGCATCGGGCTCGAGAAGACGAACATCAAGCTGATGCCGAAGGGCACCATCGAGATCGACGCGATGATGCGCACCTCGGAGCCGAACGTGTACGCCATCGGCGACATCACGCCGTACCCGTGGCTGGCGCACTGCGCCTCGGCCCAGGGCGTCGTCGCCGTCGAGCACATCGCGGGCAAGCACCCGCACCCGGTCAACTACGACCGCGTGCCCAACGCGACCTACTGCTACCCCGAGGTGGCGTCGGTCGGCCTCACCGAGAAGAAGGCGAAGGAGAAGGGCTACGACGTGAAGGTCGGCACCTTCCCCTTCAGCGCCATCACCAAGGCGTCGATCAGCGACGAGGCGATCGGCCTGGTGAAGATCGTCTCGGACAAGAAGTACGACGAGGTGCTCGGCGTGCACCTGGTCGGCCCGCACGCCACCGAGCTGCTGGCCGAGGCCTGCGTGGCGCTCAAGCTCGAGACTACCACCGAGGAGCTCGCCCACACCATGCACGCGCACCCCACGCTGTCGGAGATCATGCGCGAGGCCGCCGAGGCGACCCTGGGCAAGGCGATTCACATCTAGGCCCGCCGCGAGGGCGAGGTCGTCGAAGGGCGCTGGCGCACCTGGCCGGCGCCCTTCTTCATTTCAGTCAGGGCCGCCAGCACATCTGGCACGCCTCGGCGGCGCCAAGGCGACAGGCCTCGTCGAGCTCCTGCTCTGCGGCCCGCGGGGTTCGGGGCACCGTGAGGCCCCGCGCCGAGTTCATCGCCATCAGGGTGCAGGCGTCGGCGATGCGGGCCTCGCAGGCGCGCTTGAGGCGCGGCATCACCGCCAGGGGCTCTTCGCGCGCGAAGCGCAGCGTCTCGATGGCGCTGTGGGCACACGACGCTGCGTCTCCCGAGAGGCAGGCCTGCTGAATCAGCTTCAGCGCGCGCGTCACCTCTGCGTCCAGGCGCGGGCCGTCGAGCAGGTGCAGCCCCAGCGCCCCACAGGCCCGGGGATCCTGCACGCAGCCGGCGGTGAGCGCGGGCAGCGCCTTGCGCCACTCGGGGATCGCCAAGGCCACGCACGCGCGCCGAAGGCCGGCGTCACACCACGGCTGGAGCACCGCCGCGGGGCGGGAGCGCAGCTGGCGGGTCGGCTTCTTCTCGGCCAGCGTCCACTCGAGCAGCGTGCAGGCCTCGAGGTCGCCGCGCTCACACATGGCGTCGAACCGGTTGAGGGCGCGGCCCAGATCTCTGGCCGCCAGGGCGATGCGACCGTCGAGGGTGCAGGCCTCGAACTCGTCGACGAGGCAGGCGCGCTCGCACAGGTGAGGGGCCTCTCGGCACGCGTGGTTCAGGGTGATGGGCGCGGGCAGCTCCCACAGCTCGGTCACCAGCAGGCTCGACGGCGGCCCCGCGCCTTCCGAGGGGCCCGTTCGCCCGCGCACCACGCCCGGCAGCACCGTCGGCACCCAGACACGCTGCGCGCGGCTGAACTGCAGCCCGCTGGGCCCCTGCACCTCGAACTGAATCCACTGGGGGCTGGTGAAGCACGGGAACGGGTAGCGCAGGGTGGCCTGACCGCGTTCCGGCGTGGTGTCGGTGAACGCCGCCGCCTTGACCCGTGGTGGCGCGAACTCGGTCGAGGCCGGCTCGAGGCGCACGCGAAAGAAGGTGGCCTCTTCGAGTGGGTCGTCGAGCTCGGCGGTGACGGCCAACTGGCAGGTGCCCGTGGCCTCGGCGGCGATGCGCCACACCACGTCTTTGATCCCCGCGACGCCCAGCCCCACCAGGGCGGGCGCCTCGACGGTCGAGTGCCCGTCGCCCACCCGGAGCGCCGCGAGGCGATCGTCG
>JACSRE010000401.1 GCA_014879945.1 Myxococcus sp.
ATGCCGGTGCCGGCCAGCGTGGTCACCGCGCCCGGCTCAGAGGTCGTGCTCCAGTGGGGCACCAGCAACGCGCTCGACGTCACCATCGAGCAGGTCGGCAAAGGCCCGGTCGCGATCGGCGATCAGAAGGCTGGCGGTCGGGTGGCCGTCGCCGTCGAGGCTGACACGGTGTTCCTGATCACTGCACAGGGCGCGGGCGGGAGCGACATCAGAGCGGCGGCGGTGGCGGTGCAACGAAAGGCGCGCTCGGCGCTGTTCAGCGCGGTGCCGTCGACGGTCGAGGCAGGCTCGGCGACGACCCTCGTCTGGAACGCTCCCGGCGCCAGGTCGGTGAGGCTCGAGGAGCTGGCCGGCGCAGCCATCGACGTCGGCGCGCAGCTCGAGTCTGGGTCCGTTCGCGTCACGCCCTCGCGCACAACCACCTACCGACTGCGGGCTGACGATCTCGAGGCGACGACCCAGGTCACCGTCGCGCCCACGATCGTCTCGTTCAGCGCAGGTGACACCGTGCCGGCCGCCGGTGAACCGGTCGAGCTGCGCTGGGAGACGGCCTCTGCCACCTCCATCACCCTGCGCCGAGTCGGGCTCGCCACGCCGCTGCCGGTAACGGCTGGCCAGGTCGCCAGCGGCCGCTTCACCGACACCGTGCCGGCGAACCTGCCGGCCGACGCGGTGCTGACCTACGTGCTCGAAGCCAGCGACGGCACGACCACGGCGTCGAAGGCACTCGAGGTGCCGGTGGGCGGCGGCGTTCGCATCGAGCGCTTCACGGCGCCCGGCTACGCGCTGACCGGCAGCACCTTCACCATCTCGTGGACCTCGCTGGGCGGCGAGTCTGCCGAGCTGATCGTCGATGGCCGGCGCGCCTACCTCGCCCAGAGCCGGGCTGAGGTCGCGAGCGGTAGCTACCCCCTGAGCGCCCCCACCCAGAGCACCCGGGTCGAACTCATCGTGCGCAACAGCCGAGGCGCCGAGGCGCGAGAGGCGCGGACCGTCGAGGGCGTTGGCCCGTTGTCCTACAACTCTTTCCGGAGCGACAAGACGAGCATCGGCTCGGGCGGCGAGCCGGTCACCCTGACCTGGAGCATCACCAACGCCCGGAACGTTCGCATCACGAGCAACACCGGCGCCGGCTTCTACCGGCAGTTCACCGGCAACGTGGACTCGGGGTCGCTGGTGGTGCTGCCAAACGCAAGACCGCCCTCGCTCACGCGCGTCACCTATCGCCTCGAGGCCGACAACGGCACCGGGGGCCCGCCCGTCGTACGCACCGTCGACGTCGATGTCGGGGCCAGCTCGGCGTTCACCTTCTCGCGCCAGCTGCCGCTGCGCGCGCCGACGACCGTCACCGGCACGACGATCGGGAGCCCGACTCAGGTCTCGGGGTTCAAGAACGTCGAGAAGAACCCCGCCGGCGAGGCCTTCATCGACATTCGCCGCTCGGGCACCCCGGTGCTCTTCTCCGGCACCAGCAACGCGGCCAACGTGTTGTTGCCCACGGCCTTCGAAGCGACGCTCTTCGGCACCCGCTTCAGCCGCATCCGGCTCAACATCTCGCGCTACGGCTGGTTCAACCTCACCACCTCGACGACCGCGATCTCGGGGCGCCCCGGCAACGACGCGGTGCTGGGCGAGGCGCTCGAGCCGCTCTCGGTCGCCCCGTACTGGAACGACCTGGCGACGGCGAGCGGTCAGGTCGTCTGGCGCCTCGACGGAGTCGCCGACGCCCGGCGCCTCATCGTTCAGTGGAGTGATGTTCGCCCCACCACGGGGCCCGTCGACGCCCGCCTGACGTTCCAGGCCCAGCTGTACTCGAACGGGAAGGTGGTGCTGGCGTACCGCGACTTCTTCAAGGTGCAGGGCATCGGCACCGTGGGTGTCGTCAACAACAGCGAGTCTGACGAGGCGGGCCCGACGATGCCGGTCGCGGCCGGTGAGGTGTACCGCCTCTTCGGGCCGCAGGTGCTCCCGGCGCCGCTGCGCATCGAGGCGACGCCCTTCGCGGGCCTCGCGTACGTGAACGGAGACCCGATGGAGGCCGAGGGCGCCGCCAACTACCCGCTCAACCAGTTCTTCGTCGCTGAGGTGAACTACCGGCCCGCAGCCGCGGTGACCGATGGGGTGTGGATCGAGATCGGCAGCAACGCCGACGCTGGCGTCGATCTCGGTGGCTGGGACATCGACTTCGGTGGAGTGCAGACCTTCCAGATTCCTTCAGGGACGACCCTGCCGCCGTTCGGCAGGCTCCTGCTGGCGCAGTCCGCGGAGCTGGGTGACCCGGGCGACGGGGGGCTGCTCCTCCAGGACGGCGGCGTCGAAACGCGGCGCGCCCCAGACGTCTTGCTGCCGACCACCTTCTCGCCTCCTGCCACTGACGCCTTCGTCCGAATCGGAATCGCTGGCAACCCCTACACCCGGTTTCCGAGCGCGACGACCACCCTGCCCAACACCATTCGCCCGGGACAGTCGTTCAGCCTCGAGGATCAACGATCGCCGTGGGTGATCTATGAGTCAGCAGCCACTCGCTACATCTGCCCAACCGTGCGTCCACCGTATGGAGCGAACGGCCAGTTCGGGAGCCCGGGCATTCTCAACCAATCGTGTTTCCCGTACGAGGCGCCGGTCGCCACCTCGTCAGCCTTTCAGTCGCTCGCCTCGAGTGGAACGCTCCTGACGCTGACGAACCTGGACGACGGCGTGATTCAGGTGCAGCTCACGCGCCCCCTCGAGCTGTTCGGCGCGTCGATCTCGACCCTGACCATCGGCGCGAACGGCGGCATTCTTCCCTATGGCGCGACCAGCTTCACGTTCTCCAACAAGTCGACGCCTTCCGGCGGCTCGAGCCCGACGTTCGTGATCGCCCCCTTCTGGGACGATCTGCACGGCGGGCGCAATGCCTCGAGTCGGCTCTACTGGCAGCAGGCCACGAACGGCGAGGTGACGGTCTCTTGGGAAGACTGGAGCCTCTTCTCCGCCAACGCCACGAACCCCGCGAGCCTCAACTTCCAGGCGGTGATCTCTGCCAACGGCAACATCGAGTTCCGGTACGGAGCGATGACCGGCACCGGCACCGTCGCGGCTGCAGCGATGGGCGCTGGCGCGACCATCTGGGTTGACATCGGCGCAGCCGCGGCACCCTTCAGCATCAACGCCCCAAACGTGCCGCAGAACGCGGGGATCCTCTACCGCTCGCCGTTGAACCCCTGAGACGGGGTCACGGAGGCGTCGACTGCAGGGCCTTGAGCTTGAGGCCCACCCGCTGCCGCCCGAGGTACTCGTCGACCGCCACCTGAAAGGCGAGGTCGACGGGCGCCTCGGTCAACGGCGCCAGCTCGGCGAACCCGAAGCCGATGCAGTCGAGCTGGGGCGCGGCCTCGAGCGACAGCTTGAGGTGGCCCGGCAGGCCCGGCGTCTTGTTCTCGAGCACGCGCGGAGACGTCACCGCCCCGCGCACCGCCAGCACCGGCTCGGGGTTGCCCATGCCGAAGGGCGCCAGCAGCTGGAGCGCCTCGACCGCCGCGACGTCGAGTTCGCGCGGCAGCACCACCGCGTCGACGCGCTGCCTGGGCACCAGCTGCTCCTCGGTGAGCCGCGCGAAGGTGACGGCCTCGAAGGCCGCGCGGAACTCGTCGAGGCGCGATGGGTCGATCGACAGGCCCGCCGCCGCCTTGTGCCCGCCGAACTTCGTCAGGTGCCCCTCACACGTCTTGAGCGCGTCGTAGAGGTGAAAGCCCTCGATGCTGCGGGCCGACCCTCGCCAGGTGCCGTCGTGCGAGCCGATGACGACGGTGGGCCGGTGAAAGCGCTCCACCACGCGCGAGGCCACGATGCCCACCACGCCCGGGTGCCACCCCTCTTGCGCCAGCACCAGGCCCCTGGCCCCACGGTCGACGAAGCCCTGCGCTTGATCGATGGCCCCCTGGAGCATGTTGCGCTCGATCTGCTGGCGCTCGGCGTTGGCGGCGTCGAGCTTCTGGGCCAGCGGCCGCGCCGCCTCGAGATCGCGCGACAGCAGCAGCTGCAGCCCCACCGACGCGTCATCGAGCCGGCCCGCGGCGTTGATGCGGGGCCCGAGGCGAAACCCCACCTGCCCGGCGGTGATGCGCGCGCCCGAGAGCTGCGACACCTCTTTGAGCGCCCGCACACCCGGCCGCGCGCCCGCGGTGAGGATCTCGAGGCCATGCCGCACCAGCACCCGGTTCGCGCCCGTCAACGGCACCACATCGGCGACCGTCGCGAGCGCCACCAGATCGAGCAGCTGCTTCAGGTTCGGCTCGGGCCGGGTGGTGAAGTGCCCGCGCTCCCGCAGCGACTTGCGCAGCGCCATGCAGAGGTTGAACGTCACCCCGCCGGCGCACAGCCACTTGGTGGGGTACTCACAGCCGGGCTGGAGCGGGTTGAGCACCGCCACCGCGGGCGGCATCGTCTCGGGCACCGCGTGGTGGTCGACGACGATCACCTCGAGCCCCAGCGCGTTGGCCCGGGCGATCTCGGCGTGCGAGGTGATGCCGCAGTCGAGCGTCACCAACAGCTGGGTGCCCTCGGCGGCCAGCCTCTCGATGGCGGTGACGTTGAGCCCGTAGCCCTCACCCAGGCGGTGCGGAATGTAGGTGCGCGGCGTCAGGCCCACGTCGCGGAGGAACGTCGTCAGCAGCGCCGTCGAGCACACGCCGTCGACGTCGTAGTCGCCCCACAGCGTGACGTGCTCCTGGCGATCGATGGCGCGCAGCAGGCGCTCGACGGCGGCCGGCAGGCCCTTCATCAGGAACGGATCAGGCAACCCGGTGAGCGCGTCGGACAAGAAGGCCTGCGCCGCCTCGGGGGTCTGGTGGCCGCGGTTGGCGAGCACCCGGGCGGCGAGCGGGTGAAGGCCCAGCTCCTTCGACAGCCGGGCGGCCGCTGCGCCTTCGGCGTCGCCCGACGGCCACACCCAGTTCAGCGGTTTCGCCACGTCCCTCACCCTCAAGCGAGTACCACAGCCCCCTGACGTTTCGGTGCTGCGCCAAGACTTCCGGGTGCACGCCCAGATTGAGGAACGCTCCTGAGGTCAAGGGGATCGACGAGGGTGGAGAAGGCATGAT
>JACSRE010000366.1 GCA_014879945.1 Myxococcus sp.
GCGAGGTGGTGGGCGCTGTCGGCGACGGCCTCGAGGGAGGTGCGCTTCTTCTCGAACGCGTCGACCGCGGCCACCGAGGTCAGCACCGCCACCTGGTCTTCGAACGAGACGAAGCGCTTGAGGGCCCGCTGCCCCGCCGAGACGCCCTGGCCGGTGAAGACGCACGAGGTGGTGTCGAGGCCGTGGAGCAGGAACCGCGCGGGCGGCGCCTCGGCCACCCAGAGGCGCCCGCTCGCCGAGAGCCCGCGCCGCACGTAGCCGTCGATGTCGAGGCCCGGCGCCAGCGTCGCCCACACCAGGTGCTGGGTGTACGCGCCGCCCCAGGTGGCGCGCAGGTGTTGGCCTGCGTGGAGCGTCTCGAGGCGGGCCGCGGGCGGGAGCAGGACGCGCCAGGGCCCGAACGTCACCGCCTGCGTCAGCATGGGCATCGTCCTGCCGGTGCGGGTCGGCAAGGGCGGGGTCGGCGGCCGCGCGCGAAACGGCGCCCGCACCGCGTGCGGCGTGGGCACCTCGTCTGGCCAGGCGTCGCGCTCGCGGCAGGCGTCGGCCCACACCTGCGCGGCCTGCACCGCCTCGTCGCTGAGCCGCGGCTCCAGCTGGGTCAACGTCGCGGCCATGGCGGCGTTGGCCTCGTCGCCCATCGGCGCGCGCTCGAAGGCCAGCAGCAGCCACACGATGCCGGCGATGGGGTCTGCCTCGAAGACCTGCTCTCCGACGAACGCCGCGGCCCGAGGCACGCCCGCGCGCACCGCCTTGCCGTACCAGTCAAGCGCCGCGGCCGCGTCTCGCGCGACGCCCGCGCCGCGCCCCAGGCGCTCGGCCACCTCGACCATCGCGTCGCCGTCACCCGCCTCGGCCCAGGCGCGCCACCACGAGAAGCGCTCGGGCTCCGAGGTCATCGCCTTCGGAGGCTGGGTGGGGCGACGGCGGCGGCTCGCCATGCGGCTGCGGGGTCAGCGGAAGTTGGGGCGGCCGAGGTAGCCGGTGAGCCGGCCCAGGCGCCACGACGGGTCTTGCGGGTCGGGGCCCACCATCGACAGCGCGCTGCCGATGAGCCCCAGCCGCTTCTGGAACTCGGGGTCGGGCTTGAAGCGCACCTCGACGTTCGGCTCGGTGTACTCGAGGCGCTTGGCGAGCTTGAGTGTGCCTCCCACCTTCAGCTCGAGATCGGCCGACTTCGCCTCGAGCTTCTCGACGGTGCCGGCGCCCTTGTCGAACTTGAGCTTGCCGCTGAGGTCGCCCACCACGATCTTCGGCAGGTCGAGCGGCGTCGGCTCGGGCCCGAACTGGGGAATCACCATCGACATCGAGCCGCCGTTGACCGCCAGGCCCTTGACGTCGAGCGCGATGGTGCCGCTGGCCTGCCCCAGGTCGGGCTCGGCCGGGCCCGGGCCGACCGCGACGCGAGGCAGGCTGAGGTCGAGGTGCGCCTCGACGAGCCCCGAGAAGTCGATGCCCGAGAACGCCTTGAGGTCGGGGCTGGCGAGGTTGAGGTCGTCGACGTCGACGCGCACCCGAACGGCCGAGAGCCCCGACACCTTCACCGCGACGGTGCCGCCGAACAGCTTCGCGGTGACGGCCGCGCCCGGGGGAAGGAGCGTGGGCCCAGCCGAGACCGAGTCGATCTTCAGCGGCGCGGGCGGCGGGTCGGCGTCTGACTTCTTGCTCAGCTCCAGGCCCTTCGCGCGAACGGCGAAGAACCCAGGGCCCATCGACCCGATGCGCGCGAAGTACCCGGCCTTGTCGGCCTCGAGGCGCACGCGATCTTTCAGCGCGTCGTAGGGGAAGGTCAGGAAGAACGCGACCACCACCGCGAGGAAGAAGAACCCCGCGTACCCGAACACCTTGCGCACGACTTTGAGCTTCGAAGAGGCCATGGCGAGCGATCAGTTCTTCAGGTGGTAGGTGGCGATCTGCAGCCACGCGGTGATGCTCTCACTCGAGACCCGGGGCTCGAGGCGCATGTACTTCACCTTCACCACGCCCTGGCCGCCCTCGACCGCCTGGAGGAACTCCAGCAGCCGGTTCAGCTTCACGTCGCTCAAGGTGACCTCGACCGAGCTCTCGACGATCTTGGTGCCCTCGAGCGGCACGTCGGCCTTGGGGTTGATGGTGGGCAGGTCGACGCCCTTCTGCTTGGCGATGTCCTCGAGGAACGACGAGAGCCTGATGTTCGAGGCCGCCAGCTGCCGCTCGGCCATCTCACGCTGCGCGCGCGACTGGTTGTAGCTGGCCGCCAGGTCCTGCACCTTCGAGAGCTTCTCGATCTTCTGGGTGGTGCGGCTGCGAATCGCGGTGGCCTTGTTCGAGAAGCTGAAGGTCACCATGAAGACGATGAACACCGCCACCGCGCCGCCCGCGGCCGACACCAGGCGCCGCTCGCGGGCCGAGAGGGTCGCGAACGAGCTCTGGATCGCGGTCGTGAAGTCAGCCATGGCTCAGCCCTGCCCTTCGGACGACTCGTCGGGGCACTCCACCTTCACGTCGAGCCGGAAGCCCACCTTGGTGCCGTCCTTCGACTTCTCGACCTTGCCCTCGCTGATCTCCTTGAAGCACTTGTACGTCTTGAGCGCGGCGATGACGTCCTCCATCTGTTTCACGCTGGGGGCCTGGCAGACCAGCTCGATGCGATCGAGATCGACGGTGACGCGCTCGAGGGTGACGGGCGAGTCGGCGGGAATGCGCTGCGAGACCTCGGCCAGCAGCGTGACGGCGGTGCGCTTGGGCACCCCGGCCGCCGGGCTCTCTTTGCCCTCGAGCAGGTTGAGCGCGATGTCGAAGTTCTTCTCGCACCTGCCGAGGATTCGCTGGGTGACGTCGCAGAGCACCTGATCGACGGCCTTCTCGCGGCGCTCCAGAATGGTGTTGCGCGCGACGCCCGAGGCGATGAGCAGCACCAGCAGCACCACGCCGAAGGCGGCCAGCTGCCCCACCTTGTCCTTCACGAAGTCGAAGTCGCTCTTGAAGGCGAACTCGCCGCGGCGCAGGTTGAAGCGCGGGGCCTTGGCGCCGGTGGCCTGCCCCCGCATCGCCAGCGCCCAGGCCTGCACGGCCTCGGGGCCGGCGTTGAGGCCGAGCGAGCCCTGCGCGTCGGCGGGCAGGGTGACGAGCGAGGTGGTGATGCCGAGGTCCTTCTCGAGCTGCCCGGCCAGCCCCAGGAGCCTGGCGGTGCCACCGCACAGCACCAGCCGCGTCACCGGCCGCTTCATCAGCGCCGAGTACGCCTTGATGCTGGAGCGCAGCTCGCGCACCACCGGCTGCAGCGCCCGCATGAAGGCCCCCGCGGCGCGCTCGGCGTCGGGGCCCACCACCTCGGCGCCCACCGCGCCGTGGCTCTCTTTCCACGTCTGGGCCTCGGCGAGCGGAATCTGGAACTCGGCGGCCAGCGCCTTCGAGAGCGCGAGCCCGCCGCCCATGAACATGCGCGCGAAGTCCACCGGCCCGCCCGGCTTGCCAATGGCGAGGCTGACGCGCTCGTGCCCGAGATCGACGACGGCCACGCCTTCGTCGTCGGCCGAGGTCTCAACGGTGCTCAGCACGTTCTGGTAGGTGAGGCCCGGGTGCGTGACGACGCGCGGGTCGAGCTTCGACTTCTTGAGCGACTCGAGCAGCCCCTCGAGCTCGGCCCTCTTCACCACGCCCACCAGCACCTGCGCGCCCTTGACGTCGCCCGTCTTCGTCTCGTTGGCCTGGTAGTCGTAGACGGCCTCGTCGAGATCGAAGGGGAGCTGATCGGCCACCTCTCCCGAGAGCGCGGCCTCGACCTTCTTCTGGTCGCTGAAGGGCAGGGCGAGGGTGTGCGTCGCCATCGCCACCCCGGGAATGGCGACCACCAGCGAGTCGGCGGTGAGCGGCCCCTCGGCGAGCAGCTGCGCGAGCGCGGCCTCCAGCCGCGGCAGGCGCTCGCCTTCGAGCGCGACGGGCGCGGTGCGGTACGACTTCACCTGGAAGCCACGCATGGTGGTCTCGAGGAGCACCGCCTTCACCGAGTGACTGCCGAGATCGAGGCCGAGGACGCGGGCCATGGGTTACTCCTCTCTCCAATAGACGAGGCGGCCGAGGCCGTCGTCGAGGCGAATGACCGCCGTGATGGTGCGGGTGACGTCTCCAGCCGAGCCTGTCACCGCGACGCGGTAGGTCGAGCTCTTGTCACCGATGAAGCGCTGGTTCTGCGGGTTGTTGAGGATGGTGGGGTTCACCGTGAGGCCCGCCGAGGCCACGATGTTGGCGAAGTCGACCACGCTCATGCCGAACATCGCGAACAGGCGCGCGGCGCGAATGCGCTTGATGACGGTGTCGATGAAGATGGGGTCGTTGAGGCGCGGGTCGATGGGCAGCGGGTTGACGATGGAGCGAATGGCGATCTCGAGCATCACCGGGTCGTCGGTGTTGATGTTCAGCCGCGCGTTCATGTCGGGGTACACGGTGAACTTGTCCTTGAAGGCCGCCATGAAGCGGTCGTTCACGCCGTGCACCAGGTACACCTCGTCGAGGCTGTCGAAGCGCGCGTTCTTGGCGCGGTAGCGCGTCTCGTAGTTCGAGTAGCCGCTGTTCTCGTCTGAGAAGCCGCGCACGAAGGGCTCGCCCTGGCCGGTGAGGTTCAGGCTCGAGCCCGTCTCGTCTTCGTCGGCCCAGTCCTTCATGCCGAGGATGATGTCGTTGGCGCTCACCTTGAGGCGGTTGGCGTCTTCCTTCTCGAAGAGGAACTCGTAGCGCTTGTCGTTGAGCGTGGCGACGAGCTGGTTGGCCACCACCACCGCGACGAGCATGGTGCCGTCGAGCTTGTTCAAGTTGATGCGCTCTTCCTCGTCGCTGATGACGGTGTCGAAGCAGCCGGTGAACGAGCCGAACTTCTTGGCCTGCATCTCTTTGCCCAGCTCGGGGTTCTCGTCGTCGAACTCGAACTTCTTGTTCTTCGCGATGGGGGCCAGGCCGCCCTTCTCGGTCACCTCGGGCACCATGCCCTCGAGCATGTGGCAGTCGATCTTCGCCATGCGCCAGAGCTGAATGCTGGCGGTGCTCATGCCGCCCGCGCCGCCGGGCAGGCCA
>JACSRE010000188.1 GCA_014879945.1 Myxococcus sp.
GGGGGCGCGGCGCCGAGGGCGGCGGCTTGAGCGGCGGCACGGGGGTGCCGGCCAGCTGGGTGAGCTTGAGCACCAGCTCGCCCGACGCGGGGGTGCCCTCTTTGGCCCCCACCGGGTCGTCGAGCAGATCAGACACCGCGTCGCACGCGTGCAGCAGCAGATCGGTCGCGGTGCGCGCGTCGACCTTCTGGTCGCCCCAGGCCTTGAGCAGATCTTCCGAGGCGTGCGCGACCTGCCCGATGGCGGGCAGGCCCAGCATGCGCGCCTCGCCCTTCATGGTGTGCAGCTCGCGCGCGACGTTCTCGGCCGCGCGGGCCCCGTCGGGCTTCTCCAGCTCGAGCACCCCGAGCTGAATCGCCTGCAGACGATCCTGCGTCACCTCGACGAACTTCGTCAGCAGTGACTTCTTGAGGGCCTCGGTATCCAAAATGGGTGGCGGCGGGTCAGTCGGCCTTGAACCGCTTGATGAGCTCCGAGAGCCGGCCCGCCAGCTGGGTCAGCTCGGCGGCGGCGCCGGTGGCCTGCTTCGAGGCCTGGGTCGTCTGCCGGGTGACCTCTTCGATCTCGCCCATCGACGCGACGACCTGCTCGGTGGCGGTGCGCTGCTGCTGGGTGGCCAGGTTGATGACGCGCGCGGCGTCGCTGGTCTCTTGCACGCCCGCGAGAATGCCCTCGACGGCGCTGGCCGCGACCGAGCCGAGGCGCTCGCCGGCCTCGGTGGCCTGGCGAGAGGCGTCGGCGGCGGCGGCGGCGGCGGCGGTGGCCTCGCGGATCTCGGTGATGAGGTTCTTGATCTCCTTGGTCGACTCCAGGACGTTCTCAGCCAGGCGGCGCATCTCGGCGGCGACGATGCTGAAGCCCTTGCCCGCCTCGCCGGCGCGGCTGCCCTCGAGCGCGGCGTTGAGCGCGAGCAGGTCGGAGCGATCGGCGATCTCGTCGATCACCTCGACGACGGTGCCGATGCGCTCCACGCGCCGCAGCAGCTTGGTGATCGACTCGCTCACCGCCACGCCGTCGGCGCGGATCTGCTGCATGGCCTGAATGAACTCGGCGATCGCGCCGCGGCCCGACCGCGCCGAGTTGAGGGTCTCTTCGGCGACCCGCGCCACCGCGCCGGCGTTCTCGGCGATCTGCGCCGACGCGTGCTTGAGCTCCTCCATCGTCGCGGTGGTCTCGTGAATCGCCGCCGCCTGCTCGGTGGACGACGACTCGTGCTGGGTCGACGCCGCCAGCACCTCGTTGGCCGACGACGACAGGCGCAGCGCCGCCTCGTTGATCTCGCGCACGAAGGTGCGGAGGGTGTCGATCACCTTCGAGAAGCCGTCGAGCAGCGGCGCGAGCACGGCGTCGTCGGTGCGCGCCTGGAACGTGGCGAGCTCACCCTGGCGGACGAGCGCGTTGAGGCCCTCGATGGCCTCTTCGACGATGATCTGGGTGCGCTCCTTGCGCTGCTCCGAGTCGGCGACGCGGTGCTGCACGCGCTCCATCAGCGCGTTGACGAGGCGGCCGGCTTCGGCGCCTTCGCCTGAGAGCTTGCCCACGTCGACGCGCAGATCGAACCGGCCGCCGGTGAGCTCCTCGAGCGTGGACAACAACGACGCCAGCTCGGCGCGGGGCGCGCTGGTCGCGCTCTTCTTCGACTTCTTCGGCGCGGCGGTGGAAGGGTCAGGCATGAGAGACCTCGGGACGGAAGGGGTTGGTGGCGTGGAGATCGACGAGGAGCACCGGCTGATCGCGGTCGAGCCACGCGCCGATGATGAAGGGAGAAGCCCCCGCTGCGGGGGGGAGCCGCCGCAGCTCGTCACGGGGGATGGACTGAACGCCGAGCACGCCGTCGATGGCGAGCGCCACCTCGACGTGCCCTGAGGTCATGAAGATGAGGGCCCGCCTGCCCTCTGTCGGCTTGCCCAGGGGGGCGCCGACGCTCTCGGTCTCGTCATGCCGGCCGATGCGCCGCACCTGCGTCATGTCGGCACCGTAGCGGGTCCCCGCGATGTCGAAGAGCACGATCTCGACCACCTCGACGACGGGCTCGCTCATCGCCGAACCACCGCGGCGCGCGCCGCCTGGAGCACCTTCGCCAGATCGAGCAGGCTGACGGTGCCCAGCTCGCGGTGCTGCACCAGGCCGCTGAGGAACTCGGCCGCCGCGCCGCCGCTCGACGGCGCCGGCAGCTTGTCGGCCACGAAGATGCGGCGCAGGCCGATCACCTGGTCGGCCAGGAAGGCCACCAGCAGGCCGTTCGCCTCGCCCACGAAGAGCCGGCCCCCCGGCACGGGCTTCGACTCTCCCTGCTGGAGGAACCGCAGCAGATCGATCACCGGCATCACCTGCCCGCGGTTCCCCACCACGCCGAGCAGGAACGACGGCGTGCGTGGCAGCGGCGTCATCGGGGCCAGGCGAGAGACCTCGCGCACCAGCTTCGACGGCACCGCGAGCGTCAGCGCGCCGAGCTTGAAGACGAAGAACTCCTCGTCGGGGCGCGCGGCCTGAGCGCGACCCTTCTCGGGGGCCTCGGCGAGCGCGAGCTGGAGGGGGGTCGGTGGCACGAAGGCGCTCAGTATCGAAATGGCTGGAGGAGCGGGTCAAGAACTCTGCTACAAGCTTTTCTCGGCATGGCAGCTCGCGTTCTGGTCATTGACGACAGCCCGATGACGGTTCAGCTCATCTGTGAGGCGCTGACGGCTGCGGGCATCGGCGTCGACAGCGCGATGGACCTGGCGACCCTCGACGCGCGGCTCGACGCCAACACCTACGAGCTGGTGCTGGTCGACGTGAACATGCCCGAGATGTACGGCGACGACGTGGTCGAGTTCCTCCGCAGCCAGCGCAAGCTGACCGCGCGGCTGCTCCTCTACTCGGACCTCGCCGAAGACGAGCTGCTCGAGAAGACCCGGAACTCGGGCGCCGACGGGTACGTCGCCAAGTCGCAGGGCCTCGAGGCGGCGGTCGAGACCATTCGTGATGCCCTCGACGGCCCGACGATTCAGAAGCACCGCGTGCTGGTGGTCGACGACAGCGAGCCCACCGTGCGGCTGCTCAAGGCCGAGCTCGAGGCCAAGGGCCACGAGGTGATGACCGCCAACGGCGCCGACGCGGCCACGAAGATCATCTTGAAGAAGAAGACGCGGCCCGACCTGGTGCTGCTCGACGTCAACATGCCGGGCGTCAACGGCGAAGAGCTCTGCCGCTTCATCAAGAACAACTCGCTCTTCTCGGGCATTCAGGTGGTGTTCTGCAGCGCCGCCGAGGACGCCGAGCTGCAGCGCCTGGTGAAGTCGTGCGGCGCCGACGGCTACGTGCGCAAGAGCCAGCTGATCGCCAAAGAGATCCTCGACCTGCTCACCTGACGTCGCAGTCATCGCAGCCACGGCGCAGTCGGGAGGCCCATGAACGTCGAGGTCTTCGTGCTCGGTCGGGAGCAGCTGCCGCGCCGTGAAGGCGGGTGGACGCTGAGCGTGGGCCCGGTGCGCGTGCTCGAGGGCGTCGATGTCGAGCGCCTCCGCGAGCTCCCCGCGTTGGCGCCGCTGCTGACCGCGCTGACCTTCACCTCGCCCGACGAGCGGGCCTGCCTGGCGATGGCGCGAGAGGCGGCGCAGCTGGTGCGCGGCCAGGTGGTGACGAACGCCGGCCTGGTGCTGCACGACTTCGAGCACGATCCCCAGGCGCCGCTGAGCGCCGCCACCGTCGAGTCACGCTGGCGCGAGGTGCTCGAGGAGCCCCCTCGTGAGGTGGAGGCCATGCCCTCGGCCCCAGGCGACCAGAACGACTGGTCCAGGCTCTGAGGTGGAGTGGAGCGTCGGTGCTCCGCTTCCCCACTGTCAGCCCCGAAGCTGTCGATCTCACTCGTCTTTCGACGAAAGGCCGTCTCGCGGTGGAGCATCGACGGTCCACTTGCGCGGCGGCGCAGGCCAAAAAACCTGAGGAAAATCAGGAAGGTGTCGATGTGTGCTCGTGTGGCCCGGCTCTTGGATAGGGATTGAGCGCACATGGCGATCGGAGCACTTCAGGCGAGCAGGGCCGTCAAGACCGGTGGCGGTCTGCGCGTGCCGGCCGCCGGGGCGCCGGTGGTCAAGGCGGTTGATGCCTTCGAGCGGGTGAAGTCGGTGACGGTGCCGGCGCTGCGCCGCGGCGCGACGGGCTCGGCGGTGAAGGCGATGCAGCTGAAGCTGGTCGCCAGGGGGCTGCTGTCCCGCTCCGACTTCCTCAACGGCACCGGGGTGTTCGGGCCCCGCACCGAGACGGCCGTGAAGCGCCTGCAGGTGGAGCACGGCCTGCCGGTGACCGGCGTGCTCGACGCGCGCACCAACGCGGCGCTCAACAGCGAGCGGGCGCCCGCGAAGCCAGAGATCTCAGAGGTGAAGACCGACGTCTTCGAGAAGCCGGCCACGCTCTTCTCGGCGGCGCAGACGGTCACCGACGCCGACGACGAGGCCACGGTGGGCGTCTAGGCGCACACTTCAAGTTTGGTGAGGCTGGCATTGGGCCGGCTTCCACGGGGCTCCGGCTTTTCCCCTTTGGTCGGAGCCCCGTTCATTTTCGCGCCGGCGTCTTCGGCGTGGCGCGCCGCTCGCCCATGCCGCGGGCGAAGTTGCCGACCGTCACCCACGGCGCCTCCTTCTTGAAGAGGCGAATGAGGTTGGCGACGCCGATGGGCGCTCCGCCCGCGCCGCGGCCCCTGGCGACCTCGATGTACTGGAGCGGGTCGATGGCCAGCGGCCGCGTCTGGATCTGGTCGATCTTGTACTTCTTCACCAGCTTGACGAGCGCCTCGGCTTCTCCTGCGCGATCGGTGACGCCGGGGAAGAGGAGCAGGTTGAGCGCCACGTACGCGCCGCGCTTTCGCGAGAGGGCGATCGACGCCTCGACGTCGGCCCACGAGTAGCGGTTGGGCTTGTAGTAGGCGGCGTAGAGATCGCTGACCGCCGAGTTGAGCGACACCCGCACCGCGTCGAGCCCCGCGTCGTAGAGCGCGTCGAGCCCCCTGGTGAGGCTGCCGTTGGTGTTGATGTTGATCGACCCGCGCTGCGTGGTGGCGCGCACCATGCGAATGGCCTCGGCGATGAACTTCCACCGGGTGAGGGGCTCGCCCTCGCAGCCCTGCCCGAAGCTCACCATGGTGCGGCCCGGCGCGTGCTCGAGGTGCCAGATGGCGACGTCGGCGAGGTCCTTCGCCGAGGGGCCGTCCTCCATGCGATCGTGCGACGAAGGCGGGCCGTCTTCGGGCTGCTCCGAGATGCAGCCGATGCACGCGGCGTTGCACATCACCGACGCGGGCAGGGCGCCTTCGTCGCGCGCGAAGAAGACGTTCTGGCTGGTGAAGCAGCGGTAGACGAGCGCGCAGGTCTTCAGCTGGGTCAGCACCTTGTTGCCGGGAAAGCGCGCCAGGTGCTCCTTCACCAGCAACTTCACCTCGGGGGTCGAGTAGCTCGAGGGGGTCCAGTGCTTGCGGCGATCGGTGTGCAGCGCCCAGACGACCGGGCCCGCGTCGCTCCAGGCCGCGGCGGTGTAGGCCCACTGGGGCAGAATGGGCCCCTCGCCGGTGGCGACCTCGCCCGGCAGGTAGGTGCGGGTGAAGCCCGGCGGCAGCGTGGCGCCGACCGCGTGCGGGACGAAGCGCTTGCCGTCCACCACGAACTCGCGCACCAGCACCGGCTCGAGCGTGTCGGGGTCGAAGCCCACCGGGAGCCGGCCGGGCAGGTGGGCCAGCTTCGCGCCCTCGGGCAACGCAATGGGGCGCTCCCTGGGCGGCAGCACCGCCTCATCGGAGCGCAGGCTGGCCAGCAGCCACGGGTGCTCGAAGACTTGGCCCCTGGGATCGGCGAGCAGCAACTTCAACGAACGCATGGGTCCGCCTGTATGCGCTGGGGGGCTGCAAGTCGACCGGCGGGCTGGTGTTGCGCTGGAGGGCGACTGGGGTTAGAGCCTGCGTCCCCCGCCAGCCCTCCGGGAATTCGCCCGGTGTAAGGCGGTCGTCAAAGGAAGCTATGAAGCCCGATCTGCACCCCATCTATCCTCCCGCGCGCATCAACTGCGCCTGTGGCAACAGCATCGAGACCCGCTCCACGCGCGGCTCGTTCAGCGTCGAAATCTGCTCGAACTGCCACCCGTTCTTCACCGGCAAGTACAAGCTGATGGACACCCAGGGGCGCATCGACCGCTTCAAGAAGAAGTACGACGGCGTCAAGAAGGGCGGCGCGAAGTAACTCGCGCTCGTCGTCGTGTCGATCAACGCCGCTCCGACCACCACGCGTCGGGGCGGCGTTTTCACGAGCAGTGCCAGGAGCCCGTTCATGAGCGCCCAGTCAGCCACGCCCAGCCGCCCCTACATCGGAGGCCAGGCCGTCATCGAAGGGGTGATGATGCGGGGCCCGAAGAGCTTCGTGGTGTCGGTGCGCCGCCCCGACGGGCAGATCGCCATTCGTGAGCAGGCGTGGAACGTGCTCTTCCCGAAGCTCTCGTTCCTGCGCTGGCCGGTGTTCCGCGGCGCGGTGGTGCTGGCCGAGTCGCTCCACAACGGGTACTCGGCGCTCACCTTCTCGTCGGAGCACGGGCTGCCGCCCGAAGAGGGTGGGGCGGCCGCGAAGCCCGGCCCGATCGCGACGCTGACGTTCCTGGTGCAGGCCATCGCGGCCGGGGCCGACGGCGCGCCGGGGGCACCCGGGCCCCACGCCCCGAAGAAGGACCGCGGCGCCGACGCGATGTTGGCCATCGCCACCGTCTTCATGCTCGGCTTCTTCATCGGCCTGCCGCACCTGTTGACCTGGGGCGTGGGCCAGGCGCTCGGGCCGGCGTTCGACTCGACGAGCGTCGCCTTTCACGCCATCGACGGCGTGTTCCGCGTCGCCATCCTCGTCGGGTACCTCGCGCTCATCTCACGCACGAAGGACGCGAAGCGGCTGTTCGAGTACCACGGCGCCGAGCACAAGGCGATCTGGGCCTACGAGTCGCAGCAAGCGCTCACCGTCGAGAACGCCAGGCCCTTCACCACGCGCCACCCGCGCTGCGGCACCAGCTTCTTGTTCATCGTCGTGGGCGTCGCGGTGCTCCTGCACGTCTTGCTGCTGCCCCTGCTGCCGAGGCTTCACGCGAACGACGCCATCAACCAGCTGCTGATGGTGCTCATCAAGGTGCCGATGGCCTTCCCCATCGCGGGCCTGGCCTTCGAGCTCCAGCGCCTCTCGGCGCGCGACAACTGCCCCGCCGTCATCTCGTGGATGACGAAGCCGGGCATCTGGCTGCAGGGCATCACCACCCAGCCGCCCGACGACGCCCAGCAGGAGATCGCCCTGCTCTCGCTCGACCGCGCGCTGGCCCGCGAGGTGGGAGCGCCGAAGACGGCCGAGGGCGTCACCATCTACGGTGACTTCGCCAGGGCCGCGGCGTGATCGTGCGATCAGAAAATTGACGGCGATCGAACCTCGCGTACCGTCTCGATCAGACCTGTAGCGCCTGGGTCTCACATCGAAATCACCGGAGGCGAGATGTCCGTCGCATCACTGTCCAACGCGCGTTTGCGCGATGAAGTCGATCTGTCTTCACACGTCCACGCGCGGGGGCGTGACTACGTGCTCTACCAGGGCGACTCGACGGCCCTGATGGGCGGCTTCGAAGACGCGACCTTCGACATGGTGTTCGCCGACCCGCCGTACTTCCTCTCGAACGGCGGCACCACGTGCCAGTCGGGCAAGCGGGTGAAGGTGGACAAGGGCGGCTGGGACGCGAGCAAGGGCGTCGAGCACGATCACGACTTCACCTCGAAGTGGCTGGAGCAGTGCCGCCGGGTGCTCAAGCCGTCGGGCACCATCTGGGTGTCGGGCACGCAGCACGTGATCTTCAACGTCGGCTTCGCGATGCAGAAGCTCGGCTTCAAGATCCTCAACATGGTGACGTGGTTCAAGCCGAACGCCTCGCCGAACCTGGCCTGCCGCACCTTCACGCACTCGACCGAGCTGCTGATCTGGGCCGCCCCGGTGAACAAGGGCAAGCTGCTCCACACCTTCAACTACAAGCAGATGAAGGCCGACAACGGCGGCAAGCAGATGCGCGACGTGTGGACGATGACGACGCCTAAGCCCTCAGAGAAGGTGCACGGCCGTCACCCGACCCAGAAGCCGCGGGCGCTGCTCGAGCGCATCGTCGACGCCTGCACCGAAGACGACGCGCTGGTGCTCGACCCCTTTTGCGGCAGCGGCACCACCGGCGTCGCGGCCAGGGTGAAGGGCCGCCGCTTCGTGGGCATCGACATGGACCCGCAGTACCTCGAGCTGACCAGGCGCCGCCTCGACGCGGAGTGACGCAGGGCGCTGCCGCGCGCGGCTTTCGCTGTACGGAGCCGCGGCGGGTGAGCGAGGCTCAGGCCTCGTCGTCGTGCACGGCCTCTTCGTCGGCGGCCGCCGCGTTGAGCTCGGCGGTGCGGCGGCGCATGAACTCCACCAGGGTGCGAACCGCGAACCCGGTGCCGCCCTTCGAGAGGTAGCCCTTCTCTTTGTTGACGTTGCTGGGGCCCGCGATGTCGAGGTGCACCCACGGCGTCTCGCCGACGAACTCCTTGAGGAAGTGCGCGGCCGTGATGGAGCCGCCCATGCGATCGCCGGCATTCTTCATGTCGGCGACCTCGCTCTTGAGCACGTCCTTCAGGGTGTCGGTGAGCGGCAGGCGCCAGATGTCTTCACCCGCCGAGCGCGCCGACTCGAGCACGTTCCACATCAGCTGGTCGTCGTCACCGAACGCGCCGGCGACCCAGGGGCCCAGCGCGACGATGCAGGCGCCGGTGAGGGTCGCCAGATCGATGATCGCCGCCGGCTTCAGCTCGTTGGCGTACGAGAGCACGTCGCCGAGCACGAGGCGGCCCTCGGCGTCGGTGTTGGTGATCTCGACCGTCTTGCCCAGGCGCGAGACGAGCACGTCGCCCAGGCGGTAGGCGTTGCCCGAGGGCATGTTCTCGCAGGCGCCCATGAAGCCGTGCACCGGGAACGAGGGCTTGAGCCTGGCGATCACCTTCATCGCGCCCAGCACCGCCGCCGAGCCCGCCATGTCGGTCTTCATGTCGAGCATGCCTTCGCTGGGCTTGAGCGAGAGGCCGCCCGAGTCGAAGGTGATCGCCTTGCCCACCAGCGCCACCGGCGCCCGCTTGGCCGCCACCGGGTCGTCGGGCGTGTAGGTGAGGTGGATCAGCTTCGGCTCCTCGACGCTGCCGCGCGCGACGCCCAGGAACAGGCCCATCTTGAGCTCGGCGATCTTCTTGCGGTCGAAGATCTGCAGCGAGAGCCCGGCCTCTTTGGCCATGGCCTTCGCCTCGTCCGCGAGGATCGACGGCGTCATGGTGCCGGCCGGCTCGTTGACGAGATCGCGCGCGAAGTTGGCGGCTTCGGCGATGGCCCTGGCCAGCGACACCGTGCCGTCCATCGACTTGTCCTTCTTCACGCCGTCAGGCAGCAGCAGCTGCACCTTCTCGACGCGCGCCGCGCTCTTCTCGTCTTTGTTGGTGGTGCGCCACTTGTCGTACTTGTACGCGCCGAGCACCGAGCCCTCGACGACGGCCTGCAGCGACGCGTCGAGCTCGCGCACGCCCGGCACCTGAATGACCGCGGTCTTCGACTTGAGCCGGTTGGCCGCCTTGATGCCGCGGCCGATGGCCATGCGCAGCACCTCGGGGTTGAACTTCGCGCGGGTGCCGAGCCCGAGGAGGATGACGCGGCCGACGCCGAGCTTGCCGTGCGTCTGGATCACGCACGTCTGGTCGGCCTTGCCCTTGAACCCCTCCTGCTGGGCCAGCTTCGCGAGCAGCCCGCGCAGCTTCTTGTCGCTCTTCACCCACGCCGAAGGAGGGTTCTTCTTCTCGGTGAGATCAGTGTCGAACAGGGGGAGGACGAGAACGTCGGCCTTCGCCGCAGAGGCGTGGCCGGTGCCGAACGAGAAGTTCATGAGGCTTGAGGCTCCTTCGAGGGGGAAAACGCGCCGGACCTTAGCGAAGGGCTATGGCCTGGCCACAGGAAAGGTACAGTGCGCGCGCAATGCCCGCGTTTCTGACGTACCTGACGGCGGTCGAGCGGCTCTCCGCCCACGTCAACTCGCTGCCGCAGGAGTTCAGCAAGGCGCTGGGAGAAGACCTCGAGTACGCGCGCTTCGGCGCCGCGCTGGTGGAGCTGCCGTGGTTCGGCGGCTGGAAGCTGGGCCTCGACGCCTGGCTCGGCCACGGCAAGCCGCCGGCCTTCACCCGGCTGATGCGGGAGCGCGCCCCGGTGGCGTTCGGGCTCAAGGCCGCCGAGCTGGTCTCCAACGGGGCGCTGGTGGGCACCGAGGCCGGGTTGGCCTTCGTCGCGGGCTACTTCACCCAGGTGTGCGTCGCGCGCGCGCTCGAGCCGCTGGTCTCGTCGTTGATCCGCTCGCACTCGAAGCAGGGTGAGTCGGCGTCGGCGGCGCGGCACCGCATCGAGTGGGCCCAGTCGCTGGCCTTGATGCAGGACCTGCACGGCAGCCCGCTGGTGGGCACGCCCGCCATTCGCACCAAGCTGCAGATCCGCAAGGCCAGCGGCGCCCGGAGCGTGGGGCGGGGCCTCTACGAGCTGATGCGGGTGTCGTCGCAAGAGGCGTTCGGCGAGGCGCCGAAGAAGCCCGAGGTCGACAGCTGGGTGCGCGGCGCCTTCTTGTACTCGCTGGCGCTCAGCACTCCGCTGGGCAAGCTGAAGGCGAGCCTCGGCGGCGCGCTCTCACAGCGAGAGCTCTACCGCGGCCCGGGCATCGACGTCTTCGCCTCGGTGGACAAGGGGCTCGACGTGACGCGCGACGTGCTCTCGGTGCTGGGGAGCATGATTCGCCGCAACAACTTCGGCTCCCGCTCGCGCTTCAAGTTGTTCGAGGTGTGCCCAGAGGGCTCGCCCGAGCAGGTGATGAAGGCCGCCTGACGCGGCGCAACGGACTGTCCCAGCCGGTTTGGTGGCGCGTGACGTTCGCGGCCCGCAGGTAAGCGTCATGAACACCAAGACCGAGACGCCGTCGCGTGGGCTTCACCTCGCCTTGTGGGTCGCGCAGGTGCTGTTGGCGCTCGCCTTCCTGGGGGCTGGCTGGATGAAGGCCTTCTCGCCGATGGAGGAGCTGGTGAAGAACATGGACTGGGCGCGCGCGATGCCCGAGGCGCTGGTGCGCTTCATCGGCATCTCGGAGCTCCTCGGCGGGGGCGGGCTGGTGTTGCCGGCCGCGACGCGGATCAAGCCTGGCCTCACGGCGCTGGCCGCGGTGGTGATGGTGCTCGCTGCGATCTTCCACGTGACGCGGGGCGAGATCGTGCCCGCGGTGGTCGTGAACGCGGTGATGGGTGGCATGGCGGCGTTCATCGCCTGGGGCCGAGGCAAGGCCGCTCCGATTCAGCCACGGCGCTGAGCGCGGTGCCTCAGGGGAGCAGCGTCATGCCGACGAAGGCGGGCGCGTTGACCATGGCCCGTTGCCCGAGGGGCGTGAGGACGCCGGTGGTGGGGTTGATGCCGAGCGCGTGCACCGTGCCGGAGCCCTGGTTGCCGACCAACATCAACTGCCCGCTGGGGTCGATATCGAAGTGGCGGGGCTGGTTGCCGCCTGTGGGCGCGTGGCCCACCAAAGCGAGCGCGCCGGTCTGTTGATCGATCGAGAAGCCGACGATCGAGTTGTGGCCGCGGTTGGAGCCGAAGACGAAGCGCCCGTTGGGGTGCACCTGCACCTCGGCGCTTGTGTTCGCGCCCGTAAAGCCCGCGGGGAGCGTCGACTTCGTGTCCACCGGCGTGAGGCGCCCATCGGCCCCCACGCGCAGCGACGTCAGGGTGTCGTCGAGCTCGTTGATGAGGAACGCCCACTGGCCGCCGGGGTGGAGCGCGAGGTGTCGCGGCCCGGCGCCCGCCGCGGTCGCCACCGTGGCTGGGGCGAGCGGGCTGAGCGTTCCTGCGTCGGCGTCGAAGCGGTACTGCGCGACGTAGTTGGCGGCCTTGCAGGGGACGTAGGCGACGTGGCCGGTGGCGTCGGCGAGGATCTGGTGGGCCTGGCCTCCCGAGGCCTGCACGTCGGAGGCGGGCCCGAGGCCACCGTCGCCCGGCCGCACCGGCAGCACCGCCACGTTGCCGCCGGTGTAGTTGGCCACCATCACCCAGCGCCCAGACGGATCGACGGAGACGTGGGCGGGGCCCGCGCCCTGTGAGCTGACGCGGTTGAGCAGCGTGAGCCCCGCGTCCGCGCCGAGGGCGAAGGCGGCCACCTGGCCCGGGTTGCCTTCGTTCACGGCGTAGAGCCGGCTGCGCGGCACGTCGAAGGCGAGGAAGCTCGGGTTGGCGCCTGCCGCCGTCGGGCCGAGCGCTGTCATGGCGCCGGTGGCGACGTTGACGCCCCAGGCCGTGATGGTGCCGTTGCCGCTCCCCACGAAGGCGACGAGCCGGGAGCCGACCGGCGCACCCCCGGCGGCGCCGCCGGCTGCGTTCCCGCCCGCTGCGTTCCCGCCCGCTGCGTTCCCGCCCGCTGCGTTGCCGCCCGCTGCGTTGCCGCCCGCCGCGTTGCCGCCCGCTATGTTGCCGCCCGCTGCGTTGCCGCCCGCCGCGTTGCCGCCCGCTGCGTTGCCTCCCGCTGCGTTGCCTCCCGCTGCGTTGCCGCCGGCTGCGTTCCCGCCCGCCGCACTGCCACCGGCGCCGCCGTCGTCGACGCTGGGGACCGTGCCGCAGGAGCAAACGAGGAGGAGCGCGACGAGGGGAGTTCTCACGCGGCCATGATGGCACACCGGCGCGCGGCGTCCTCGGCGAGCCGCTCCTGATCGTCGATGGCGCCGGGTCAGGGCACGACGATGTCGCGGGTCGCGTCGGTCGTTCCGACCGCGATGGTGGCGTGGCCCGGAGTGGACGAGAACGGGTTGATCACCCAGGCGAGGGCGTCGGTGATCGGGTTGGCGCCGTTCGCGTTCGAGAAGACCCGCAAGGTCACGCTCTGGTTCGCCTTGAACGACGAGCCCGAGTAGCTCGCGCGCGCGTCCATCGTCATGGCGTCGCGGGTGAAGAGCACCGGCATCAGCACCGCCTGAATGCCGTCCTGGAGCGAGGTGATGCGGGCGGCGACGATGCCGAACCCGAAGCCCATCGGCGCGTTGGCGGAGCGGATGGTGACGTCACCGCTCAGCGTCACGGGCCCGAACGCGAAGTCCTGCACCGTCTCTTTGTCAGCCTCGATCAGCACCGGGCGCAGCGGGTTGGCGAGCAGGTTGATGGCGATGCCCCCACCGCCGAAGCCGATGAGCGACGGCACCGGCAGCACCCGGCCTGGCTGCAGATCGGTCACCACGTACGGGTACTCGCTCTGCATCGGGGTGGTGAAGATGCGGTACCCGTTCTGCAACTGCTGCAGCAGCACCTGCGGGTCCAGGCCACCCGAGAGCGCGTCAGAGGGGAGCACCGACATCGAGAGGTTCTGCAGGGGCGGCGGGCGCGGGAGAATGATGGTGCCGCGCAGCGTGCCCAGGCCCGTGCCCGACGCGCCGACGAACACCTTCACGCCCTCGGCGCTCGCCTTGAACGGGTCCATCAGGTCGAGCGCGACGTTCACCGTGTCGCCGCCGAAGTCGATGAAGGGGGTGAGGTTTCCGTCGCCGTTGCGGTCGCAGTACGCGGTGAGGCGGTGGGTGCCGCCCATCAGGCCCGAGTACGAGAAGGGCAGGGTGCCGGCCATCATCGGCGCCTTGCCGAGCTTCTGGATGTTGCCGTTGCGGCCGATGCCGATCTCTTTGTCGGCGCAGAAGGCCCCGAAGACGACGGTGCCGGTGATGGAGCCGACCGGCCCGCCCGCGCGAATCCACGTCCCCTCGAAGAGCTCGCTGTCCTTGCCGTCGTTGCTGGCGAAGAGCTTCAGCGACGTCGTCTTGTCGAGGGTGATCTCGGCGGGCGCGGCCTTCTCCTGGCGGCCACGAGAGGTGGTGCGCGGGTCCGCGCCGTCACTGCTCCAGAAGATGGTCGAGGCCTGATCGGCGGTGACGGTCAACGTCACCGAGCCGTTGAACGGGCCGGGGAGCGGCGCGACGGTGATGGTCGGCGGGGGCACCACGGCGTTGGGCACCGGCTCGAGCGGAAAGGGCCCCTGCGGACCGCAGCCGACCAACACCAGCACGGCGAGAGAGAGCGTTCGCATGACCTGCCCCTTTGACTGCATCGGCCCGTTAGCGCCGCACGTCGTACTCCACTTTGCGCACCGCGTCCTGTTGGCCAGTGGCCACCTCCCCGGGCATCGAGAAGGTGATCTCACAGGCCGCGGAGTCTCCGACGGCGTCGACGTCGGCGAGGTCGATTAGGGGGCACTGCTTGAGGGTGACGGCCACCCGCACGTCGGCGCCCAGCTCGTCGGCCGCCTTGATCACCGCCACCTGGCACCGGCCCAGGAACGCCCCGTCTCGTGAGTGGAACACCCTCCAATGGCTGGTGACGACCTGCGCGTCGGGGTTGGTGAAGCGCACGCCGTTGCAGTGCGCCTCGACGGCCTTCACCGCGCGTGCGAAGGCGGTCTCGGCCTCTCGGGTGCGGAACACCGCCCCCTGCACGCTGTAGGCGCAGCCGCTGGCCGTCAGCAGCAGGGCGATGGCGCAGGGGCGGGTCACGAGGGCTTCGGCTCGCGGTCGCTCGTCACCAGCGGCGAGAAGAAGCAGTCCTTCTTGGTGTACTCGTCGAACGAGAAGGCGAACCGGTAGCTCGCCGCCGCGCGCTGGTTGCAGTCGGTGCGCTCGCAGAAGCGGCAGCTGATGCCGGTGGGCACCGCGTCGCGCTTGAGCTCGGCGATCGGCAGCCCGTACGCGAGGAAGCGCGCGTTCTCGGCGTGCGTGCCCAGGCCGATGGAGTACGCGGTGCCCCGCTCGATGCTCCCCTCGACGGGCTGCAGCTGCACCTTCGCGAAGTCGAAGTACGTCGCGCCGTCGGGCATCTGCGAGTACTGCCGGGTGATCTGCGAGGGCTTGAGGAAGGCCAGGTGCACGGCCCACTTCGCGCACGAGCCCATCGACGCGAACTTCAGGCCCGTGCCCGAGTACCGCTTCGAGATGTTGCCGGCGATGTCGCAGCGCAAGAAGTGAAAGGGCAGGCCCCTTCGCTTGGGGTCGCTGAGGTTGCAGACCCGGTGCGCGACCGTCTCGTAGGTGACGTTGAAGATGTTGGTGAGCAGCTCGATGTCGTACCGCGTGCGCTCGACCTCCTTGAAGAAGTCGCCGTAGGGCAGCATGAGCGCGCCCGCGAAGTAGTTGGCGAGGTTCACCTTGATGAGCCGGGGGGTCTCGAGGTGCCGCGTGCGCTGGCCGATGACGCGCTCGATGAGCCGCGTCTTGTCGAGCGCCAGCAGGCCGAGGGTGGCGCCGAGCTGGAACTTGAGCGGCTGCTCGGTGAGGTTCGGCGACAGCTTCAGCTGCTTCCTCTCGAGGTCGAGCCTGCGCACCACCGAGCTGCCCTCGGGTGACTCTTCGAAGCTGACCGCGTAGCCGAAGCGCTCCTCGATCATGCGGATCATCTGGGTCGAGACCAGCTGGCGATCGAGCGCGTAGTCGTGGCGCAGCGCCTCGGCCTCGGCCTCGAGCTCGGGGAAGTAGTTGTGCTGGGCCTCGAGGAAGTCGGTGACCTCGTCGAACGGCGAGTAGTCCAGGCGGCCGTCGGGGCCCGCCGGCGGGGGCCGCTCCTGGCTCGAGAGCTGCGTCATCACGTTCTCGAGCTGCATGCGCGTGTTCTTGTAGAGGTTGAACAGCGCGGCCACGGTGCCGGCCAGCTTGGGCTCCGCCGAGAGCGACTGCAGCGACTCCTGATCGAGGTTCAGCGTCTTGAGCAGCGGCTCGTCGAGCAGGCTGGCCAGCGCCTGATCGACGCGGCCGTCGCCGAGCTGCGCCATGAACTCCTCGGGGTCGACCTGGAAGAAGCGCAGCGCCTTCCACAAGAGGGGGAAGGGGGTGACGCGCTTCCCCTTCTCGATCAGGTTCAGGTACGCGGGGCTGACGCCGAGCGCTCGCGCCGCGTCAGCCTGCTTGATGCCCTTCGAGAGCCGCAGCGCGCGTAGCCGATGGCCGACGTTGGCGTTGAGCGCGTTCTCGTTCATGGCCGCGGCCGCGGGGCGATCAGCCGACCGAGAGGAGCTCGACCTCGAACACCAGCGTCGAGTTCGGAGGGATGACCGGCGGGAAGCCGCGGCTGCCGTAGCCGAGCTCGGGAGGGATGGTGAGCTTCCGCAGCCCGCCGATCTTCATGCCCGCGACGCCCTGGTCCCACCCCTGAATCACCATGCCGGCGCCCAACGAGAACGTGAAGCCCTGGCCGCGATCGCGGCTCGAGTCGAACTTCGAGCCGTCGGTCAGGGTGCCGACGTAGTGCACGGTGACGCTCTTGCCAGCGACGGCCTCGGCGCCGGTGCCGACCTTCAGGTCTTCGATCTTCAGCGACATGCTTGCTCTCCGGTGGTGCTGCGTGAGGCCCGGCAGCCTAGTCGCTGAGCGCGCGTCAGGCGGGCGATTCGACGATGCCCCGGGCCAGCATGGCCAGGCCCCTGACGTCTTCGATGGCCTCGCCCAGGTACGGCGTCGCGACCGCGAACGAGCTCGACGGCACCTCGCGCTTGAGCTGCTCGAGCAGCTCGCGGTCGCGCTCGACGCGCTTGAGCTCGACCGAGGCCAGCAGGGTCAGCTTGTCCACCGCCTCCCGCAGGCCCGGCACGTGCGCGTGGCCCGACAGCTCGAGGTGCTGGGGCGACACCAGGCCGTCGGTGCGCACCCAGGAGCGGTTGAGCACGAAGCCCGCGAACGGCAGCCCCATGGCCTTGATGCGATCGCGGAAGTAGCGCGCGTCTTCGAGCGCGGCCTGATCGGGGCTGGTCACCAGCAGGAACGAGGCGTCGCTCGACTTGAGCAGCTTGCGCACGCCCTCGGCGTGGGCGCGCATGGGCCCGAACATGCCCGCGAAGGCCGCGAGGAACTCCTGCAGCTCGGCGAAGAACTCGGCCCCGAATACCCGGCTGAAGACGGTGCCGATCAGCTCCTGCGCCTTCTTGAACAGGCCCGTCGCGGTGCTGGGCAGGAAGATGTTGATGATGCGCTCGTCGAGGAAGCGGGCCAGCTTCCCCGGCGCCTCGAGGAAGTCGAGGGCGTTGCGCGCGGGCGGCGTGTCGAGCACCACGAGATCGTACCTGTCGCTGGTGGACAGATCGTAGAGCGCCTCGGCCGCGGTGTACTCCTGCATGCCGGCCACCAGCTCGCTGAGGTGCCTGAACAGCCGGCTCTGCAGCACGCGCTCGGCCTGCGCGGCCGTGGGGGCCATGCGCCGCACCAGCCCCTCGAAGACCACGTCGGGGTTCAACATCCACGCGTCGAGCGTGCCGGTGGTGACGCCCGCCTCGGCGAGCGTCTCTTTCGACAGCGGCGTCGGGTGCCGCATCTGCTCTCGAATGCCGAGGGCCTGCGCGAGCCGCTTGGCCGGGTCGATGGTCAGCACCAGCACCCGCCGACCCGCGCGCGCGCCCGCCAGCGCCAGCGCCGCCGAGGTGGTCGTCTTGCCGACGCCGCCCGCGCCACAGGCGACGATCACCTTCTTCGTCGTCACCAGGGTGTGCAGCTCGCGGCCCGTCATCGTGAAGTGATGTTAACGATCTCGCGGGCGCGTTGCGATCGTGATCGGGCCCCCGTACACACCTGCGCGGGAGGCGGAACGAAATGGCCACGATGGCGGGCAAGCGGGTGTTGGTGACCGGGGCGACCTCGGGCGTCGGGCTCGAGACGGCGAGGGCGCTGGCGCGGGCGGGGGCCGAGGTGATCGTGGTCGGCCGCAACCCCGAGAAGACGAAGGCGGTGGTCGCCGACTTGAAGGCCACCACGGGCAACCACACCGTCTCGTTCCTGCTGGCCGATCTGTCGTCGATGGCGCAGGTGCGAAAGCTGGCGGCCGACTTCCTGGCGCAGTTCGACCGCCTCGACGTGCTGGTGAACAACGCCGGGCTCGTCAACCCGACGCGAGAGGTCACCGCCGAGGGGTACGAGGTGACCTTCGCCACCAACCACCTCGCGTACTTCCTGCTCACGAACCTGCTGCTGCCTGCGCTCCAGAAGGCCGCGCCGTCGCGGGTGGTGTGCGTCTCCAGCGAGGCCCACCGCCAGGCGAAGCTCGACTTCGACGATCTGATGACCGAGCGATACAGCGCCTTCAAGGCGTACGGCCGCTCCAAGCTGGCCAACATCCTCTTCGTGCGCGAGCTCGCGAGGCGGCTGGCTGGCACCGGCGTCACCGCGAACGCCGTTCACCCGGGCGTGGTGGCGTCGAACTTCGTCGCGGGCAAGCCGGGCCTGTGGGGCGCGCTCGGCCGGATGATCGGCGTGTTCATGATCTCGAACGAAGAGGGCGCCAAGACGAGCGTCTACCTGGCCACCGCGAGCGAGGTGGAGGGCGTCACCGGCAAGTACTTCGCCAAGGGCCGCGAGAAGACGCCCTCGAAGGCCGCGCAAGACGACGAGGCGGCCCGGCGGCTGTGGGAAGCCAGCGAGCAGCTCACCGGGTGGAGCGCGTCCACCTCACAGGAGCGGCAGTAGGTTCTTCGTCGCCACGCTGCCCGCGCCCTCGACCTCGGCCAGCACCACCGAGTCGGCGGGGGCGCGCTCCTTGAGCAGCTCGAGCGCGGACTCGGCGCGCTCGATGCGGCGCAGCTCCCGCGAGCCCAGCACCGGCGCGGTGCGTTCGCCCAGCAGCGTCACCAGCGCCGCGTGCTCCACCGCCGAGAACGGGTTCTTCGGCACCCGGTTCACCACGATGGTCGTCACCGGCAGGCGGTGCTTGAGCAGGCCCTGCTGCAGCTCGAGCGCCTCGGTGATCGGCAGCGTCTCGGGCAGCGTCACCACGATGGTGCCGGTGATGCGCGGGTCGGTCAGCACCGCCAGGCCCTCTTCGGCGACGCGTCGAATGGGCCCCCCGGGGATCACCCGGATCAAGAACTCGGGGATCTGCGCGAGCGCGAGCGCGTGGCCCGTCGCCGGCGAGTCGAGCAGCACGATCTCGAAGGCGTGACCACCCGCAGGGTTGGGCCGACGCATCAGATCGAGCATGCGGTACATCACGCCCATGTCGCTGAACCCCGGCGCCGCCGAGAGGAACTTCTTGAGCGCCTGTGAGCGCATCGCGGTGTCGGCGAGCAGCTTGATGGGCAGGCTGTCTCGCAGGAAGCGGTGGTGCCCCGAGGTCGGCGTCACCAGGGCCACCCAGAGGTTGGGCTGCATCAGCGCGGGCTCTTCGTCGGGCCTGGCGCACCCCAGCGCGAGCGCCAGCTGCGAGGGCGTGTCGGCCGAGGGCACGATCTCGGCGGCGAGCACCCGGCGGCCCTGGCTGGCGTAGTGCTGCGCGAGGGCAGCCGTCACCGTCGTCTTGCCGACGCCGCCCTTGCCCGTGACGATGATGAGGCGCCGTTGCGCCAGCCGCGACAGTGACATCGAGGCGCTCGTCTATTCGCAAGTGGTCGCAGGTGCCACGTGCATTGAACGACCGGCCCCGCTGTGGCAGCACCTCGTGCATGAACGTGCTGCTGTGTCGTCACGGCGAGACGCCGTGGAATCGTGAGGGGCGCTACCAGGGTCACACCGACATTCCCCTCGCCGAGAGCGGCGAAGGCCAGGCCCGCGCGCTGGGGCGACGGCTCGCCGAGGTGAAGGTCGATCGCGCCGTCGCCTCGCCGCTGGTGCGCGCCCGGAAGACCGCCGAGCTGATCCTCGGGAGCGCGCGCGCGTCGATGCTCACCTTCGACGACGGCCTCAAGGAGATCTCGCACGGCGGGTGGGAGGGCAAGCTGGTGACCGAGATCGCCGCCTCGCACCCCGAGCTGCTCGACGCGTGGAAGCACCGGCCGACCGCGAGCCTGCCGGCGGGGCCCGACGCCGAGTCGCTCCAGGTGGTGCTCGACCGCGCGTGGGTCGCGCTGGGCAAGGCGACCGCGGGCCTGGGCGCGAACGACACGGTGCTGGTGGTGGCGCACGACGCCGTCAACCGGGTGCTCCTGTGCCGCGTGCTGGGCCTGCCGCTCGAGCGCGTCTGGTCGTTCCGCCAGGCGCCAGCGACGCTCAACGTGCTGTCAGGCGAGACGCTCGAGGCGCTCCAGGTGGTGCGGCTCAACGACGCCGACCACGTCGCGCCGCTGTTTCAAGAAGCCGTTCACAAGGCCGTCTGAGGGAGCCCCATGCGCGTCATCAACTTCAACGCCGGCCCCGCCGGACTCCCCCTCGCGGCGCTCGAGCGCGCCCGCGACGAGCTGCTCGACTTTCAAGGCTCGGGCATGTCGATCATGGAGCACTCGCACCGCGGTAAGGACTACGAGGCGGTGCACCACGAGGCGCAGGCGCTCCTCACCAGGCTGCTCGGCATTCCCGACACCCACACGGTGGTGTTCTCGACCGGCGGCGCCGCGATGCAGTTCGCGCTGGTGCCGACGAACTTCCTGAAGCCGGGCGCCGTCGCCGACTACGTGATCACCGGCGGCTGGGCCGAGAAGGCGCTCGATGAGGCGAAGCTGGTCGGGCAGGCCCGCGTCGCCGCGACGACGCGCAACGCCGATGGCACCTTCACCCGCGTGCCGACCCAGGCCGAGGTGCGGTTCGACGCCAGCGCGGCCTACGCGCACACCACCTCGAACAACACGCTCTTCGGCACCCAGTTTCACACCTTCCTCGACACCGGCGCGGTGCCGCACGTCTGCGACATGAGCTCCGACTTCCTGTGGAGGCCGACCGACGTCTCGAAGTTCGACCTCATCTACGCCGGCGCCCAGAAGAACCTCGGGCCCTCGGGCGTGGTGGTGTTGGTGGCGAAGAAGGCGTTCCTCGAGAGCGCGCGCAAGGACATTCCGCGGGTGTTCCGGTACCAGACGCACGCCGAGGCCGACTCGCTCTACAACACGCCGCCGACGCTCGCGATCTACCTGGTGCGCAACGTGCTGGCGTGGATGGAGGGGCAGGGCGGGCTGCCGGCGATGGAGAAGCGCAACCGCGCGAAGGCCGACGCCCTCTACGGCTGCCTCGACGCGCTCAGCGGGTTCTACCGGGCGCCCGTCGAGAAGGCCTCGCGCTCGACCATGAATGTGGTCTTCCGCCTCCCGTCCGACGAGCTCGACGCGCAGTTCGTCGCCGACGCGAAGAAGGCCGGCATGGTGGGGCTCAAGGGCCACCGCTTGACCGGCGGTATTCGTGCGTCGACGTACAACGCGGTGTCAGAGGCCGACGTGAACGCTTTGGTGGACTTCATGAAGTCGTTCGCGAAGGCAAAGGGTTAAGAAGGCTCTTCAACGCAGGCTCTTCAAAGGAGACGTCATGAAGCGATTGATCCTGGTGTCCGGTCTCATCGGGCTGACGGCGATGGCGGGTGAGCTCAAAGGCGTGAAGATGCCCGACGAAGTCACGGTGGACGGCAAGACGCTCAAGCTCAACGGCATGGGCCTGCGCGTGAAGTTCATCATCAGCGTCTACGTGGCCGGGCTGTACGTCGAGAACCCCACGAAGGACCCCGCGGCGATCCTCAAGGCCGACGAGGCGCGCCGGGTCGATCTCAGGATGCTCCGCGACCTCGACGCGAAGGCGACCGTCGACGCGATTCGCGCCGGCTTCGACGCGAACTCCAAGGCGCAGATGGGCGCGCTCAAGGAGCGGCTCGACACCTTCTGCGGGCAGATTCCCGACCTCAAGGACGGCCAGGTGCTGACCATCACCTACGTCCCGGGCAAGGGCACCTCGATCGTCGGCGCCGGCGCCGCGACCGTCATCCCCGGCAAGGACTTCGCCGACGCCCTCTTCGCGGTGTGGCTGGGCAAGTCTCCCGCCGACGAGGGCCTCAAGAAGGGCATGCTGGGCACGTAATTGTCTGAAATGCCGGGTGTCTCGAGCGCCGTGTGTCGATCTCAGATCGGCCACGGCGTTCGTGCGTTGAAGGGCTCACACCCCTTCCGCAGGAGTCACACCCCATGAAGCGAACTGCACTGCTGGCCGCGTTCTGCGCCGCGCTGATGGCGGCGCCCGGCCTGGCCGCCGAAGACTCGAAGGCCGACCCGAAGATCCAGATCGCGATCCTCATCGACACCTCGAGCTCGATGGACGGCCTCATCAACCAGACCCGCGAGCAGCTGTGGAAGATCGTGAACACCTTCGCGACGGCGAAGCGTGACGGCAAGCGCGCGCGGCTCGAGCTGGCGCTCTACCAGTACGGCAACGACAGCCTGAAGGCCGACAACCACTACGTGAAGAAGATGTCGGATCTCACGGCCAACCTCGACAAGGTCTCGGAGCAGCTGTTCGCGCTGCGCACCAACGGCGGCGAGGAGTACTGCGGCGCCGTCATTCAGCACGCCATGAAGGAGCTCGAGTGGAGCGGCAACCCCGCCGACCTGAAGCTCATCTACATCGCCGGCAACGAGCCCTTCGATCAGGGCCCCATCGGGTACCGCGAGGTGGTCAAGGCGGCCATCGCCCGGGGCATCGTGGTGAACACCATTCACGCCGGCGACCAGGCCACCGGGGTCGCGCAGCACTGGCAAGACGCGGCGAAGCTCGCTGACGGCGCGTTCCTCACCATCGACCAGAACCGGGCCATCGTGCGCGTCGACGCGCCGCAGGACGCCGAGCTCGCGAAGCTGAACGAGGCGCTGAACAAGACGTACCTCGGCTACGGCCCACAGGGCGGTGAGGCGGTGGCCCGTCAGGCCGTGCAGGACAAGAACGCCAGCGGCATGTCGGCCGGCTCGCTCGCCACCCGCGCCGCGGCGAAGGCCTCGGCCGCCTACAACAACGCCGAGTGGGACCTGGTTGACGCGAAGAAAGAGGGCAAGAAGGTGGCTGATCTGCCCGCCGCTGCCCTGCCCGCGCCGATGCAGGCGATGAAGCCGGCCGAGCGCGAGGCCTTCGTCGAAGAGAAGTCGAAGGAGCGGGCCGAGCTGCAGGCGAAGATCGCGAAGCTGGCGAAGGATCGCGACGCGTTCGTCGCCGCCGAGACGAAGAAGAAGGCCTCGGCCGGCGGCAAGGCGATGGATGAGGCGGTGATCGAGTCGGCCCGCGCCAAGGCCGAGGCCGCCCACTACGAGTTCTGAGACGCGTGAGCCCGAGCGTTGAGGGGACTCCGGCCAGGCGCTGGGGTCCCCTTCGCGTTTGCGGTAGAGCAGCCCCGTGCCGTCGTTGCTGGGTCCGCCCCGTCAGTCCCCTCGAGAGCCATGGCGCTGGGCGCTCCTGCCCCTGTCTTTGGCAGGGCACGGAGTGGGCGCGGCCCTGCTGGTGGCGCTGACCTCGCTGACCGCGGCGCCCCGGCCGCCCAAACCGCCCGAGCGCCGGCCCGTCACCATGCGGCGGCTCGACTCGCGGCAGTGGGCCGCCAACCGCGGTGCGCGCGCGGCGCCCAGGCCCGAGCGCCCGGCGCCGCCTGACCCCCAGGGGCAGGTGGTCGACGTCGCGCCCGGCAACGATCGCGCTCCGGTCGAGTCGAAGTACGTGGCCGAGACCAACAACCAGGTGAAGAACGAGACCCGCGCGCGCGAGCAGAGCCGCACCTGGAGCCGCGCGACGCCCCGCACCCAGGAGAACCCCGAGCTGCAGCCCTCGGCGAAGGGCGCCGTCGCCGAGTCGAGCGCGCCCCCGGCCTCGGCCGTCAGCCTCACCCAGAGCCTGCTGGGGCGCCGCACGCTCCCCAGCCTGCTCCCCGAGCTCTCCAGCGGCACGGGGTCCTCCGAGCCCTCGACCGAGCCCGTCGGCACCGAGTCGGGCAGCGAGGCGTCGGGCTCCGACACCACCGAAGGCGGCGGCGCGCCCAACGACGCGCTCGACGTGCCCGAGGGGGACGGCACCTTCCTCAACACCCGGGAGTGGAAGTACGCCGCGTTCTTCAACCGGGTGAAGCAGGCGGTCAGCGCCAAGTGGGATCCGAACGGCCGGCTCCGCCGCCGCAACGAGGGCCTCGGCAGCGCGACCCGCATCACCGTGATGCACGTGTCGCTGCGCCCCGATGGCAGCCTGGCCGATCTCTACGTCGGGCAGAGCAGCGGGGTCGACGTGCTCGACGCCGAGGCGATGAGCGCCTTCGAGAAGGCCGCGCCGTTCGGGAACCCGCCGGCCGGGCTGGTGAAGGACGGCTTCGTGCGGTTCACCTTCGGCTTCCACGTCACGAACGAAGGGCTGGCGGCGCCCTCGCCGTTCAGGTTCCGCTGAGGGGCATTCCCGAGGCCAGCCGCAGCACCGTCGCCCACCACGGCAGCGCCGCGGCCGTCTCGTCCTTCCCCGCGCGCCGCACCAGCAGGCCCTTCGGCGACAGCACCGCCCACGCGAGCTGCTTGCCCAGCGCGGGCTCGACCGCCGCCATGGTTGACTCGTCTTCGTCGCTGAACGCGTGGGGCCCCAGGGGGTGGCTGTGCACCACCAGCTCGAGCTCGTCGCGGTGCCTCCACAGCGCCTCCCAACGCGCGCGCGAGTCGGGCAGAGCCAGGGCCGTCTCGCCGGCGTCGCTCCACACGATCGCGTCGCCGCGGCCGATCAACAGGAAGACCTCTCGGCTCATGGCCACCTCAAGATCACCAGCGCGCCCGTCTCCATCGCCTCGTGGATCACGCCGATCAACGACTCGAGCGTGACCAGATCGTCTCGCGGCGGGTGGCCCAGGCAGATGCCCGAGTCGATCACCTGCAGCGTGGCGCCGTCGACGATCGAGATGAAGCGCTCGCCCTGGTAGCGGAACACCACCTCGAGCTGATCGCCGCGCAGCCGACGCAGCGTCTCGAGCTGGGCGCCGGCGGCGGCCAGGGCCTCTTCGGCGCGCTCCTCGATGGGCGCCTGGGGCCGGTTGCGTCGCCCCATGGCGTGCACGGCGCCGATCGCCTGCCGTTCGCGGAGCGCGTCGACCTGCGCGGCGACGTCGGCCGCGAGCAGCGCCTGCTGGCGGCGGCGGGCGAGCTCGTCCAGCTCCCGTCGCGCCAGCGCGCGCTCCGCCTCGAGCGCGCGGAGCACCTCGCGCGCCCTCTCGACGCCGCCCTCGGCGATCGGCCCCAGCGCCAGCCGCACCTCATGTGGCGCGAAGCGCACGTTCACCTCTCGGGCGACGCGCTCGAGCAGCGCCAGGCCGTACGCGGCGCGCAACGGCGCCGGCACCCCCTTCACCGCCTGCAACGACCTGCGGTCACCGAGCGCCTCACGCGCCGCGCCCTCGGCTTCGGTCTCGAACTCCAGCCCCTCGAACAACAAGACGGTCGGGCTCCAGCGCCGCGCGACGATGGGGCTGAAGGCGGGCGGCTCCTCCTCAGGCAGCAGCTGCACCGGCTCCAGCGCGCCGCCCTCGCGGAAGAGCCGGTCGCCGCGCAGCCACCCGCGCACCTTCGGCAGCGCCTCGAGCGAAGGGGCGTCGGCCGGCGCCTGCACCCGCGCCCTTCGGCCCATCACCTCGAAGCGAAACCAGCCCGGCTTCTCGGGGGCGTCGCCGTCGAGCCGAAGCCGGCGGTCCTTCGCGTCGACCTCACGCCCGCCGAGCCAGGGCAGGGTGAGCGTCTCGGTCTTCGCGAGGAACCGCCGGTAGTCGACCATGGGGTCAGGCCTTCAGCTCGAGCAGGGGCGTGCGCATCACCCGCTCGACCCAGCCCTGCTGCGGGGCCGCGCCCAGCGCCACCGGCGCGTCGAGGAGCGCCTTGAGCACGCGCGTCACCTGGTACGGGTCGTCGAAGGAGCTGACGTTCACCTCGCTGAAGGGCACCTTGAGCTGGCCGGCCGCCGAGCGCACGGTGTTGCCGCGCGCGCCGTGGCCCGCCACCGACACCATCATCGCCATGGCGGCTGGCGCGTAGCCGAAGTCACGGAAGGCGCGCGCGAGCTGATCGCCTGCCTCGCCCGCCTCGTCGCCGACGACGATCACCACCAGCCGGGCCTCGGCAGGGAACCGCACGCCGCTCCCGTGGAGCGCTCGCAACGCCGCGGCGTGCACGGTGCCCCCGCTCGCCCTGATCGACCCCAGCATGTGCTTCACCGCGGCGCTGTTGGCGGCCTTGGGCACCAGCACCGTGCCGGTGGTGTCGAAGGTGGCGATGTGCACCTTCTCGAGTGGGAAGCCGGCGAGGATCTTCGTCAGCGCCTCCTTGGACTGCTCGATGGCGCCCTCCATCGAGCCCGACTTGTCGATCAGGAACATCACCCGCACGTCGACGTCCTTCGTCGCTTCGGTGACCGCCTTCTTCGCGGCGACGTCAGCCGCCTCGACGAGCTTCTCCTTGAGCGCCTGCGACCGGACGTTCTTCGCCACGTTCAGCGAGCGCTGATCGGTCGCCTCGGCGATGGCCTTTTCCCACCGCGCGCGGATCTCGGCGTCGGCCATCAGCCCGAGCGACTCGAGCGTCGGCGTGAGGATGCGGAGGTCGCGGTCGGAGAGCGACGGCACCAGCGCCGCCATGATCGCCGGCGTGAGGCCCACGTCCTTCGGGAGGCGGCCCACCACCTCTTTGTACGAGAGCCGCTGCGTCTCGATCGCCTCGCAGATCTCGACCTCGCTGAGGCCGTCGAAGCGGTCCTTCTTCTCGAGCTTGAGCGCGCCCAGGCCGACCGAGCGGTGCCCACCCGCGGCCTGCTTCTGCTTCCACCCCAGCACCTCGAAGAAGCGCTGCGACTTCGGCTTGTAGCCAGCCTTGCGCGCGATGGCCTTGATGGTCTCTTTGAAGCCGGCCTTCACCAGCCCCTCGAGCAGCTGGGGGTTCGACTCGCGGTACTCGAGCCACTTCTGCGCGGCGCGCTTCCAGCGCCCCAGCGGCGCCTTCTTCGAGGCCGGGTCACCGAAGCCGGCCCTGCGGTTGAGCTTCGCGATCTCGTCGGTCTCGAGCAGCTCGGCGACGCGCAGCACCGCCTTGGGCGTCATCATGCGCTGCGACTTCTTCTCGTAGAACAGGAGCATCGCCTCGCCGATGCGGCGGAAGTCGTCGTCCACGAAGGCCACCGAGCCGTCGTCGTCCTTCACCGGCTGGCCCGAGCGGGTCTGCACCAGCATCAGCGCCGAGGCGGCCACCTTCAGATCGCGCCAGTCGGTCTCCTTGAGCGCGTAGCTGGCGAAGTGGGCGAACAGATCGTGGTTGAGCGCGTAGATCTCGAGCAGGCGCGTGTAGAGGCGCTCGGCGGCGGTCACGTGGAGGCCGGGGCGCACCTCCTTCGCGCCGCGAGGCAGCGGCGCGCCGCGGCTGGGCTTCATCTGCCAGGTGCCGGCGACCTCGATGCCGGGGCGGTTGTGCCAGAGGTGCGCCGAGCTCGAGAGGATGAGGTCGAGCAGCTTCTCGGCGGGGCCCATCTGGGCCTCGGGCAGCGGGTTTCGGGCGTTGGCCATGGGTGCATCCTCTTTCGTTCGGGGATGAACTCCATGACTTTCGACGGCGCGGTCACTGACGGCCAGCGTCCTGGCGTGCTGCGCGCCGCGGCTCCCGACGCTAAGGAGCGGTCACCATGAACGCTCCGATTCCGAAGCTGACCCAGCTCTCGAACTGCGCTGGCTGCGCCGCCAAGCTTCGCCCCGACGTGCTGCACCAGGTGTTGCGAGGCATCTCGAACACGAAGGTCAAAGACGCGCTGGTGGGCTTCGAGACGAGCGACGACGCGGCGGTGTACCGGCTGCGGCCCGATCTCGCGATCGTCGAGACGGTCGACTTCTTCCCGCCGGTGCTCGACGACCCGTTCGCGTACGGACAGATCGCGGCGGCCAACGCGATGAGTGACATCTGGGCGATGGGCGCGAAGCCGATCTTCGCCCTCAACATCGTCGCGTTCCCGAAGGAGCTGCCGATCGAGATCCTCCACCAGATCCTCGCCGGCGGCGCGTCGAAGGCGAAGGAGGCGGGCATCCCCATTCTCGGCGGTCACTCCATCCAGTCGCCGGAGCCGAAGTACGGGCTCGCCGTCACCGGCACGATTCACCCGAAGAAGATCCTCACCAACGCCGGCGGCAAGGCGGGTGACGTGCTGATCCTCACCAAGCCGATCGGCACCGGCATCGCCACCACGGCGCTCAAGCGGGGCCTGGCGTCGAAGGCGTTGATCGCGCGCGTCACCGAGCAGATGGCGGCGCTCAACATGAAGGCCGGAGAGGTCTTCGCGAGCGGCAAGTTCAAGGTGAACGCGCTGACTGACGTGACGGGCTTCGGACTCCTGGGGCACGCGCTCGAGGTGGCTCGCGGCGCGAAGCTGCGCGGGGTCATCGAGCTCGAGCGGGTGCCGCTGTTGCCTGAGATCGCGGCCCTGGCAGAGCAGGGCGTGGTGCCCGGTGGCACGAAGACCAACCTCGAGCATGCGGCGAAGGGCGTTCGTTTCCCCGAAGGGTTGCCCGAGGCCATCAAGCATGTGCTGGCTGATGCCCAGACCAACGGCGGGCTCCTGGCCTGCGTGCCCGAGAAAGACGTGGCGAAGGCGCTCAGGCTGCTCGCGGCGAAGAAGGTCGAGGCCTGGCCGATCGGTTGGCTCGAGAAGGGCAAGCCGGGGCTGACGATCGCCTGAGCCTGCTTATCCATAGACCCATGTTCCGATGCTCCTCGTGTGGTGCGTTCAACCGCGTCCCCTCCGGTCACTCCGGAGTGGCGACCTGCGGCCGCTGCAAGAAGGACCTCGATGTCTCGGGTGCCCCCCAGGAGGTCGATGCCGACGGCTACACGCGGGCAGTCGCCTCGTCGCCGGTGCCGGTGCTGGTCGATTTCTGGGCGCCGTGGTGTGGGCCCTGCCGCATGGCCGCGCCGATCCTCGACGCGGTTGGCCGTCAGCAGGCCGGCAAGCTGGTGGTGCTCAAGGTGAACACCGACGAACACCCGCAGCCGTCTGCGCAGCTGGGGATTCGCGGCATCCCCACCTTCGTCGTCTTCAAGGGCGGCCGGGAAGCCGCGCGCCAGTCGGGGGTGCTCCCGGCGCCGGCGATGACGCAGTGGGTGCAGGCGCACACCGCCTGAGGCCCCCGACTGGAGCACCCGCCAAAGGCACGCCATACTCGCCGTCGTGAGAGCGCTGCTCCTGTCTGGGCTGGTCGCCACCGCGTCGCTGGCGGGCCCCCTCATCGTGATCGACCCGGGCCACGGCGGCGGGCAAGAGGGCGCGGCGTCGCCAGGCGGCCTGCTCGAGAAGAACCTGGCGCTGAACATCTCGAAGAAGCTGAAGGCGAAGCTCGAGGCCGAGCTCGAGGCGAAGGTGAAGCTGACCCGCGACGGCGACCAGCGGCTCCACCTCGACGAGCGCGTCATGTTCGCCAACCGGCAGCGGCCCGATCTCTTCGTCTCGATTCACGCCAACTCGATGCCGACGGCAAGCCAGCGCCGCGTCAACGAGGGCATCGAGACGTACTTCCTCTCGGCCTCGGCGAGCGGCGAAGACGCGAAGAAGGTGGCCGCGCGAGAGAACGCCGAGGGCCGGCAGCAGGCGAAGGCGCCGTCGTCCGACACGCTCGCCTTCATCCTCGCCGATCTCCAGAAGGCCGAGACACACCACGACTCGTCGCGGCTCGCCTACTCGGTGCATGAGTCGCTGATCGCGGGCACGGGCGCGCAGGATCGAGGCGTGCAGCAGGCCCCGTTCTACGTGCTGATGGGGCTCGAAGCGCCTGCGGTGCTGATCGAGGTGGGCTTCGTCTCGCACCCGCGGGAAGGCGCTCGGCTGGCCGACGCGAAGTACCAGCAGCAGGTCGCCGAGAGCATCGCCGAGGGCATCAAGGCGTTCCTCGCGCAGGTCGGCGCCCGTGAGAGCAAGCGGAGCGAGGGCGTGGTGCCCGCGCCAGCCGGGGGCAGCAGGTAGCGTTCGCATCGGCGCGTCGCTTCGGGGCCGAAGCTCGTATAGAGCGCGCCCATGCGCTCCTACAGCCGCGGCCCTCTCGACACTCGCCCCGTCATCCTCACGCCTGGCATCAACAAGCACGCCGAAGGCAGCTGCCAGGTCGAGTTCGGCGACACCAGGGTGCTCGTCACCTGCTCGGTTGAAGAGCGCGTTCCGCCGCACATGATGGGCACCGGCGCCGGCTGGGTGACGGCGGAGTACGGAATGCTGCCCCGCTCGACGCACGACCGCAGCCCCCGTGAGGCGGCCAAGGGCAAGCAGGGCGGCCGCACGCTCGAGATCCAGCGCCTCATCGGCCGCTCGCTGCGCGCGTGTGTCGAGCCCAAGACGCTCGGCGTGCGCACCTTCACCCTCGACTGCGACGTGATTCAGGCCGACGGTGGCACCCGCACCGCGTCGATCACCGGCGCCTACGTCGCGCTGGTGCTCGCCATGCGCAAGCTCCACGCCTCGGGCAAGCTCTCGAAGCTGCCGCCCGTCGTCCCCGTGGCCGCCATCAGCGTCGGCATCGTCAAGGGCACCGTCTCGGTCGATCTCGACTACGTGGAAGACAGCACCGCCGAGGTCGATCTGAACATCGTCGGCCTCGAGGGCGGCAAGCTCGTCGAGGTGCAGGGCACCGCCGAGAACGGCTCCTTCGACCGCGCGAAGCTCGACGCCATGCTCGACGCCGGCACCGCCGCCATCAACCAGCTGATCGAGGCGCAGCGCCGCGTGCTGGGATGAAGGGGCTCGTCTTCGCCACCTCGAACAGGGGCAAGCTCGTCGAGCTCCAGGGGCTGGTCGGCGCAGCGCTGCCCATTCAGTCGCTCGCCGACTTCCCCTCGATCGGTGAGATCGACGAGACCGCCGACACCTTCGAGGGCAACGCCGAGCTCAAGGCCCGCGCCGTCGCGAGGGCGACCGGGCGGTGGGCGCTCGCGGACGACTCGGGGCTGGTCGTCGACGCGCTCCAGGGCCGGCCCGGCGTGCGCTCGGCGCGCTATGCCCCGACCGATCGGGAGCGCATCGAGAAGCTCCTGGCCGAGCTCGACGGGGTCGCGACCGAGCAGCGCACCGCGCGCTTCGTCTGTTCCTTGTGCCTGTGCAGCCCCGCGCAAGAGGTGCGGTTCACCCGGGGCACCTGTGAAGGCCGCATCGGCCGGGCCCCCCGGGGCGCGCACGGCTTCGGGTACGATCCGATCTTCGAGCTCTCCGATGGCCACACCCTGGCCGAGCTGACGCACGAAGAGAAGTCGGGCCTCTCGCACCGCGGTCAGGCGTTTCGGTTGATGGTGCCGCACCTTCAGGCGCTGCTCGGTTAACGCGCCTTCGAGGCGGCGACCGAGAACAGCTCCTGCTGCGTCGGGTCGAGCCCGAGCACGCGGCGCACCGGGGCGTAGCTGCGGCGATGAAAGGGCAGGGCGCCGTGCCGCTGAAGCGCCGCGAGGTGCTCGGGCGTCGGGTAGCCCTTGTGCCCCTCGAAGCCGTACTCCGGGTGCTGCTTGCCCAGCTCGTTCATGTGCCGATCGCGCGTCGTCTTGGCGAGGATCGCGCCGGCGGCGATCGACAGGCTCTGCGCGTCGCCCTTGACGATGCCCTGCTGTGGCTGCGGCACCCCGGGCACCCGGCGGGCGTCGACCAGCAGGTAGTCGGGCACGATCGCCAGGCCCTCGACGGCGCGGCGCATCGCCAGCAGGCCCGCCTGGTAGATGTTGATGGTGTCGATCTCTTCGTGGCTCGCCCAGCCGGTCGCCCACGCGATCGCGTCGCGCTTCACCGCCTCGGCCAGCTCCTCACGGGTCGACTCCTCGAGGATCTTCTTGGAGTCGTCGAGCCCGCGCAGCTTGTAGCCGAGGGGGAGGATCGCCGCGCCCGCCACCACGGGCCCGGCGCAGGGGCCCGCGCCAGCCTCGTCGACGCCCGCGATCAGCTTGAAGCCCTGGGCCCACAGCTCGTTCTCGAACTTCAGCATGTGCCGCAGGCGCTGCCCTTCGGCGCGGTTCCCGGCCTGGCGTGCCTTGATGGCCTTCGCCAGCGCCAGCGCGCCGGCGCGCCCGTCGGCCTCGAGCGACGACACCAGCGACGAGGGCACCTGGGCCCCCTCGCGGAGGTACTTCGCTCGGAGCTCGGCCAACGACGGCTTCCTGGCCATGCGAGAGGCCTCGCGAGACGGGCGGTGGAGTCAGCGCTGCAGCTGCAGGCGAAGATCGCGCGGCTCGACGATGGAGCCCGCGCACTCGCTCGGCGTGAAGGTGAAGCGCCCGGGGCGGGTCGACAACCCGTTGAGGGTCGCCGTCACCGTGACGGGGCCGTCGCCGACCACCTTGCCGTCCACCAGCGCGATGCCGCGGGCGTCGGTCTTGCCGGTCGACTTCTTCGACATGTCGGTGTCGTTGATGGCCGTGACGTCGGCGCCCACCGCCGCCATGCCCGACAGGTCGGTCACCTGAACCGGCCAGGCCGTCGAGAAGGTGTCGCAGTTGACGCGAATGCGGCCACCATCGGGGTCGACGTTGCCAGGGTCGAAGCAGCCCAGCAGCGCGACGGACACGGCCAGCAGGATCAGGGCAAGACGCATGGAGGCGGCACCTACACCCGCCCCGAACGAGGGGCAACGGTTGTGCGCCGTCGTCCATCGAGCAGTAGCACCGCCAGCCAAGCCCTGTTACGCGGACCCTTCGCCCTTCGTCATGAACGCCACCACCCAAAAGCTTCCACCCGATGACGGTCTCTGGCTCAAGAGCCTGCGCGACGCCGTCGAACCCACGACCTTCAAGAAGGGCCGGCAGACCGCCGAGGCGCGCCGCGTCTCGACGCTGGGCCGCACCGAGGTCGGCATCGCCGCCAAAGTGGGAGGCACCGAGGGGCAGAAGTACGAGGTGCAGGTCGCCCCTGCCGACGACGGCACCATCGAGTCGAGCTGCACCTGCGAGGCGTTCGGCAAGGCCGGGCCCCACTGCGAGCACGTCGTCGCCGCGTCGCTGATCTACCTCACCCGCATTCGCGCCGCGCAGAACGCCGCGGCGGTCGAGCCCGAGGCCGGCGAGGCCGCCGACTCCGCCGGCGAGCCCAGCGCTGCCTCACCGCTCGCGCAGGAGCGCCAGGCCCCCGAGCCCGAGGGCGCAGGGCTGCCGACCGTCGCCAAGCTCGAGAACTGGCTGGGCCTCTCGGCGCAGCCCGATCTCGAGTTCGTCTACCGCATCACGCCCACCAACGCGCAGTCGGGTGGCCGGGTGTGGGTGGTGGAGGCGCGGCGCTCCGATCAGCAGGCCAAGGGGCCGGTGCACGTCAAGCGGCTGCTCTCGGCCGGCACCCGCATCACGCCCGCCGACGAGCGCGTCTTCCAGGAGCTCGGCCGCTACGAGATCCGCTTCGACTCGAAGATCGTGCTCAGCGACGACGCGATGGGCGAGCTGCTCGAGGTGCTGAAGAACCGCCGCGTCGTCTACCGCGGCACCGCCCTGGTGTTCGGCGCCGAGCCCGCGCGGCCCGTCATCAAGCTGAGCAACAAGCCCGAAGGCGCCACCGCGCGCGTCGACGTGGCGCTCCCCGACGGCGCCACCGTTCAGCTCAAGGACGTGATCGTGCTGTGCGGCCGCCGCACCTGGGTGATCGCCGGCCAGAACGCCCACCTGCTCGAGCCCGACTTCCCGCCGCGCATGCTGCGCAAGTGGATGCTCGAGCCGCAGATGTCGTTCCCGCCCAACCAGCTCGATCGCACCCTCTCGTTCTTCGCCGCGCACCTGCCGCGCTACCGGCTGTCGCTCCAGGCCGACGGCATCGACGTCGACGAGACCGCCGAGCCCAGCTTCATCGTCACCCTCGAGGGCAAGGCCGACTACGTGAAGGCGCAGCTCGCCGCGCGCTACGGCCAGGCCGTCACCGTGCCGGTGTCTCCTTCGGCCCGGTACCTGGGCTACGCGAGCGGCGGGGCGGGCGACTCGCGCAAGCTCTTCTTGCGGCGCGACGAGCTCGAGCGCGGGGCTGGCAAGACGCTGGTCGACGCGGGCCTGCGCTACGACGACGCCACCAGCTCGTACGAGGCGCTGGGCGACAAGGCGATCGACTTCTGGGCCAACGGGCGCGCCGCGCTGCCGAAGGCGTGGGAGATCTTCGCCGCCGCCCCACCGAAGCTGCGCATGCGCGCCAAGCTCCGCCCTCGCATTCGCGTGAACATGTCGTCGGTGAACTGGTTCGATCTCGAGGCCGAGTTCGTCAGCGAAGATCAGTCGGTCGATCTCGGGGCCGTGCGCATGTTCCTCGACTCGGGGCGCAAGTTCATCGCCCTCAAGGACGGCTCCTTCGCCGAGGTCGATCTCGCCGAGCTGAAGACGGCCACCACGCTGCTCGAAGAGGCCGGCGCGATGCCGGGCAAGAAGACCACCAAGCTCCCGCTCTTCCACGCCACCGCGCTCGACCTGCTCGCGACGCTCGGCGACGTCGAGGTCGAGGCCAAGGCCAAGCGCGCCATCGCCGAGCTGAAGGAGATCGACGGCATTCCTCCGGTGAAGGCGCCCGAGGGGCTGTCCGCGACGCTGCGCCACTACCAGGAGGCCGGCCTCTCGTGGCTGTGGTTCCTCTTCCGCCACGGGCTGTCGGGCGTGCTCGCCGACGACATGGGCCTGGGCAAGACGGTGCAGGCGCTGTCGCTCTTGCTCAAGGTGAAGCAGGAGCACGGCAGCAAGCCGGTGCTGGTGGTCGCGCCCACCTCGGTGCTGCCGAACTGGGAGCGCGAGATCGAGCGCTTCGTGCCCTCGCTGTCGCGCTTCACCTGGCACGGCGCCGATCGCAAAGAGAACATCGGCATGCTCGAGAAGGTCGACGTGGTGTTGACCAGCTACTCGCTCATTCGCCGCGACATCGAGCAGCTCAAAGAGGTGAAGTTCCGCACCGTCATTCTCGACGAGGCGCAGAACATCAAGAACGCCGACTCGGCGACCGCGCAGGCGTGCAAGGCGATCGACGCCGACAGCCGGGTGGCCCTCACCGGCACCCCGCTCGAGAACCGCCTCTCGGAGCTCTGGAGCATCTTCGACTTCCTGATGCCGGGGTTCCTCGGCAGCGCCGACGCCTTCAACGAGCGCTTCGAGCAGCCCATCATGGTGCAGGGCGACATGGAGACGCGCGAGCGCCTCAAGCGCCGCATTCACCCGTTCATCCTCCGCCGCCTCAAGACCGAGGTCGCCAAAGATCTGCCGCCCAAGACCGAGGTCGTCACCTGGGTGGACATGGACGCGGGCCAGCAGGCCCTCTACCGAGAGGTGCTGCAGGAGACCAAGCGCAAGGTCTACGATCAGATCGAGAAGCAGGGCTTCAACAAGTCGCGCATCTCGATCCTCTCGGCGCTGATGAAGCTGCGTCAGGTGTGCTGCGACCCGCGCCTGCTGAAGTTGCCGCCGGGCACCCAACTGCCGGGCTCGGCCAAGCTCGAGCGGTTCGGCGAGCTGGTGGACGAGCTGGTTCGCGAAGGCCACCGCGCCCTCGTCTTCAGCCAGTTCACCGAGATGCTCGAGCTGCTCAAGCAGCAGGCCGACGAGAAGAAGCTCGGCTACCTGTACCTCGACGGCCGCACCAAGGACCGCATGGGCAAGGTCGACGCCTTCAACGTCCCCGACGGCCCTCCGGTGTTCTTCATCTCGCTCAAGGCCGGCGGCACCGGCCTCAACCTGACCGCCGCCGACTACGTCATCCACTACGATCCGTGGTGGAACCCGGCCGTCGAAGATCAGGCCACCGACCGCACCCACCGCATCGGGCAGACGCGCTCGGTGTTCAGCTACAAGCTGATCACCCGCAACACCGTCGAAGAGAAGATCCTCGCGCTGCAGCAGCGCAAGCGGGAGCTGGCCGCGGGCGTGCTGGGCACCGACGCCGACGTCGGCAAGGCCCTCACCGAGCGCGACGTCGAAGATCTCTTCAAGATGGAGGAGTGACGGTCAGATGCTCAGGCGCAGCAGCACGCCCGCCTGGGCCACCGGCGCCGCGAAGCTCGCCGCGCCGGGAACCTGGCTCGCCAGCTCGCTGGGCAACTGGAAGCGCAGCTCGCCGCCCTTCTGGCCGTAGAAGAGCGCGCCGAAGACCTGCACGTTCAGGTACGTCAGCACGCGGAACGTGACGTCGAGCCGCGCCAGCCCCGAGACGTCGTTGAGGTTGAGCAGGTTGGTGGCGCTCACGCTGATCCACGGGAACTCGGGAATGCCCGGCGCCGACGCGATCAGCGCCAGGTAGTGCCGGCCTGCGTACAGGGGGATCTGCTGCACCGGGTCGGGCTTGAGCCCGTAGACGCCCTGCGCGATGAAGAGCCCGGCCTGGTACTCGATGGGGTTCGCGTAGCCGGCGGGGTTGTAGAAGTACTCCGCGGCGAGCACGCCGAAGTTCTTGTCGGTGTAGTTGAACTGCCACGAGAGCCCGCCCGAGACCTGCGCGTACACCCCGGTGCCCCGGCCGATGTTCACGTCGAACTTCGACAGCTCGTCGGCGTAGGCCGAGATGAAGTCTTCTCCGAAGGCGTTGCGGAGGCCCGCCGTCTGCGCCGCGTCGAGGAACGACTGGAACTTCGTGTCGGCCGGCGCGCGGGTGATGACAAAGTCCTGCCCGGAGCGGATCGCCACCTCGCCGTACACGTCGAAGGGCCCGATCGGGAGCGAGACGTCGGCGGCGTAGCGAGGGCGCCGGCCGTTCTGCCACACGGCGCCCAGGCCCAGCTCCGCCTGCCACACCACGAACTCCGCCCGTAGCGCGCCGCCCACGTTGCCCAGGGTCAGCTGGGTGTTGCCGGCTCCGATGTTGTCGAACAGCGCGTACCCGTAGAAGTTCCACCCCAGCTTCTCGACGGGCACGTGCACCTTCACCATGTTGACGCCGAGGCGGACGTCGAAGGGGTTGAACGGATCGCGGGGCTGCGAGTTGAGGAAGTCGGTCGGGTACCAGACGCGCGCGGTGCCCCAGCGCACCTTCTGGCGGCCGACGGTGAGGTACACGGTGCGCGCGATGTCGAAGCGCAGCCACAGCTGATCGAGCGCCACCGTCGGGTTCTGCGCCGTCGCCCCGGTGAGCCCGATCGAGCTGACCCCGGGCAGCGACAACATGCCCATGTTCATCATGTCGCTCATCGTCGGCGTGGTGGACGTGGTGGTGGTCGTCGTCGCCGCGGCCGGGCGCGACGGATCGTACTGGAGCCGCGCGACGCCGTAGGCCCGCAGCCGGTCGGTCGGCCGGCCGTCCATGTACGCCTCGAACAGCATCGGCAGGCTCACCGGCTCCTTCGCGGCGGCCTTGCCCTCCTGAAAGAGGATCTGACCGAACATGTTCAGGTTCGCGCCCAGCTTGAGCGGGTCTGACTTGATCTCGCCGGTGTCGAACTTGCTGACGCTGGTGCCCATGAGGGCGGTGACGTCGCGGTCCGCGCCGCCGTCGGGGGTGAGCGAGATCTGCGTCGGCGAGTCAGAGCCGCCGCCGAACAGCTCGTCCTCGAAGCCCCGCCCGGCGTCGGGGGCCGCTGGCTCTGGGCCGCCGAAGAGGTCGGCCTCGTTCGGGCGGTCTTGCCCAAGGGAAGACAGCGGCGCCAGGCAGCACGCCAGCACCGCGACTCGAAGCGATCTCATGGTGGTCTCTAGCGGCTCTTCGACTCGAGCCAGGCCTTGGTGAACATGTTCTGATCGAGCGACTGCAGGTCGACGGTCTTGAAGAGCACGAGCGTCGAGTTCGACTTCTCGATCTCGTCGAAGATGCGGATCTCGCCGGGGAACCACAGCTCGGCCTTCTTCGACTCCGAGAAGAGCTTCTGCCACTTCGGGTAGTACGAGGTGCGGGCCAGCTTCCCCGAGAGGGCGAACTCCTGTCGCTTGAGGATGTTGTGGGTGGCCTTGTCGATCCACAGCTTGAGCACCGGGTAGGCGACGTCGATGCCGGGCTTCACCTTGAGGTCGAGCACCAGCGTCTCGAACTTGCCGAGCTTCTCTTCACCGACGAACGAGGGGTCGAACTCGTCGGCCAGGCGCGACTCGTCGAAGTCGGACCGCCGGGTGTTGGTGCCGCCGATGCGCTCGCGCTCGGTGGTGCGGTCCCACTTCCCGGTGCCGGGGTCGTAGGTCCACAGGTTCTTGTCGAGCCGCAGCACGCCCTTGCCCTCTTCGCTCTTGGGCTTGGCGAACAGCAGCATCAGCTTGTCGTCGGCGTCGCGGCGGTAGACGACCATCTCGCGCACGACGTCGGCTTTGTCCTTCTCCTTCTGCTCCAGGTACAGCAGCGCCTTGTAGTCGCCGCCGTTGCGCTGCCGGTCGTCGATCTCGTTGAGCAGCTTGAGGAGCTCGCTCTTGTCCATCGCCAGCGCGGGGCGCGCGGCGGCGAGGGCGAGCAGGGTGATGACGGCGAGGAAGAAGGAACGCATCGGTTACCCCACGTGAGACATGGCGGAGATCGGCTTGAGCCGGGCCGCGAGGAAAGAGGGAATGAGCGAGATCAGCGTGATCACGCCGGTGATGAAGAGCACGGCGAAGACGATCCACCCGGCGGTCGGCGCGACGATGAGCTTCTCGCTCATCAGCACCAGCTGGGCGCCCTTGGGCAACTTGATGGCCGCGTTGTTCAGCACCACCGAGAGCACGCCGCCGACGACCACGCCCGCGGTCGTTCCCATCAGCCCCAGCAGGAACCCCTCGGTCACGAACATCGCCAGCACCGAGCGGCGCTGCATGCCGACCGCGCGCAGGGTGCCGATCTCGCGGGTGCGCTCACGAATCGAGATCCACATCACGTTCATGATGCCGACGCCGATGATCACCGTGAGCACGAAGATGACGGTGGTCGCCGCCACGGTAAGGATGGTGACGAACCACTGCACGAAGCTCGTCTCGTCTTCCCAGTTGGTGATGTCGAGCTTCTGGCCCGTCCACGACTCGCGGTTGACGCCGTCGAACTTGGCGAAGAACGGGCGCGGGTCGTTGTCGAGCAGCTCGAACCCCTCGGCCGCGAAGGACTTGCGCAGCAGCTCCTGCACCGCGCGGACCTTCGAGAGATCTTTGATGTAGATCTGCAGCGCGCCGGTCGTCTCGTCGTTGAGCTGGTACAGCTGCCGCAGCCCCTGGTCGCTCATGTAGGTGTTCCAGCTCGAGAGCATGCCGATGTTGGCGGCGATGGCGACGACGGTGACGTCGATGGTGTTGTTGGTGCCCTTGAAGGTGGGGGCCGAGAAGGTGAGGCGGTCGCCGACCTTCACGTCGAGCTTGCGGGCCTGCTCCTCGAACAGCAGCAGCCCGTCGGGCCGCTTGAGGCCCTCGAGCGAGCCGCTCTTGAGCTGCACCACCTTCACGAAGCCCGGCTCGTTGACGATGTCGATGCCGCCGATGCCGACCTGCATCGAGCCCGAGTCGCTGATCAGCTTGGCCCAGCCGCGCCCACGTTGAACGACGTAGTCGAGGTCCTTGACGTCGCGCTGAACGATGTCGCGCAGCTTCTGGTACTGGGTGACGACCGGCGCCGACGAGCTCGCGGTCGACTTGTAGAAGCCCGCGACGTTGACGTGGCCGCTCATCAGCGTGGTGGCCGAGACCAGCAGGGTGGTCTTCATGCCGACGTAGATGCCGGCCAGCGAGACCAGCAGCGCCGTCACCACCGCGATGGCGGCGCCGAGCAGCGAGGTGCGAACGCGGTGCTGGAACAGGCTGCGGATCGCGATCAGCCACAGCATGGGGTCGAAGATCGTCATGGCTACTCGTCCGCCTGCATCGCCCGCAGCGGAGAGATGCGGGTCGCGATCAGGGCCGGGAACAGGGTGGAGAAGAGGGTCACCGCGAGGATGATGACGAGCGCGATCGCCAGGTTGCCGGACGAGACGTCGGGCAGCAGCCTCGGGCCCGAGAAGAAGAAGTAGGCCACGTCGTTCGGCGCCGGAATGCCCCGCTGGTGCAGCCACGCCATCACCCCGGTGCCCAGCAGAATGCCCACGCCGCCGAAGAGCACCCCCAGCACCACCGACTCGGTCAGCACCATGGTGAGCACGAGCGAGCGCTGGGCGCCGATGGCCCGCATGGTGCCGATGGTCTGCGTGCGCTGGAGCGTCGCCATCATCATCGCGTTGTTGATGATCACCATCGCGATGCCGAAGATGAAGAGCACCGCGAGGATCAAGACGCCCCGGAAGAAGGTGATGATCTGGCCGAGAATGCCCGACGCCTGCTGCCACGACACCGCCTTGATCGAGAGGTTCTTCTCCTCGGACAGCCGGTTGATGGCCTCGATCGTCGCGGTCAGCTGGCTGGGGTCCTTCACCATCACCGCCGCGTTGAGCACGACGCCAGAGTTGATCTCGGAGTCGGTGTAGACGCGCTTGACCAGATCGTCTTCGCGAAGCCGCCGGCCCACCCCGGTGAAGGTCTTGTCTTCGTCGATGATGCCCGCCGTGGCCTCGGCGACGATGGTGGCGCCCTCTCCGAACAGCTCGTCTTCGGCGTTGGCGCGCGTGACGGTCTGCGCGCCGGTGTCCTGCTGCAGCCGCTTGATCTCTTCGGCCTTGTCGACGGTGAGGTAGCCGTAGAGATCGCGGAAGCTCATCAGGTCCATCAGGCTGGTGTTGCCGGCGAGCGGTGACTTCTCGAGGCCGGTGAACGAGAAGGTGCCGTACACCTTGACGTTCACCGCCTGAATGGCGCCGCCGCGGGTGAAGGCCTTGATGGTGAGCGTGTCTCCGATGCGCACCTTGTAGAGCTCGATCATCGGCGCGAGCTCTGCGTAGAAGAACGCCGCGCGCGCCTCGAGGTTCTCGTCGGTGGTGTCGAAGAAGGTCGACAGCAGGGCGGTGAGGTCGGGGTCGGTGCTCTTCAAGAACGCCTGGAGTTTCGTCGTGGCCTCGGCCGTCTTGAGGTCGTCGAGCTGGAGCACGATGTCGCGGGTCTGGGTGCGGTTCTCCTTGACGAAGCGCTTGAGCTCGTCGTCGCTTGCGATGAGCCGGCCGTTGGCCGTCGCGTCGCGGAGCTTGTCGAGCCGCCGCGCGTTCTTCAGCTTCATCTGGTCTTCGTAGAAGAGCTTCGCGATGAGGAACCCGCGCTGCCCCTTCGGCACCGGCGTGCCGTCGATCACCTGCATGCGGTCGAACGACTGCTGGAACTGATCGAGGTCGGTGCCGAGGTAGCGCAGGAACATCAGCTGGGCGTCGGTGACCTGCGGGGCGATCTTGTTCTCGAGGAACTCGAGCGAGCCCCACGGGTCCTGGTCGAAGTCGTCCCAGAACGCGTCTTGCGAGACCTTCTCGAGCGACGCGACCACGTCGGGGTCGATGGCCTGGTCCTTCAAGATCGCGAGGGCCTTCTTCTGGTCGGCCTCGAGCACGCGGATGATCTGCCGAACGTGGCGCCGCGTCGCGCTGATGCGAGCGTCGAGCGCTTCGGGCGTCAGGCGCGCAAGCCGGGGGTCGTCGGCGCTGCCGGCGCGGGCCTTGATGAGGTTACGGAGCTTCTCGAGCGTGACGTCGACGATGTTCCCGGCGGTGATGAGCGCGCCCGAGGAGCCCATCGGCACCACCTCTTTGACGTTCTCGAGCCCCTCGACGGCTTCTTTGATGCGGGGGAACTCGGTCACCGCCGCGAGCTCGGGGTCGCCGCCCATGCCGCCGAAGAGCGAGAGCTCGTCCTTCGACTTCGACGAGTAGATCTGAATGTGCCCGGCCACCGAGCCGATCACCGAGCGCGCCATCGAGTCGTTGAGGCTGTCGAGCAGCCCGCCGACGACCACGAACAGCAGCGTCCCCGCGAGGATCAGGCCGCCGATGATCAGGTTGATCGGGCTGGCGAGCAGGTTTCGCCAGGCGATCTGGAGCAGCATGCCCAGGCGGCTCATCACGCCCTCGCTTCGGCCGTCGGCGCTTCACCCAGCGACAGCGCGTGGGCGACGGCGTCTTTGGCGCTCTCGCGGGCCAACACCTTGCCGTCGGCCAGCCGGATGACCGCGTTGGCGTGCTGCATCACCTTGTGATCGTGCGTCGAGAAGATGAACGTCGTGCCCTTCTTCACGTTGAGCTCTTTCATGAGGTCGATGATCTGGTTGCCAGTCTCGGAGTCGAGGTTGGCGGTGGGCTCGTCGGCCAGCACCAACAACGGCTCGGTCACCAGCGCGCGCGCGACCGCCACGCGCTGCCGCTGGCCACCCGAGAGCTCGCTCGGCCGGTGCCTGGCGTGGGTGTGCAGGCCGACCTGCTCGAGCAGGCTCATCACCCGCTCCTTGCGCGCCTTCGCCCCCAGCTTGCGCTGCAGCAGGAGCGGGAACTCGACGTTCTGGAAGACGTTGAGCACCGCGACGAGGTTGAACGACTGAAAGATGAAGCCGATGGTGTTGAGCCGCAGATCGGTCAGCTCCCGCTCGGTCAGCCTGGCCGTGTCGCGGCCCGCCACCTGGACGACGCCCCGGGTCGCCGTGTCCACGCAGCCGATGAGGTTGAGGAGCGTCGTCTTCCCGGAGCCCGACGGCCCGGCGATCGAGAGGAACTCGCCCTTCTGCACGTCGAGGTTCACCCCGCGCAGCGCCTGGACCACCGTGGTCCCGAGCTCGTACTCCTTCACCACGTCGCGGATGGAAACGATCGAGTTCATGCGCCGTTCCGTAGCCCAGCCGCTGCGCCGCCGCATGAAGAAACCTGAAGACCCCCGCGAAGAAGAGCGAAGACCAAGACGCTCGTTGATGGGGCGCGCTGATTCCTCTAGCGTCGCTGCGCCTTGGGAGGGCGCACTGAATGTCTCTTGATGAAGAGGCGATCGCCGAGAAGCTCGCTGAGCTGGAGCCCGCGTGGGCTGGCCGACCGAGCGTGTTCTCGGCCGAGATCGCGAAGAAAGACGTCGACGCGATCACCGCGCGGCTCGACGACACCTTGCCCGCGGTGCGAGGCGACGCCGCCGAGGCCCTCGGCCAGCTCAAGGCGACGGCCGCGACCCCCAGGCTCAAGGCCATGCTGCAGGACCCTAACGTGGGCGTGCGCCGCTCGGCGGCCATCGCGCTCGCCATGCTCGGCAACGAGGAGCTCGCAAAGGAGTTCGTGAAGAGCCTCGTCGACGGGAGCGCCAAGGTCGTCGCCGGCGCGGCCTCGGCCCTGGGGCTTTCGGGCTACAAGCCTGCGGTGCCGTACCTCTTGAAGGCCTACCGCACCGAGCACCCGCGGGTGGCTGCCGCCATCGCCACCGCGCTCGGCCAGCTCGGCGATCGACAGGCGGTGCCCTGGCTGGTGGCCGCCATGAAGACCGGGCTCGCCCCCGTCGAGGCCGCCGCCGCGCTCGGTGAGCTCAACGATCCGTCGGCCACCAGGCCGCTGTGCGAGGCGCTGGCGCACGAGCTGCCCGCGCTGCGCGCCGCCGCCGCCCGCTCGCTCGGTCGCCTCGCACAGGCCGGGAGCGTCGACTTCGTGCTCAAGGACCAGGCCCTCGCCGCCCTCCACAAGCTCGTGTCCGACGCTGACGAGCGGGTTCGCTTCTGTGCCGCGCTCGCCCTCGCCGGCTTCGGCGACCCCGTCGGCAAGACCCAGCTCAAGCAGCTCCTCGCTTCCTGATTCCCTTCCTTGACCGGAGAACCACCATGGCCGCCCGCCGCAACGAAGAGCCCACCCGCATTCCCATGCCGCAACCCGAGTACCCCGTGATCGCGACCTTCGTCGACGCGGCGCAGCAGGCCGACATCGACAACCTCTTCAGCGACGTGCGCGAGGGGCTCGCCGCCTTGAAGGGCCCCAAGGCCGAGCAGGCCAAAAAGGTCGCCAAGGCCCTCGAGCGCACCGAGGAGCTGATGTCGCACCTGCTCCAAGTGCGCGAAAAGATTGCCTCGGAGCGAAAGGGGAAGCGGTAAGGGCGGGGGCCTCGCAACTCAGGCGGTGATTCGTCGAAAATGAGAACACAGGGCAGCGCTGGCAGGTGCTGGCGGATTCGAGACCCTGACACTTCACGCAGCTCCCAGGAGGTTTTCCCATGGCTGTCAACCGCATCGACTCGACCCCCGCTCGCATCTCGACCAACTTCTCCGTGTCCAAGCAGTCGCAGGGCGTGGACTTCGGCCAGCGCATGCAGGCTGGCCTCGCCAACGCGGGCGGCGCGCTCGCCTCGGGCGTCGGCCTGCTCGGCAACGCCGTTCCCGGCGCCGGCATCGTCTCGGCCGCCATCTCGTCGGTCTCCAACCACATCGGCGGCCCCTCGTCGGGCGCCTACGCGTCGACCGGCATGGTGAACGTCAGCGGCGGCACGGGCATCAACACCACCGTCGGCGGCGGCGCGGGCGGCCCGATGGTCGGCGGCGCTGGCCCCAGCCCCAACTTCGGCGCGGGCGTCTCGTCGAACGACGTCGGCATGGGCAACCAGGCCATCTCGGGCATGAGCGGCGAGATGAGCAACATGCTCAAGCTGCAGTACCAGATGCAGCGCGAGAACATGACCTACACGTCGATCTCGAACGTGATGAAGGGCAAGCACGACACCGTGAAGAACACCATCCAGAACGCGCGCTAAGCGACGTCTTCTGAGGCAGCACCCACCGAGGGCGACCGGCAACGGTCGCCCTTTGTGCTATTCAGGGCCCCGGTTTCTCAACCGAAAGGACAGCGCCCTCATGGCCGAGACGAAGTCAGACATCGCCGGCAGCATCCTCCCCGTCAGCAAGCACCAGGCGATGCTGATGCTGGAGTCGGTGTACCTGTGGATGGATCTGGGGAAGTTCGAGCACGCGCGCGAGCTCGCCAACGGCGCCGCGGCGCTCATGCCGAAGACCAAGCAGGTGCAGTTCGCCCTCGGCACCATCGAGTTCAACCAGCAGAAGTACGACAAGGCGCTCCAGGCCTTCCGCGCCGCCCAGCGGCTCGATCCGAAGAGCGCGCTGGCGCGGGCGCACTGCGCTGAAGCGCTCATCTTCATGGCGAAGACGGGCGAGGCGCTCAAGGAGCTCCAGAGCGCCCGTGATCTCGAGGACGACGGCGGTGTTCCCGAGTTCGCCTACCGGCTCACCGTGTTCGCGGGGATCGGTGAGGTCGAGCGCGCGCTCAAGGAGCCCAACGACAAGAAGCGCGCCGAGCGGTTCGACCTGGCCGTGCGGGCCTACCAGCTGGCCGCCAAGTTCGAGCCCGAGCGCGCCGAGCCCCGAGTTCGGCTCGGTGAGGTCTACGTGTTGACGGGCAAGAACACCGAAGCGAAGGCCGCGATCGACGCCGGGCTGAAGCTCGGCCCCTCGGACGAAGAGAAGGCCATGGCCGAGAAGCTGCTCGAGATCGCGAGCGGCAAGGTGAAGGAAGCACCGAAGAAGCGCTAGGCTTCTTCGAATCGAGGAGCACATGTCCGTTCGAGGTGTTGGTCGAGGTGGCAAGGCCGGTGGAGCAGGGCGAGCGGGCGCTGCCGGCGGCGCCAGTGGCCCCGCCAAGGCGGGCGGCGCGTTCGGCGGCAAGGTCGATCGCACCGAGTCGCTGGCGGCGCCATCTGGGCTGGTCGGCTCCTCGAACGTCGGCGCGACCGCCGCCACCAACCCCGTCGTCGCGCAGGCCCTCGACATCGCCCGCCAGATGAAGAGCGGGCAGATCAAGAGCCGCGACGAAGCCACCAAGAAGCTCGTCCAGGACATCTTGCGCGACAAGGTCCGCACGCAGTCCAAGCACCTCACCGAGAAGATCGTCGAGCAACTCAAAGACGATCCCCGCCTGGCCCAGACGCTCGAGCGCCTGTGGACCAAGGCAGAGCAAGAGGAGTAACCGCACTTGCCTCTCGCGGAATCGAAGGCGCAGATCCTTGAGAAGTACGGCGCCTACGTCCGGTCGCTGGCTGCCCAGGTGCGCAAGCAGTTCAACTCCCAGTTCGAGATGGACGAGCTCGTCGCGTGGGGCCAGGTCGGGCTGCTCGAGGCCGCCGAGCGGTTCGATGCGCGGGTCGGCGCGAACTTTCTGACGTTCGCGCACTACCGCATCAAGGGCGCCATCTACGACGGCTTGCGCAAGATGGGCGTGCTCAAGGGCGGCGCGGCGGGTGGTGAGCGCGCCAACGCCTACCTGGGCAACCTCTCAGACCGCGAAGGGGGCGGGGGCGGGCTCGAAGACGAGGTCGAGCGCATCTCGAGCGCCGTCACCGGCCTGGCGATGGTGTTCGGCACCAGCCTGGACGGCGCCGACGCCATGCAGATGTCGGATGATGTGCTCCCTGCGGACGAGCGCATTCAGCTGGAGCAGATGCGCCGGCGGGTGCGCGGGGCCATCGAGAAGCTCCCGGAAAAAGAGCGAAAACTGCTCCAGGGTTACTACTTCCAGAACAAGACCCTGGAAGAGGCGGGCGCTGAGATCGGGCAGTCGAAGAGCTGGGCCAGCCGACTCCACGCGCGGGCAGTTGAACGGTTGAAGCAACTTCTCGAAGATGAAGACGATAACGAACCTGTAGACGACTTGAGGAGGCATCACCATGGCGGGTCCCCTGGCAGGAATCTCGGCGGCGCAAATCGCCCAGCAGAAGCTCCCTCAGCAGCAGGTCTCCCAGCAGGCCAAGGCGGGGCCAAGCTCGTTCGACAAGGCCATGAAGAGCCAGGGCGTCGACCAGGCTCAGAAGCCCCAGCAGGTGCAGGCCACCCAGCAGGTCCAGCACGCCGATAAGGCGCGGCAGGTCGAGCAGGCGGGCAAGATCGAGAAGTCCAGCCTCAACAAGGTCTCTGACAAGATGACCTCGAAGGGCATGGACCCGGTGGCCCAGAAGGCCGAGGTCAACAAGGGCACGGGCCTGCTCAAGGGCCTCGTCGCCAACATGGAGAAGGGCCAGGCCTCGATCGACAAGCTGATCAACGGCGGCCTCAACGGCGCGAACTTCTCGAACACCCAGATGCTCTCGATGCAGGCCGGCATGTACAAGTACACGCAGGAGCTCGAGCTGACCGGCAAGGTCGTCGAGAAGGCCACCAGCGGCCTGAAGGACACGCTCAAGACCCAGGTCTGACGGGCTCGACAGGCGCCGCCTCGTGAAGGGCAGTCACCAACACAGGTGGCTGCCCTTTTTCACTCTCACCCGTAGTAGGGTCCGCGCCGCATGCCCCGGCACTTCTTTCGCGTCGTCCTCGTTCTGGCTGCCCTTGGTTTGTCCGCATGCTCGGTCGAGCTGCAGCACGACCTCCCCGAAGACGACGCCAACGACATCTACGTCCTCCTCCAGTTCCACGGCATCAGCGCCGCGAAGATGAAGGAGGAGGGCGGCAACGAGCCCCGCTACATCATCAGCGTGCCCAAGCAGGACGTGGCCGCCGCGGCCCAGCTGCTCAAGGATCACTCGCTGCCGCGCCCCAAGGCCGACGGCCTGGCCATCTTCAAGAAGATGAAGGGCATGATCCCCACGCAGACCGAAGAGCGGGCCATGTTCATCGAGGCGCTCGCGGGCGAGGTGTCGAACACGCTCAACCGCATTCCAGGGGTGCTCGAGGCCCGCGCGATCGTGATGATCCCCGAGGTGAACGATCTGACGCAGCCCGAGAAGCGGCCCTCGCCCTCGGCCTCGGTCTTCATCAAGTTCACCCCCGAAGACGGCAAGCCGCCGGTCACGCCGGCCGAGGTGCAGGAGTTCGTCGCCAACTCGGTCAGCGAGATGAAGAAAGAGAACGTGAAGGTGCTGATGATCGAGGCCAAGGCGGCCTCGTCAGCCGACGTCGAGCCCGAGAAGCGCATGCAGTCGGTGCTCGGGCTGCGCATGGAGAAGGCCAGCGGCGACTCGTTCAAGGTGATGGTGGCGGTCAACGCGCTGCTCTTCCTCGCGCTGGCCGGCGTGGCGGCGTTCCTCGTCATTCGGAAACCGGGCGGGAGCGGCAATGGCCGCCCGTCGCGCAAGACGCAGGAAGGCTGACCGGGGCCGGTCGGGCGGGTGACGAGTGGAACAGTTCTTCGCGTCACTCTCGAAGCGGCAGACGATGCTGCTGCTGACGTCGCTGGCGTTCGGCGGCTCCGACGCGATCGGCTCGTTCGAGCACTTGGCGCCTGAAGAAGAGGAGCTGCTCAAGCACCGGGCGCAGAGCCTCCTGCAGATCCCCCGCGACAAGCGCATTCCGCTCGTCATTCAAGAGATCAAGCGCATCGTCACCATGCGGCGGCGGCAGCTGGCCAACGCCGACCCCAGGCGGCTGGCGGCGCTGCTGTCGAAGGAGCGCAGCTCGATGGTCGAGGTGGTGCTGCGGGCGCTCCCGTCGGAGCTGGCCGACGCCTGCCGCGCTGAGCTCGGCCCGCGCCCGACCGTCAAGCTCGGGCGCGACGTGCGCCCCGACATTCTCTCGATCGTTCGTTGGAAGCTCGAGGAGGGCCTCAAGCAGGGCGCGCCGCAGGTCGGCATGTTCCGCTTCACCGATCTGCTGATGATGCCGCAGCGAGAGGTGATCTCGATCTGCGACCGCATGGGCGCCCGCGTCCTCGCGACGGCCGTCGCGGGCCTGAGCGACGGCGATCGCGAGGAGTTCTTCGGAAAGCTCCCGCCCGATCAGCGCGCGTTGGCGGCGAAGGCGGCCGAGGCGGGCAGGGCGCGCAGGCTGTCGGAGGCCGACGCCAGGACGGTGCTCGAGATCCACGGCGCGCTCGAGAACCCCTCGACGGGCATGCGCTCGGCCGGCGCGCAGCGGGTGATGCGGGCCGCGGTGGCCCAGGCGCCGGAGTTCGCGCAGCGCCTCGTCGAGCGGCACCTCAGCGGTGATCTCGGGAAGGTCCTCCAGCGGTGGCTGCGGGAAGAGAAGAACAAGCCCGTCAAAGGAGACGGCGGCAGGCTCGACATCGTCGAGCAGATCGAGCGCCTCGCGCAGAAGGGGGTCATCGATCGCCCGCTGCGGTTGCCGCCGCCCATGCGGCCGCCCGAGGCGATGGGGCCGCCGGTGCTGCAGCCCGTGCAGCCCTCGGCCGCGCCGCCCTCGCGGCGGAGCTCGTCGGGCAACCTCCCGCCCGTGCGCGGCGCGTCCCCGCCTCCGCCGGAGCCGGCACCGCCGGCCAGACCCGAGGGCCGGCCGGCCCGTCGCCCCGAGGGCCAGGGCGCGGGGGCGCCTCGTCGTGACCCCATCGCCGAGCGCAACGCCCGCCGCGCCGGGGTCGCCTCGTCGCGGCCTCCCCCGGCGTCGGGCGCGAACCTGCCGGTGAGCCGCAACGCGAACGACCCCTCGGCGTCAGGGGTGCGCCGCATCATGCGCGACGGGAAGCCCCTGGCCAGAGATCCCGCGGCGCCGGCCCAGCCGGCCAGGCCGCCACGTCGCGCGATGACCTCCCCGGCCGTGCAGGAGGTGCCCAAACGCCGAGAGCGCGCACCAGACGGCAGCCCGCTCCCCAAGGGGTCGTCGGGGCGTGGACCGCGCGGAGGATCGGGCTAGACTCGCCCTGAATGGAAGACGAACGTCGGCCACCCTCCCGCGTGTTGGGGAAGGTCATCAAGAGCGACAGCGGCGAGCACGGGCCCGTGTCGGAGAAGCCCCTCTTGCCTCCGCCCCGCCGCGGAGGTGTCGTCAACGCCGAGGAGTTCGAGGCGATGACAGCGGCCAAGCAGATCATCGCCGACGCCCAGCGCAAGGCCGAGGAGATCAAGACCGAGGCGCTCCGCTTCAAGGAAGAGGTCTTCTCGAAGGCCCGAGACGAGGCCAAGGCCGACGTTCAGGCCCGCGCCGCCGAGGAGCTGGCGCGCGCCAAGATGCAGGCCGGCGCGATCGTCGCCGACGCCGAGAAAGACGTGCTGGAGCTGGCCCTCAAGATGTCGGCGAAGATCATCGGCCGCGACCTCGAGCGCGACCCTGCGGTGGTGCTCGAGATCTGCGCCACGGCCATCGAGGCCGCGCGCGGGTCGAAGGCCATGGTGCTCAAGGTGCACCCCGAAGACGGCAAGGTGCTGCGCGAGAAGCGGCCCCGGCTGATGGAGCTCATCGGGCGCGCGGTGGACATCGCGATTCGCGACGACGCCGAGGTGGAGCGCGGCGGCTGCGTGATCCAGACCGAGTACGGCGTGATCGACGGTCAGATCCGCACCCAGTTCGAGATGCTCAAGAACGTGCTGATGCCCGATGGCCAGAAGAAGGAATCGAAATAGGCATGGCCATCGACCTGAGGCGGTACCACGAGCTCCTCAAGACGGCGCAGACCGTTCGGGTGCGGGGGCGGGTCACCGAGCTGACCGGCCTCGTCATCAAGGCCGCGGTGCCGAACGTCCGCGTCGGAGAGGTGTGCATCATCAAGCGGGGGCACCAGTCGGTGCGCGCCGAGGTGGTGGGCTTTCAGGGTGAGCAGGTCATGCTGATGCCGCTGGGCGAGCTGTCGGGCATCGGCCCCGACAGCGAGGTGATCCCCACGGGGCGCCCGCTCACCATTCGCGCCGGCGACGGCCTGCTGGGCCGCGTGCTCAGCGGGCTGGGGGAGCCGATCGACGGCAAGCCGCTCCCCACCGACGGCATGCAGGACTGGGCGGTGGACCGCGACTGCCCCGACCCGTTCAAGCGCATGCGCATCACCCGGCCGCTGGCCCTGGGCGTGCGCTGCATCGACGGGCTGCTCACGGTGGGCGAGGGCCAGCGCATCGGCCTCTTCGCCGGCTCCGGCGTCGGCAAGTCCACCCTGATGGGGCAGATCGCGCGCAACACCACCGCTGAGCTCTCGGTCATCGCGCTGATCGGCGAGCGTGGTCGCGAGGTGCTCGAGTTCATCGAAGACGCGCTCGGTGAAGAGGGCATGAAGCGGTCGGTGGTGGTCTGCGCGACCTCTGACCAGCCGTCGCTGGTGCGTCTGCGCGCGGGCTACGTCGCCACCTCGATCGCCGAATACTTCCGGGAGCGCGGCGGGAACGTGCTCTTCATGCTCGACACGGTGACGCGACTTGCGCGCGCCCAACGCGAGATCGGCCTGGCCATCGGTGAGCCGCCCGCGCGCCAGGGCTACCCTCCGAGCGTCTTCTCGATGCTCCCGCGCATGCTCGAGCGCACCGGCAACAGCGAGAAGGGCCGCTGCACGGCCATCTACACCTGCCTCGTCGCCGGCGGTGACATGGAAGAGCCCATCGCCGACGAGGTGCGCGGTATTCTCGACGGTCACTTCATCTTGAACCGCGCCATCGGCGAGCGGAACCAGTGGCCCGCGATGGACGTGCTGGCCTCGCTCTCGCGTGTGATGAGCCAGATCGCCACGCCGGAGCACAAGAAGGCGGCCGGCCTGCTGCGCCAGACCCTCTCGACCTACGAGAAGCAGCGCGACCTCATCTTGCTCGGCGCCTACCAGTACGGCACCGACCCCCGCACCGACTACGCCATCGACAAGTACGACCAGATCATCGGCTACCTGAAGCAGGACACCCACGACAACACGCCGTTCGACGAGACGGTGCAGCGGCTGGTCGACATGTTCGCTGACGCGCCCACCACCTGAGCCGCAGGGGTGCTAGGCTTTTGCACGCCTTATGCCTCCGTACCGACTCCAGGTCCTGCTCGACATCCGCACCAAGGCGGAAGATGAGGCCAAAGAGGCCTTCTCGGCGTCCGTCAAGGCGCTCGAGGCCGAGAAGAAGAAGCTCGTCGGCATGCAGAAAGATCTCGACGACCGGAAGGTCGGGCGCAAGGCCAAGGTCGCGGCCTTCCTGGAAGAGGTCACCAAGAAGGGCGGCGGCATCAGCGGGTTTCAGCAGATGAACCGCTTCGAGCAGCGCCTCAAGGACGAAGAGGCCCAGCTCTCGCTCGAGATCGAGCGACAGAAAGAGGCGGTCACCGAGGCCGAGAAGCTCGTCGAGCAGCGCCGGCAGGAGATGGCCGAGGCGGCCACCGAGCGGAAGGCCATCGAGAAGCACAAAGAGACCTGGGCCAAGCAGGTGCGCTTCGAGCGGCAGCAGAAGGAAGAGATGAACCAGGAAGAGATCGGCGGCGTGCTCCACCTGGCCCGGCGCCGCGCCGCGGAGAAGAAGTCATGAGCCGCGTCGACGACGACCGCCAGGCAGCCCGCGCCGCCGAGCGCCAGATGGAGGCCCGGCGCAACGAGGAGCTCCAGAAGGGCAAGAAGGCCAGCGAGGCCACCACCTTCAAGAAGCTCGTCGGCCAGCAGCAGGCCCAGGGGCAGGCGCAGCAGAAGCACGCGACCCAGAAGCAGGCCGACCTGGGCAAGAGCGCCATCGCGTCGCTGCTCGAGGGCTCCGAGGCGCACGCCAAAGAAGAGACCAGGGGCGCCCGCGAAGGCCAGCAGACCTTCACCTCGCGGCTCAAGGGCTCGCACGCCACCGAGACGCAGCACAAGGCCACGCGCAACGAGGGCGAGCACCAGCAGGCCGTCGGCGAGGGAGGGCGGCAGGTCGATCAGCAGGGCGCCAGGGCCGCGCAGACCGACAAGGGGAACACCGCCCGCGCGCTCGAGGGCCGAAAGGCCGACGCCGCGCAGGGCCGAGCCGCCCTGGAAGAGGCGCACGAGTCGTCGGAGCTGTCGTCGACCGGCGCCGCGGCCGGGGCCGGTGGCGCACGCGGAGAGAAGGGCGACCTCAAGGCCGACGCCGACAAGGGTGGCGGTGGGCAGGGCGGCTCGGGTCAGAAAGACGGCAAAGACTCGCCCGCCATGCAGCCGGGCTTCCGCTTCAACCCCGCCCTCATGGCGCCGGTGCCGGTCGCCAAGCAGAAGGACGTCTCGGGCTCCGAGCGCCTGCGTCAGGTCGCCAACGAGCTGGCGCAGAAGATCGTCGAGCGGGTGCGCATCGGCACCAACGCCGCCGGCAAGGTCGAGTTTCAGATCGATCTGCGCAGCGACGTGCTCAAAGGCCTGAGCGTGAAGGTCTCGAGCCACAACGGGAAGATCAAGGCGGTCTTCCAGGGCTCCGATCGCGACGTGCTCAAGCTGATCGAAGAGCAGAAAGAGGCGCTCACCAAGGCGCTCTCGGCGCGCGGCCTCTCGCTCGAGGACTTCAAGATCGAAGGCCGGCCGTGAGCGACAAGAGCGAGCGCACGATGATGATCGACGTCTCGAAGATCCGGCCCAAGGCGCCGGCTTCGGGCACGCAGACCGGTCGGCGCCCCGCCGCTTCGCCCCAGCCGGCTCGGGAGTGGAAGCCCTTCACCTTCGCCAACCTCGAGCGGGTCTCGAAGACGCACAGCCGCCTGGTGCGCAACCTCGAGTGGATGCTGCCGAACGTGCGCTCGACGGGCGAGGTGAGCGAGTCGGTCAAGAAGCGCCTGAGCGACATGCTGGACGAGAAGATCTCGCTCCAGGCCGAGTACGTGCACTTCATTCACCCCTCGAAGCTCAAGCGCTACGTCGGCAACCCGACGTTCCTGGGCGTGCTGGCGCCGATTCCCAACAAGGCGCGCGGCCTGCTCGAGGTCGAGATCGGCCTGGCCCACTGGGCCATCGACACGCTGCTGGGAGGCACCGGCGAAGCGGTCGGCCTCCGGCCCCTCACCGACATCGAAGAAGGGGTGATGACCTTCGTGGTGCTCGAGACGCTCAAGGCGCTCGCGCCGAGCCTCGACAGCTCGCTCCCGAAGCTGCGCCTCGAGACCATCGCCCCCTCACTCGAAGAGGCGATGTCGGCGCTGAGCGAAGACGAGACGCTGGCGGTGGTGCAGCTCAAGGCGATCTTCGGCGGCCACACCGGCTACGTGCGCCTGTTCGTGCCCGAGAGCGTGCTGGCGGTGGCCGAGCCGGCGCCCGACGCGCTGGTGCGCCGCCAACGCCGCGCCGTCGACGCGGTGGAGCACGCGTCGCGGTTGTCGAACGTGAAGGTCTGGCTCCGCGCCGTGATCGGCCAGGTCGAGATCTCGGCGGGCGACCTCGCCGAGCTGCGGGAGCGCGACGTGGTGCTCGTCGACGGCCTGTCGGCCCGGCCCGACGAAGGGCAGGGCGGCACCGCGCAGCTGAAGCTCGGGCTGGCGCGCACGGGCTACCTCGCGGCCGACATCGCGCTCGAGTCCGATCGGTTCCTCGCGACGGTGACGGCGATTCAGATCGGCGAGCCGCCACCGCCGGGCGCGCCCATCGAAGGTGAAGAGCCAGCGTCAGAGGGTGACGCGCGGCAAGACGAACAGATGGCGCTGGGCGATGGCCCAGATGAGTCCACCAACCCGGGAGCGCAGATGGACGAAGGTCAGGCGGAGGGGGCAGATCTGCTGAACGACGTGCCGTTGCAGATCGCAGTCGAGATCGGGCGCCTCCCGATCACCGCCGAAGAAGTGGTGAGCATCAAGGTCGGGCACGTCTTCGATCTCAACCGACAGGTGGGCGAGCCGCTCGACCTCTCGGTGAACGGCAAGATCGTCGCGCGCGGTGAGCTGGTCGAGATCGAAGGCAACCTCGGCATTCGCATCGTCTCGCTCGCGGGCTGACATGGGGCGCTGGCTGTTGCTGAGCGTGCTGCTCCAATCGGCCCTCGCGGGCGCCGAGGTGGACGCAGGGCTTGATGGTGGCGCCGCGACCGCGCAGGTGGTGGCCGAGCCCGGCCCGTCGCTGGCCGAGCCCGAGATTCCCCCGTCGGAGCCGCCGGAGCTGCTGCGTGACAGCGAGCTCGGGCTGGGCTGGGCGTTGGTGCGCACCCTCGTGGTGTTGGCGATGGTGGTGGTGCTCGCGTGGTTCAGCCTGAACGTGGTGCTTCGGCGCGTGATGGGCCTGGGGCCCGCGGCCGGCCGGCGGGGCATCGTCAACGTGGTGGAGCGGGTGCCGCTCGACCAGAAGCGCACGCTGTACGTGGTGCGGGCGGGCGACGAGGTGCTGCTGCTCGGAGGCAGCGACCTCTCGGTCACCTTCCTCACCAAGCTCGACGCCGGCGTGCTGGAACAGAGCGCCGCGAAGCCCGCCGGGCAGGTCGCCTTGAGCCCGTTCTTGCAGAGACTGCTGGGGAGGAAGGATGCTCCGCCGCCTCCTCCGGCCACCTGATCGACTGGACCCCTCGCACATGACGCGCCGCCTGTCTTACTGGTTCCTGTTCGCCTCGGTGCTGCTCGCGCCGGCCCTGGCGTTCGCGAAGAAGGGCGCGGCGAGCGGCGACGTGGGCATCATGAGCGGAGGCGAGACGTCGTTCGCCAATCGCCCGCTGGTGCTGATGATCGCCCTCGGCGCGCTCGGCTTCGCGCCGTTCGTGTTGTTGATGGTGACGAGCTTCGTGAAGATCTCGGTCGTGCTGTCGGTGGTGCGCTCGGCGCTGGGCACCCAGCAGATTCCCCCGACGCAGGTGATCACCGGCCTGGCGATCATCCTCACCGTCTACATCATGGCGCCGGTCGGCCAGGAGATGTTCAAGGCCGCCGACGACGGAGAGGTCGCCGAGGGGCGCAGCGTGCTGGACGCCAAGAACGTCGACACCCTGTTGGGCGCCGCGAACCGCAGCAAGGAGCCGCTGCGGAACTTCCTCATCAAGAAGGTCACCACGAAGGACCGAACGCTCTTCTACGGCCTGGCGCTCAAGCTGCGGAAGCCCGAAGACCGGCTGTCGATCACGAACAACGACTTCTTGATCCTCGTTCCGGCGTTCGTCGTCTCGGAGCTCAAAGAGGCGTTTCAGATCGGCTTCCTCTTGTTCGTTCCCTTCCTCGTGATCGACATGGTGGTCGCGAACATCTTGCTCGCGCTCGGCATGCAGATGCTGTCACCGACGACGATCTCGATGCCGTTCAAGTTATTGCTCTTCGTGCTCGTCGACGGCTGGTACCTGATCGCGAAGGGTCTCGTCGTCGGCTACCTCTAGAGGGTCTCGCAATGCACCAACTCACCTACGTCACGCAGCAGGCGCTGATCCTCGTGCTGGTCGCCTCGGGCCCGCCCATCATCATGAGCCTGATCGTGGGCTTCGCGGTCTCGGTCTTCCAGGCCGCCACCCAGATTCAGGAGCAGACGCTGTCGTTCGCGCCCAAGCTGGTCATCGTCTTCGGCGTGCTGGGCCTCGCCGGCCCGTGGATCGGGTCTCAGCTGCTGCGCTTCACCTTCAACATCTACGACCGCTTCCCCGCGCTGATCGCGCACTGACGACTCATGGATCTGCCGGGCCTTCTCACCGAAGTCCGCAACCAGCTGGGCATCCAGACCGACCTCACGCAGGTCATGCTGGCCTTTGCCCTGTTGATGGGGCGCGTGCTCCCGGTGGTGATGCTGACCCCGTTCCTGGGCGGCGAGAGCGTGCCGTCTGAGGTGAAGCTGGGGCTCGGGGTGATGCTGGGGCTGGTGCTCTACCCGCTGTTGATCGCCCAGACCCGCGACGTGCCGGTCTCGCCGCTCATCTTCATCGCGCTGATGCTCAAGGAGCTCTTCATCGGGCTCTCGCTGACGATGGTGGTGAACATCATCTTCGACGCGGCGAACGTGGCGGGCGGGCTCATCGACGTGATGTCGGGCACCAACCAGGCCCAGCTCTTCGTGCCCCAGCTCGGCCAGCAGGTGACGCTGTTCGCGAACCTCAACCTGCAGCTGACCACCGTGACGTTCCTGACCTTGAACGGCCACCACCTGGTCATCGAGGCCTTCGCCGACAGCCTGGCGTTGATTCGCCTCGATCAGGTGCCCCAGTTCAGCTCGGGCTTCTGGCCGTTCTTCGACACCGTCATTCGCATCTCGGGCGACATGTTGCGCATCGCGCTGGCCATCGCCTCGCCGGTGCTGCTGGCCACCTTCCTCACCGACCTCGCGCTCGGCATGATCAACCGCGTCGCGCCCCAGGTACAGGTGTTCTTCGTGGCCATGCAGATCAAGCCCGCCGTCACCATCATGATCATGCTGACGGCCATGCACCTCATCTTGAGCCGCTCGGTCGAGGAGTTCGGGGTGATGTTCCGCTGGTTGAAGCTCGCCATTTCACTCCTCGCGTGACGGAGCGCCGCCATGTCCGAGGGAGGTGACAAGACCGAGGAGCCGTCTCAAAAGAAGCTCGACGACGCACGCAAGGAAGGCAGCGTGTGGAAGTCGAAGGACCTGTCGGGCGTCTTCGCCTTCGCCATCGCGATGGGGGTGGTGAAGTCGACGTGGAGCACGGTCGAAGAGCGCATCACCATGCTCTTCCACTTCGTCTTCGATCACATCGCGCACCCGGTCGCGCTGAACATGGCGATCGCCCAGCTGCTCGCGCTGGCCCTCAGCACGCTGCTCTTGCTGTGCATTCCCATCGCGTTCTCGGCGGCCATCGCCGGCGGGCTGGTCGAGTTCCTCCAGGTCGGGCCGCTGCTGGCGATCAACGCGCTGATGCCGAAGCTCGACAAGCTCAACCCCATCAGCGGGCTGAAGAACCTGATCGGCAAGAAGCAGATCATCGAGCTGGTGAAGTCCATGGCCAAGCTGGGCGTCACCGGCTGGGTCGTCTACGGCGTGGTGCGCGACGCCATGGCGCTGGTGGTGGCCACCATCTCGGGCGACGTCGCGATGACCATGACCGTGCTGGGGGAGCTGGTCTCGCGCGTCGTCACCAAGGTCACGATGCTCTTCATCGGCTTCGCGATCTTCGACGTCTGGTGGCAGCACAAGTCGTACATGAAGGACCAGATGATGTCGAAGGACGACGTCAAGAAGGAGTACAAGCAGAGCGAAGGCGACCCGCACCACAAGGCGCACCGCAAGCAGATGCACCAGGAGATCATGGAGGGCGCCCAGATGGAGGCCGTGCAGGGCGCCGACGTGATCGTCACCAACCCAGACCACGTCGCGGTGGCCCTCAAGTACGATCGCGATCGCGACGGCGCGCCCCGGGTGCTGGCCAAGGGGCTCGACTTCAAGGCCGAGAAGATCAAGGCCATCGCGCGCGAGTCAGAGGTGCCCATGCTCCGCAACGTGCCGCTGGCGCACGCGCTGCTGCGCACCGAGGTCGGCCAGGAGGTGCCCGAGGAGCTCTACGACGCGGTCGCCGAGGTGCTGAACTTCGTCTACCAGCTCAAGAACCCGGCCCCCGCGCCGGCGCGCGCTTCGTCGTAGGCCCTGGCCGGTGCTAGCCTCGCCGCGTGGCTGAAGACCCCGAGATGGCGATCGCCCTGAAGTACGACCGCGAGAAGGACGGCGCGCCGCGCGTCATCGCCAAGGGCATGCGGCTCAAGGCCGAGAAGATCAAGGAGCTCGCCAGGGCGGCCGGCGTGCCCTTCATGAAGAACACCACCCTGGCGGCGGCGCTCTATCGCGTCGACGTCGGCCAGGAGGTGCCCGAAGAGCTCTATGACGCGGTCGCCGAGGTCTTGAACTTCGTGTACGCGCTGCAGCAGGAACAGAAGAAGAAGTGACTCTCGCAGGAGCCTGAACGATGGCGAAGGTCGGACAACAGCCCAAAGCACCGCTGTGGCCATGGGGCGGGCCGCGCAGCGTCCGCGACAAGCTCGTCGACAAGACGCAGGTCACCACCAAGGCCAAGAAGAAGGGCGACCCGAAGAACCCCGCCCTGGCCTCGGCCGCGCTGCTCGACTTCATCGCGCCCGCGCACTCCGCCGAGGAGCTGCGCCTGCCGATGCCGCCGATGCCCATGGGGCACGGCGGCGATCTCGAGGGCTTCCTCGACCGCCCATACGTCTCCACCGTCGCCGAGCGCATGAGCGAGTACCGCCAGTCGGAGCTCGAGCGGGGCATGACGGCCGTACGCGCCGCGCCCGAGCGCGTGGAGCGGCTCCGCTCGCTCCTCCAGCGCGAGGCGCAGATGCTCAACCTGGTCGGCACCGTGGGCGAGGCGATGAGCGAGGTCGAGCGCCGCCGTCGCGAAGAGCAGGCCGAAGAGGCGTTCTGAGATGGCCGACAACGACGCCGCCCTCGCCAGCCGCCTGCAGAAGTGGGCCGACGGGAAGGCCACCCTCAAGGACGTGCGCGGCTACAGCGACGAGGAGCTCTACTCCATCGCGCGCATGGGCTATTTCTTCTTCTACCAGGGCAAGCTCGAAGAAGCGCGAACCCTGTTCCAGGGGCTGTATGCGGTCAATCCGCTCGACCCCTATTTTGCAAAGGCGCTTGGCGTTGTGGAGATGGCCGCCGGAAACGCGGCCGGCGCGATGGCCGCCTATGATGTCTGTCTGAAGCTTTCTCCACAGGATTCAGCGGCTTACGTTGGTCGCGCCGAGGTGAAGGTGGCCCAGGGCCAGCGCTCGGCAGCGGTCGAAGATCTTCGCCGCGCGGCCCAGTTCGTCCGCCCTGAAGACCCACTCAAGGAGAAGATCGGGGCACTTCTGCAGCGGCTTTCCAGAAAGTAAGACGAAGACGCAACTCAGATTGGGTGGTCGAGATAATCTTCACATCAGCGCCGGGGAATACACCTCGGCCTACTCGGAGAAACACCATGGCCATGCTCAGCCGCATCACCTCCTTCGTTAAGCCCTTCGTCAGCAACGTCATCAAGTCGGTTGCCCCCGGCGCCATCGACGCGCTCAAGGGCATCGCCGGCAAGGGCATCGACAGCCTCTTCCAGGCGGGCGCCAAGGGCCTCCAGGGTCTGCTCGGCAACATTCCTTTCCTCGGGCCCCTCGCTTCCAACCTGGTCGGCAAGTACGCCCCCGGTCTGGCTGACGTCGCCAAGAACTTCCTCAACGGCAACCTCGACAAGCTCCTCGGCCAGATCGTCGGCCAGCCCACCTCGCGTCCTGTTCCCGGCGCTCCGGCCGGCACCACGGTGACCCCGCCGTCCATCGCCACCCCGGGCCGCACCGAGTCGATCATCGCCAACACCCCGGCGCCCGCGCCTTCCTTCAGCGGCGCGGCCTCGACCGGCGTCGGCTCCGGCGCCACTCCGAGCGGCGGCTTCCCCTCGTACCCGACGCCCCCGAAGGACCCGAAGGACCTGGCGGCGCAGAACAAGTTCCAGGAAGACATGTTCAACTTCCAGCAGGCCTCGCAGAACCTGAACATGTACTGGCAGATGATGCAGAACACCCTGAAGTCGATGGGCGACACGCTCCGCAACTCGATCGGCGCTCTCCGCTAATGACAGCGAGCTAGACCTCGCTAGAATGAACTGGGGACTTCTTCGGAGGTCCCCAGTTTTTTTGTTTTCACCCAACGAACGTGGCCTGAGGGGAACAATGAGCAACGACAAGAAGGAACCGCCGAAGCCGATCGCGCCTGACGTGCCGGTGACGGCGACGGGCCAGGTGATCAGTGGCGAGGTCACCAAGGACTACGAGAAGATCCTCTACACCCCTGAGCGTCAGAAGATGCTCCAGAAGGGTGAGCTGACCCTGAAGGACTACCACGCCATCAGCGGCCCCGAGATGCTGCAGATGGCGCTGATCGGGTTCCGCATGTACGAGAACGGCAAGTACAGCGAGGCCGAGACGATCTTCAACGGCCTCATCGCGCTCGATCCGCGCGAGGCGTACTACTACACGGCGCTCGGCGCGGTGTACCTGGCCCAGGACGAGTTCGAGCGCGCCAAGCACAACTTCGACACCGCGCTCGCGTTCAACCCCAAGGAGCTCGCCGCCTACGTCAACCGCGGCGAGGTCCACCTGCGCATGGGCAACGTCATGGAGGCCGCCACCGACTTCAAGTCGGCCGTCGATCTCGACCCCTCCGGCAAGGACCCCCTCGTGATTCGCGCGCGGGTGCTTGCGGCTGCTGCGCTCGAGCTCATCGAGAACGCCCAGAACGAGGGCAAGGAGCCGGCCAAGAGCGCCGAGCCCGCGAAGAAGCCTGCGCCCGCGAAGAAGAAGTGACGCGCGCGGTGAAGGGGTCGTCTCGGAAGCACACGCCGGTGCCGGTCGTCTACTTCCCCAAGAAGGCGACGAGGACCGTCAGCCGAACCCAGACGATCCCCGAGCTGTTCCTCGGTGACGAGATCAAGACCGAAGAGCTCGACACCTCCGAGCGCCGCTCCAAACGGCGCTCGAAGAGCGGCTCGGTGCCCCGCGTCACCCTGAGCGACGAGACGCCCGCTCCCCTGGCCGACACCGAGGCCGAGCAGGCGCGGGCCGACATGGCCGCCCTGGGGCATGAGCTCTTCTCGAGGGGCAAGATCGGTGAAGCCCGGGTGATCTTCGAGGGGCTCGCGGCCGACGCCGCCGACGCCTTCGTCTTCACCATGCTGGGCACCATTCACCTCGCGCAGAACGAGCTCGACAAGGCGCTGGCGCGCTTCGAAGAGGCCCTCAAGCTCGACCCGGAGGATCTGGCGGCGCTGGTGTACCGCGCCGAGATTCGGCTCCAGAAGAAGCGGGTGCGCCAGGCCATCGACGACCTCCAGAAGGCCATCGGCCTGGGCAGCGCGAGCGAGCCGTTCGTCGATCGCGCGCGCCGGCTGCTGCAGATGGCCAGGCGGGCAGTCAAGCGGTGAGCCTTCGTTCCCTGAGGGTTTGAGCTAGGCTCCGCGCCGATGGTCTCCGGCCCCAATAGCTTCCTCAGCAAGTACTCAGACATCGTCCTCGCGATCATCGTGATCTCGATCATCGGCATGCTGATCGTGCCGCTGCCGACGCTCCTGCTCGACGTGCTGCTGACGGTGAACATCAGCCTGTCGGTCATCATCCTGCTGATGACCATCTACATCCCCGGGGCGCTGCAGTTCAGCGTGTTCCCCACGCTGCTGCTGCTCACCACGATGTACCGACTGTCGCTGACGGTCTCGACCACCCGGCTCATCCTCTCGACGGGTGACGCGGGCGAGGTCGTCTACGCCTTCGGCAACTTCGTGGCGCGCGGCAACTTCGTCGTCGGTGGCATCATCTTCGTGATTCTGGTGGTGGTGAACTTCATCGTCATCGCGAAGGGCTCCGAGCGCGTCTCGGAGGTCGCGGCCCGCTTCACCCTCGACGCCATGCCCGGCAAGCAGATGTCGATCGACGCCGACCTGCGCGCCGGGTCCATCGACATGGACGAGGGCAAGCGCAAGCGCCGCGACCTCGAGCGAGAGAGCCAGCTCTTCGGCGCCATGGACGGCGCCATGAAGTTCGTCAAAGGCGACGCCATCGCCGGCATCATCATCACCGTCATCAACGTCGTCGGCGGCCTCGCGATCGGCGTGGCCCAGAAGGGCATGGCGGTCGGTGACGCGGCCAAGAAGTACTCGCTCCTGACCATCGGCGACGGCCTGGTCGGCATGATCCCCGCGATCCTCATCTCGACGGCGGCCGGCATCATCGTGACGCGCGTCGGCGGCGAAGAAGAGGGGGCCCACCTCGGTAAGGACATCGGCGGGCAGCTGGTCGCCTTCCCCCGCGCGATCGCCATCGCCGGCGGCATGTTGATCGGCCTGGGCCTCATTCCGGGTCTGCCCAAGGTGCCCTTCTTCATCATGGGCGCGCTGGCCGGCGGCGGCGCCTGGAAGCTGATGCAGAGCAACAAGAAGAAGGCCGAAGGCGGCGGTGACGGCGAGAGCGACGGCGAGCCCGGCGAAGACGGTGAGACGCCCGCGGCGGCCGAGCCCCAGCCCAAGGAGCCCATCAACCCCGACTCCGAGCTCTTCATCCCCGTGGTGACCCCGATCGTCATCGAGGTCTCCGACGCGCTGGTGCCCTTCGTGGACTCGCGGCAGGACGGCGGCAAGTTCCTCTACGAGCTGATTCCCTTCATGCGCGACGGGCTCTTCGTCGAGCTGGGCGTTCGCTTCCCCGGCGTTCGGGCGCGCGGTAACCCGGGGCTCCCGCCGGGCGCGTACCAGATTCAGATCAACGAGGTGCCGGTGGTGACGGGCCAGGCGACGCTCGGCCACATCCTGGTGAACGACACCGTCGATCGCCTGCGGCTGATGAACATCGACGGCTTCGAGGCGGTGAACCCCGCGACGCGGCAGCCGGCGGCGTGGGTGCCCGAGCAGAACAAAGAGATGCTCGAGTCGGCGGGCCTCACCACGTGGGACGTGCCGGGCTACATCATCCTGCACCTCGCCAGCGTGCTGCGCCGACAGGCGCGCGAGTTCCTGGGCGTTCAAGAAGTGCAGTCGATGCTCGATCAGCTCGAGAAGGCCTTCCCGGCGATCGTCAAAGAGGTCGTGCCCAAGGTCGTCACGGTGCTGAAGCTGACCGACGTGCTCGGGCGCCTCGTCGAGGAAGAGATCTCGATTCGAGACATGCGCGGCATCCTCCAGGCGATCGCGGAGCACGGGCAGACCGAAGCCGACAGCGTGATGCTGACCGAGCACGTGCGCTCGTCGCAGAAGCGCTACGTCTCGCACAAGTACGCGCGCGGCACGAACACGCTGATCGTCTACCTGCTCGACCCGCAGATCGAAGACGCGATTCGCAGCTCGATCAAGCGCACCTCGGCGGGCACGCACCTCGCGCTGGAGCCCGACATCGCGCAAGAGATCGTGCAGGCCGTGAAGAACGAGTGCGGCCACCTGCCGCCGACGGCGCAGCGGCCCGTCATCCTCACCTCGATGGACATCAGGCGCTACGTGCGCAAGCTGCTCGAGTACGAGTTCAACCCGCCGTTCTCGGTGGTCAGCTACCAGGAGCTGTCGCCTGAGCTGAACATCCAGCCGGTGGCGCGCATCAGCACCCGCTGAGCCGCGTCGTCAGGCGACGAAGACGAGCACCACCAGCACGATCGCGATCAAGACGAAGAGGCCCACCGCGCCGAGCGCGATCAGCGTCTGCTTGTTCGAGAAGTCGATGAGCTTGCCGTTGCCGGCGGGCTCGTCGTCGTCGAGCGGCGGATCTTCCGAGGTGTTGGCGGGGTTCTCGAGGCCGTCTTCGAGGGGCGCGTCAGGGTCGCCTTCGGGAGGAGGCTCGGCGGGGCTCTCGTCGGGTGGAGGCTCTTCTGCAGGGGCCTCCGGCTCTGGCTCGGGCTCGGGCTCGGGGGCCTGGGGCTCCTCGGCCACGCTGACGGTGCCTTCGTCGTGCTCCTGCGACTCCGACGGCATCAGCACGGGCGTCTCGCGCACCTCGGAAGGGTCGAGGAAGAGCAGCTTGACGCCGCCGATCTCGAGCTCGTCGCGGTCCTTGAGCGTCACCTTCTTGGTGCGCTTCTTGTTCACCTTGATGCCGTTGCGGCTCTCGAGATCTTCGACGTGCGTGCCAGACCAGTCGCGGCGCACCCGGGCGTGGCGCCTCGAGACGAGGTCGTCGTTGAGCACGATGTCGGCCGAGTCGTCGCGCCCGAAGACGTACTCCTGCGCGTCGCCCATCTCGATGCGCTGCCCCTCTTTGGGCCCGTTCATCACGCGGAAGTAGGGCTGCTCGCCCCCGCTGCCGAGGCCCTTCATCACGTCCTTCACCAGGTTCCGGCTGACGAACATGGTGTTGCCGGCGTTGCTCTCGGTGACGTCGGCGATGCGATCGAACACCACGTCGAACTGGGCGATGGCGATGGTGTCGCCGTTGCTGAGCAGCTGCTTCTCTTTCTTCTTCAGCTTGGCGCCGTTGAGCAGGGTGCCGAAGCTCGAGCCGAGATCTTCGAGGAAGAAGAGGGTGCCGTCGCGCACGATGCGCGCGTGGTTTCGAGAGACCGCCGACTGCGCGAGCACGACGTCACAGCCGTCGTCACGGCCGATCGTGATGGTGTCCTCGGTGAGGGTCACCACCTGCGGCTTCTCGGCGCCGCCGGCCTCGGCGCGCCGTTTGACAGTGAGGCGAACGCCCATGGAGGTCAGTCACGCACGTACTGCTGACAGGTCGCGACCTGCGACTGGTACTCGGTCTCGTTGGCAAACTTGAGGAAGTTCTTGCAGGCCACCGACGCGAGCTTCTCGTCGCTGCGGCTCTTGAACAGCTCGAACAACCCGTAATGGCAGAGCACGTACTTCGGGTCGTACTTGAGGCAGCGCTTGTAGGCGCGCTCCTCGTCGTTCACGAGGCCCTGCTCGCGGAACTTGAGCGCGGCGGAGAACTCGCTGTCGGCGGTCTTCTGGCCAGCCGCGCGCTCCTTCACGTCGGTCAGCGCCTTGTCCTGCAGCTTGCACTTCTTCTCGGCGTTGATGATGTTGTTGCGGCACACGATGTTGTTGGCGTCGGCCTCGATGCAGGAGCTGTAGGCGTCTTTGGCGTCGCAGGGCTTGCCGCTCTCGACCAGCGTGTTGCCGAGCGCCATCCACGCGTCGACGAACTGGGGGTCGAGCTGGGTGGCCTTGGTGAGCTCCTCGGCGGCGGTCTCGAGCGAGCCCTCTTCGATCGCGATCAGGCCGAGCTCCTTGTAGGGGTCGGCGAGGGCAGGGTTCACCTCGATGATGGTGCGCAGCTCCTTCTTGGCCTTGTCGCTCTGGCCGAGCCCGCGGAAGGCGAGCGAGAGGTTGTACCGGGCCTCGGTGTAGTCGGGGTTCACCTTGAGGGCGCGCTGGAAGTTGTCGTGCGCTTTCCCGAACTGCTGGTCGCCCAGGTAGATGTAGCCGAGGTTGTTGTAGGCCTGCGCTTGATCCTGGTTGAGGCGCAGGGCCTTGATGAAGAGCTCCTTGGCCTGGTCCTTCTGGCCGCGCTTGAGGGCGATGAGGCCCTTGTTGACCCAAAGATCGGCGTACTGCGGCGAGAACTGAATGCCGAGATCGCACTGCACCTCGGCCCGCGTCAGATCGCCCTGCGAGAGGTACTCGGTGCAGATGTTGTTGGCCTCGAGGGCGCGCGGGTGTGGCGGCGGCGTGGTGACGCAGGCGGCGAACGCCAGCGCCCCGAGGCCCAGGAGAAGACGACGCGTCATGGTGCGACGCAGTGTAGAAAGTCCACTCAGGCGCGGCAACGAAGGAAGTCAGGTCAACCAGATGGATTTCCGAGGTTTGGCGCCTCACAAACCCGCTACGCTACGCGCCGCCATGCGGACCGCCCTCAAGCTCGCGCTCGCCGTCGTCCTCTTCCTCGCCCCGGCCGCCCACGCCACCAGCTTCGCGAACCGCGGACTGGGGCTGGGCCTGGGCTTCATGAAGATCTTCACCGACGACTCGACGGTGCCCGACTTCGCGGTGCCGCTGTGGCTCGAGGGCTCGTACTACGCCGAGAACGGCTTCGACGTGTACGTGCGCATTCCGCTGGCGTTGGCGAACGTGAAGATCGGCGCGCCCACGGCGAGCGGGGCGGGCCTGGTGGTGGCGACCGGTGGGCAGTTCGGCGTGCGGTACCTCTTCATGGAAGAGACGCTGCGGCCCTTCGTCTCGGTGCACCTCTCGGGCATCTACGTGCTGCGCCCCACCACCTCGGGGAGCATCGACATCGGCAGCAACCTGCTGGCGGGCCCTGGCGTGGGCGCGGGGCTCGAGTACTTCGTCGGCGACAGCGTCTCGCTCCAGCTGCGCGGCTTCGTCGACTGGTTCATCGCCCTCAACGGCCCGCAGCGCTTCAGCGTCGGTGGCACGCTGACGGCGACGACCTACTTCTGAGGCTTCAGCGCGTCGCTGCCACGGGCGAGGGCGGGCGCTTTCTGACCTGCCTCGAGCGCTCGGCCTTCCGCGCCGCGAGCGACGCCGTCACCAGCAGCACCAGCTTCTCGTCAGACAGATGCGGCGGCTTGAAGAACCCGAGCTCGTCTTGCAGGTGCTGCGAGAGGGTCGAGAAGAGGTTGAGGCGCGCCTCCATGCCCAGCTCTTCGCGGCGCATGGCGGCGTTGAAGAGCACCGTCTCTTCTTCGGCCGAGATCTTCGCGGCGCGCGCCCGGAAGTCTGGGTCGCCGAGCAGCGCGGTGTCGCCCTCGGGCCTCGTCAGCGACGCGGGGATCTTGAGGCGGCGCTCCCGCACCACCACGGTGCCCGCGAGCAGATCGCCCAGCCGCTGCTGTGACGGCGTGAAGAGCGCCGACAGCCCCCCCACCAGGTAGAACGCGGGGAGCCGATCGACGGGCCGGGTGAGGTTTCGCAAGATCGCCTGCAGCCAGCTCAGCCGAACGCCGCTCTCCTGAATCACGCGCAGGCCGAACAGCTTCTTGCCGACGGTCTGCCCGCTCCACAGCCCCTCGAGGAAGATCGCGTAGCCCCAGTCGATCAGGAAATAGAGGATGAAGACGAGCGCGAAGCCGATGGCGGGCGAGATGAGGTTGATGGCGAGCCCGCCCAACGACAGGAGCAGGCCCGCGCCCAACAACCCGATCGGCAGCGCCAGGCTCTCGGCGTCGCCTTCGCGCCGCTGGCCGAAGCGCCGCGCCAGGAAGATCACCGCGCCGGTCACGGCGATGGCGCCGCCCAGGTAGAGCGAGACGAACGGCAGGAAGAGGATGGCGATCGACAGCATGATCGCCACCACGCTGTCGACGACCCACGCCAGGAACCGGGTCAGCATTCCGGCCAGCACGAAGTCGAACTCGACGTACTCCGGCGTCAAGACCGCGTGGTGCCCATCGAGGTGGAGTCGGTCAGTGGCCATCGGCGGCGCCCAGTCTTTCCCAGCGCAGCGCCTCGCACCAGCCCGTGCCGCGCGTCACCCGCTCGCCACGCGAACCCTCAGCTCGATCGAGTTCGCGTTGGTCGAGACGCGCGCGAGGCCCTGCATGAGGGCCTCGGTGACGGCGTCGGGCTCAAGCCCCTCTGCGCGGGTGACGGTGAAGATCACCTCGTCCACCGAGCCGGCATTGAGGAAGGCGCGCGCGGTCTCGCGGGCGTGCTCGAAGGCCTCGGTCGCGGCGTTGGCGAGA
>JACSRE010000407.1 GCA_014879945.1 Myxococcus sp.
TCCGTCGTCGGCAGCGTCAGATGTGTATAAGAGACAGGTGCTGGGCCAGGCGGTGGTGGTGGCGGCGGCGGGCGCAGCGCCCACCACGCGCCCGCTGGCCGTCGCGGCGCTGCTCTTCACGATGGGGCTCGCCCTCGCGTGGGTGGCGGCGCGCCGCGGCGTCGACGCCGATCTGGGGGAGCGGCGCACCACGGCGACGCTGGGCGTGCTCTTCGGCGTCCTGGGGCTCCTGGCGCCCCGCTTGCCGGGCGCCTTCGTCATCGCTGAGGCGGTGGTGCGGCCCAACGCCGCCTCGTGGTTGGTCGAGCTGGTGGTGCGTACGGCGCTGCTCGCCGTGGCGCTGGGGCCGCTGGCGTTGATGGCCGGACAGGCGCTCGGCTGCTCCGCGCGGCACGGCGTGCGCACCGCCTCGAACGCCGGGCGATGGCTGGCGGGCCTGGCGAGCGGGGCGGCGCTGGGCTTCTGGCTCTCGAGCGCGGCGCTCTCGGCTCGAGCGCTCGAGCCCTGGTGGGTCGCGACGGCGTGCGGAGGCATCGCCGTCGCCGCGTGGCGCTGGCGGCCATTCCTCTACGCCGCGGTGCCGATGCTGGCGCTGGCGTACTGGGGCCGGGGCTGGTCGACGGAGCTGATCACCATCGGCCCCGCGACGTCGTGGCGGCGGGCGCTGCCCACGCCCGAGGCGCTCGCCTCGCGGGGCGCGCTCGACTTCGCCGCGCTCGACGCGACGGGCACGGTGACGCTCCACCGTGAGGCAACGCGCGAGGTGGCGCGCTCGGGTGGCCACGTGGAGCTGGTGACGGGCAGGGCCGGCGAGCGGGTGCTGCTGGGCGTGCACGCGGCGCTGCTCTCTTCGCCCGGCCAGGTGCGCTCGGCCCTGGTGCTGGGCGTCGCGCCGGGCGTGCTCGAGGCGCTGGCGGCCCACGGCGTCACCCGCGTCGACGTGGTGGCCCCGGCGCCGCTGCTCGAGGTCGGCCTTCGCCTTGGGGTGCCGCTCCAGCAGGCCACGCTCCACGCGCGCGAGCTCAGGCCGTTCCTCGACGAGGCCACCGACCAGTGGGACTTGATCGTCATCGCCCCGAGCCGACCGGGCACGCTGGTGACGCAGGGGCTGTTCACGCTCGAGTTCTGGCAGGCCGCCAGGCGTCGGCTCGCGGCGGGCGGGCAGGTGGTGCAGCAGCTCGACCTGGGCGAGTCGAACACCTCGCTGACGCGAACGGCGCTGCGCACGCTCCGGCTCGTCTTTCCTTCAGGCACCACCTGGGGCGGGGTGGGGCAGATCTCGGCGGTGATGAGCGAGGTGCCGCCCGTGCTCGCCCCCGAGCGGCTCGAGGGGCGCATGCAGCCGCCGGCGGTCGCGGCCGCGTTGAAACCCCTCGAGCTCGGGGCCCCGCTGGCGCTGCTGGCCTGGCAGGTGCATTCGCCCGAGGGGCAGGTGCGCTTCGCCGGCGCAGGCCCCGCGTCGACCGATCGACAGCCGCTGCTCGAGCTCGGGGTGCCGGTGGCGGCCTTCATCGACGAGCTGGTCGACCTTGGGGACGAGCGGCGGCTGCCGGGGCCGACCGGGCTTGTGCTCTCGCGCCTCGCGCAGGAGCGTCCACTCACCGCCGCCGAGCTCGAGGGCGTTCACCGTGCGCTCGCGCGGCACTTCGCCGCGTGGGAGCCCCTGGTGCGCTCGTCGGCCGAGCAGTGGGCGGCGCTGGACCCGTCGGACGAGGCGGTCGCGGCGGTGTCGCGTTCGGCGCTGGCGCAGCACGACGTCGCCACCGCCATCGCGCTGCTCGCGCCGAGGCTGAGAACCCAGGCGCCCGCTCCTGAGCTGGTGGCGCTCGCGCTCGAGGCGTTGACGGCCCAGCTTCAGCGGGAGTCGGCGGTCTTCCGCCTCGTGGACACCGAGGGGCTGCGCGCGCTTGGTCGCGACGCGCTGACGAGGCACCCGCAGCACGAGGGGCTCCGCGCGGCCCTCGAGAAGCTGGAGGCGACGCGATGAGCCGGAGCGTGTTGTCGTTCTTCCTGATCCTCTCCGGCGCGACGGGGCTCGTCTACGAGGTGATCTGGTCGAAGGCGCTGGCCGACATCCTCGGCAACTCGGGCCAGGCCCACGCGATCGTGCTGGCGACCTTCATGGGCGGGCTGGCGCTGGGAGCGTGGCTCTTCGGCGGGCTGGCCGATCGGGTGCAGCGCCCGCTGGCGCTCTACGGGGTGATCGAGCTCTTCGTCGGCCTGTACGCGCTGGCGTTCCCCGCGGTGCAGCACTTCCTGGGTGACGCGTTCCTCTCGGTCGCGGCGGGGCTCTCGGAGTCGGCGCGCCCGGCGGCGAAGCTCTCGTTCGCGGCGCTCTCGCTGCTGGCGCCCACCGTCGCCATGGGCGGCACCATGCCGGCGATGCTCAAGCACGCCACGCGCTCCGATCCCTCGATCCGCGCCACGCTGGCGCACCTGTACGCGGTCAACTCGTTCGGGGCGGCCCTCGGGGCGTGGCTCGCGGGCACGGTGAGCCTGCCGGCGATCGGCCTCTCGGCGACGGCGCGGTGGGCCGCGCTCATCAACCTCGGCCTGGCGGTGGTGACCATCGCCCTGGCGCGCAGGCTGCCGGGCCGCGCCTCGGTGCCGGAGCCGAAGTCGGAGGCAGGCCACCTGCGCTACGGCGCGCGCGCGACGGCCGCGGCGATGACCGGGCTGGTGCTCTCGGGGTTCACCGCGATGCTCTACGAGACCGGGTGGATTCGCGTGCTGACGCTGGTGGTGGGCGGCTCGACCTACGCCTTCACGTGGATCGTCTGCGCCTTCATTCTCGGCATCGCGCTGGGCAGCTACTGGATCTCGAAGCGCCCCGAGGGCGACGATCTGCGGCAGTTCGGCTGGCTGCAGGTGGGCGTGGTGGTGACGGTCGCGCTGACCATTCCGCTCTACCTGATGGTGCCGTGGCTCTTCCTGCTCGCGAAGGCCGTGCTGACGCGCTCCGAGCTGGCGTTCCCGCTGTGGCAGGCGGTGATGTTCGCCAGCGCGACGGTGGTGATGATCGCGCCGACCTTCCTGATGGGCGCGGCGTTCCCCGTGGGGGCGCGGGTGGTGGCGCAGGGCCACGCGACGGTGGGCCGGCGCCTGGGGCTGGTGTGGGCGGGCAACACCGTCGGCACCGTGCTGGGGGCGCTGGTGGGCGGCCTGTGGTTGATGCCCGCCATCGGCCTCGAGCGGCTGTTCTCGGTGGGGCTCATCTTGAGCGGCGTCGGCGCCATCTTCGCGGTGCTGACCGCGCCGACCCAGCGGCTGCGGTGGGCGTCGATCCCGATCGTCGTGGCCGCCGTGGCGGTGTCGTCGTTCTCGTTCCAGGGCTGGGGGCCGTTGCTGGCGCAGCTCTCGCCGTTCCGCGTCGACCCCGAGATGGTGAAGCTGTCGTCTCCGGCGGCCTACCTGCGCAACTACGCCAGCACCTTCGAGACCAACTTCGTGAAGGACGACACCTTCGCGACGGTCTTCGTAGGCACGGCGCGGCGCAAGGGCGGGCACCGCTTCCTCCTCGTCAACGGCAAGCCCGACGCGTCGACGGGCATTCACGATCAGGCGACCCAGGTGCTGCTCGGGCAGATGGGCATGCTGCTGGCTCCGCGCGCGCCGAAGCAGGTGATGATCATCGGCGCGGGCGCCGCGGTGACGGTGGGCTCGGCGCTCACCCACCCGCTGGAGCGCCTCGACCTCGTCGAGATCAGCCCCGGGGTGCTCGAGGCCGCCAGGTACTTCGCCGACGCCAACCGGGGCGCCCTCGATGATCCGCGGGTGCACGTCACCATCGACGACGCGCGCACCTCGCTGTCGCTCTCGCAGACCCAATACGATCTGATCGTCAGCGAGCCGTCGAACCCGTGGGTGTCTGGCATCTCGTCGCTCTTCACCGAGGAGTTCTTCGAGGTGGTCGATCGCCGGCTGGCCCCCGACGGCGTGCTGGTGCAGTGGATCCACACCTACGAGATGAACACCGAGCTGGTGCGGCTGGTGATGCGCACGCTGCAGCGCCGGTTCCCCGAGGTGACGGTGTGGCAGGGAGGGGAGGGAGACCTGCTCCTGCTGGCGGCGCGGCGCCCCGGGCTGGTGACGCCCGAGGCGCTGGCCGAGCGGCTCGCCCGCAAGCAGGTCTACGACGATCTCGTGCGCATCGACGTCGCGCTGGTCGAGGGCGTGCTGGCCCGCCAGTTGATGACCTCGAAGCAGGTCGCGGTGTTCGCGGGCGAGGGGCCGTCGAACAGCGACGATCACAACCGGCTCGAGTACGAGGCGCCGGTTGCGTTCTGGGCGCGGGCCTCGGCGACGGTGCCTGACTATCGGGGCAAGCGCGCGCACCCCGCGGGCCTGGCGCTCGAGGAATACCTGGCCGCCAACCCGCTCGACGCGGCGGGCGCGCGCGCGCTGTACCTCTCGGTGGCGTGGTCAACGGCGCCGGATCACGTCTTGCGGCGGGCGGCCGCGTCGCGGTGGCTCTCGATCGACCCCCAGAGCCGCGAGGCCGCGCTGGCGCTCTCGGGCGTCATGGCCAGGCAGGGCGACCCCTCGAGCTCGCTCGCGGTGCTCCCCAGCCCCAGAGACGCTGCCTCGGCGAAGATCGAGCTCAACGCGGTGCTGGTGGACAGCCAGCAGCGCGAGGGGCCCTGGGCCCCTGCGCGCCCCTTCGACCCGACGCCGTTCGAGGCCCTCAAAGCCGAGGACCCCGAGCTCGAGAAGACGCTCCTCATGATCTGTGAGCGGCGAATTTGCACACCAACACCCTGAAAAGACGGAAGAAGTGACGCATCCTCCCGATGACGTATGGAGCGCGATGAGGGCGCCACCGATACTTCCCCAGACTTCAAAACCACCCCGCAGTACCGCCCCAGGGAGCACGCCATGAAGAAGCTCAACAAGAAGCAGCTGATGAAGAAGGCCCGCGGTCAGGGCATGACCGAGTACATCATCATCGTGGCGCTCATCGCCATCGCCGCCATCGGCGTCATCACCCTCTTCGGCGACAACATT
>JACSRE010000141.1 GCA_014879945.1 Myxococcus sp.
GGCTGCGCGCCGAGCTCGAGCGGCTCAAGCAAGAGAACGCGCGGCTGGCGGCGCTGGCCTATCGCGACCCGCTGACGGGGCTGCGCAACCGTCGCTACTTCTCGGAGCGCCTGGGCGAAGAGCTGTGCCGCCTGCGCCGCGCCCGCACGCGGGGGCTCTCGGTCGTCTGCATCGACGTCAACGACTTCAAGCGCGTGAACGACACCCTCGGGCACGCCGCCGGTGACGCCGCGCTGGTGGCGGTGGGGCGGCTCCTCGAGTCGCTGATGCGCACCTCTGACCTGGTGTGCCGCGTCGGCGGGGATGAGTTCGTGGTGCTGCTGCCCGACACCGACGAGGTGCAGGTGGTGACGGTGGTGGAGCGCTTGCGGGCCCACCTGCCGGCGCTCGCGCGCGTCGGCCTGGGCGTCAGGGGGCTGAGCCTCGGCGTGGCCACGTACGAGAAGGGCGACGATGAGCTCCGGCTGCTCTCGAGAGCCGATGACCAGATGTATCAGGACAAGCGGGGAGCGCGCGCGAACGACGTCGAAGACGCCATCGCGCACATCTCGAGCGCGGCCTGAGCCAGCGCCGGCCGTTCCTGGGAGGGACGCGGCCGGTGTCGAGAAGGGGACCGACGGCGCGGATGACGCCTCGTCGGGGGAGCCAGGGACGGGTCGACGACTGCCGCGAGCCTCAAGGGGCTCGTGAGGTCTTCGAGCCAGCGGGGAAGAGCGGGCGGGCAGCCGGGAGGGCTGTTCGCCCGCTCCTTTTTTTTCGTGCGCGGTCCGGGCGCGCGCGACATGCAGCCAGCCGTGCCCGAGCCGGTTGAGCCAGCGCCGCCGTTCCCGACGAGCTTGTGCCACCGCTGCGCGCACCAGCGCGACGTGAAGACCGCCAGCTCGTGGTTCCTGCGCTGCGTGAAGCTGGAGTCGAAGTACCCGCCGCAGCCCGTGCGCGCCTGCCCGATGTTCGAGCCGCGCCGCTCTGACTGCTAGCCCTTGAGCGCCTCGGCGCCCGAGACGATCTCCATCAGCTCCTTGGTGATGAGGGCCTGACGGGAGCGGTTGTAGAAGAGCGTGAGGGTGCCGATCATGTCGCCGGCGTTCTTGGTGGCGTTCTCCATCGCCGCCATGCGCGCCGCGTGCTCGGCCGCGTACGACTCGAGCAGGCCGCCGTAGATCTTCACGTTGACCGCCTGGGGCACCAGCTTCTCGAGCACCGCCTGGGGCGTCGGCTCGTAGGCGTACTCACCGCCCGGGGTGGCGCTGGCGGCGGCCTTCGGCTCGTAGGGCAGCACCTGCGACAGGTTCGGCACCTGCGCGATGGCGCTGACGAACTCGTTGAAGAGGAAATAGACGGCGTCGACCTCACCCGAGAGGAACCGGTTGGTGACCTCGACGGCCACCGCCTCGGCGCTCGCGTACGAGAGCTTCGAGAGCAGGCCCGTCCAGTCCTTGCGGACGTTGAAGCCGCGCCCGCGCAGGAACTCGGCGCCCTTGCGGCCCACGGTGGTGATGGTCACCTGCTTGTCGGCGTGCTCCGCGAGGAACTTGAGCGCGCGGCGGGTGATGTTCGAGTTGAAGCCGCCGGCCAGGCCTCGGTCAGACGACACCACCACGAACTCGATGCGCTTGACCTCACGGCTCGTCAGCAGCGGGTGGGTGACGGCGCCGGGCTCGACCTTCGAGAGCAGTTGGCTCATCACCGCGTCCAGCGTCTGCGCGTAGGGGCGCGAGGCGATGACGTTCTCTTGCGCCTTTCGCAGCTTGGCCGCCGAGACCATCTTCATGGCCTTGGTGATCTGTCGGGTGTTCTTGACCGAGCGAATACGCTTCCGAATGTCGCGAAGGGAGGCCATGCGAGGGCGCGCTTAGGCACCGGGGCCTGGGCTGTCAATCATCTTGGGGCGCCGATCAGCGCCAGGCTCACAGCTCGTAGAAGCGCACCACGCCCCCGTCGAGCCCGAAGGCGATGACGCCGGGGCCCTGCCACCGCTCTGGCAGGTCGGGAAAGTGGGTCAGAAGCAGCCCGCCGCCGTCGGTGCGCCACTGGAAGAGGAACTGGCCTTCGCGAGGGTCGTTCCACAGCGGGCGGCGGACCGCGAAGAGGTCGGCGCGGCGGGTGGTGAAGGTGGCGCCAGCGGGGAGCGGCACCGAGGCGAAGGCGCCTGCGTCGGCCACCGGGCGGCGGTGCACCAGCAACTGGGGCGCGGCGAACTCCCACCACACCTCGCGCTCCATGCCGGCCAGCTTGCCGCGACTGCCGCCGGCCAGACAGCCGCCGTCGGTGGCGCACCAGCGGTCAGTCACCCAGCGCCACGCGGTGTCGGCCTCGGCCAGCACCGTCTCGGCGGTGTTGCCCGCCGGGGTGTCGAGGAACTCGAGGCCGCCGTCGGGCGAGGTCAGCGCGGTGAGGCCGAGCGTCATGACGCGGTCTGCCTCGGCGAAACGCAGCGTGGCGCTCCGTGCCCCCGGCGCCACGCCGCGGTGCGACGCCACCAGCCCGCCGTCGGCCTCGGCGAGGTACCGCTCGAAGACGGTGCCGCCGTCGCCGCGCCGCTGGAGCCACACCACCTCGCCCACCACCTGCGCCCCGAAGCCGTCTTCGTACCAAGCGACCGGTTGGCCAGCGCGCCGGACATCGACCCCTCCGTCCACGCACACCACCAGGCCGGTGGCGGTGCGCTGCGGCTCGAGGCAGCCCACGCGCTCGTCGGTCCACCGAAGCTGGGTGCCATCTCGCGCCACCTCGACCGGCACGAAGGCGATGCCCAGCTGCGGATCGACGAAGAGCTTGATGGCCCCCGAGCCCGGCGCCGTCGCGGGCAGCACCACCGCCAGGTTGACCGACCCTGAGCGGGTGTCGTGCGAGAGGCTGTCGATGAGCAGCGGCTGCTCCCGGCCCTGGGCGTCGGTGAAGGTGCCGCTCGCCGCGAGGGTGCCCTCGGGCAGCTCGCACTTCGTCGGCGCCGGGAACGACATGGGCACCCGGGTGACGACGCCCTCGAGGGCGAAGACGCTCGCTGGCACCGACCGCCCCGAGCCCAGCGGGCACGAGGTGTTGGGCGAACAGGCAGTCACCAGCAGCGCCAGCACGGGGACCAGGAGCCTCACCCGGCGACGATGGCCGACTTCCGCGGCGAGTCAAAGCCCGCTGGCGTCGTCGCGGGGCGTGGGGGCGCCGGGCACCCGCGCGTACCGTGCCACCTTCGTGCGGTAGAGGTCATCGACGGTGAGCACGCGCTCTGGGGGCCACCCGTGCAGGAGGAAGGTGTTGGTGACGACGCTCACCGCCGCGCCGGGGCGCTCGCGGCGTAGCTTCTCGTCGAGGGCCCGCATGCCGCCGGTGAAGAGGTAGCAGACCAGCACCGACGCCTGGCCCAGGTCCGCGGCGAGGAAGTCGGCCCGGCGCACCTCGAGGTTGGGCGCTCGCGCGAGGCGTGCGCGGCTCCACGTCACCGCCCAGGGGAGCCAGGACCGCTCCCACGCCACCACCTTCGCGCGTGGGCAGTGGCGCGCCAGCGAGAGCGCCAGGCCCCCCCAGCCGGCCCCCAGCTCGTGCACCTCGCCAGCGGTGTCCCCAGGCACCAGCGAGAGGAGGGCCACGCGCGCCTGCGCCGACGTCGGCAGCGGCGAGATGCCCAGCTTGAGCGAGAAGACGATGACCGACAACGCGCCGACCGCGACGGCGACGAGCACGACCAGCGCGGTGGCGTCACGGAGGGACACGAGGGCGAGCCGGGAGGCCCGGTACCACCTTGTACGCGCGCCGGTTCTCGGGTGGCGAAGAAGCTGGCTCGAGCGAGGTCGCCCGTGGGCCCAGGTGCGCGCCTGTGGGCGAGCGGCCCCGACGAATCGCCGGGGGCACTCGTGATACTCACCACTCGCCTTGTCTTCCGACCGCCACGTCCGCGGAGTGCTGTTCGTGGACTACGTACGAATGCTCCGCCGGCAGCTGCCCGCGTGGCGAGAGGTGTTGTCTGCTGCCGACGCCGAGCTCGTCGCGGCCCGCGTCGACGTCGACGCCTGGTACCCGATGGCCGACTTCCAACGCCTGGGCCTGCTCATCCTCGAGCACGTGGTGCGCGGCGAGCACGACTCGGTGCGGCTCTGGGGGCGGCAGCAGGTGCAGGCGATTCTGGCGTACCTGCCCGCGCTCAAGACCGAAGACGACCCGCGCGAGTCGGTGATGCGCTTTCAGACGTTCCTCGCCAGCCTCTTCGACTTTCCCGCCGTCACCCTCGACTCGGTGGACGACGAAGAGGCGGTGCTGCGCGTCGACTTCGGCATGGCGCCCCGGGCCGAAGAGGCGGCGACCTGGCAGTGCGTGGGCTTCTTCGAGGAGCTGGTGTCGGCCAGCAACGGGCGTGAGGCCACCGGCCAGCTGCTCAGCCGCGCCTGGCTGCCCTCGGAGCCGCAGACGACGTTCGCCGTCACCTGGACGATGGGGCTGCCAAGCCCGCGGCCGTTCCTCGCCCGCCCCCGCGTGCTGGTGGTGGACGATGAGCCGTTGGTGGCGCGCGGCCTGGCGAGGTTGCTGGTGCGCTCGGCCGAGGTGACGCACGCGCTGGGCGCCAGCGAGGCCCTGCGGCTGCTCGAGGCACGCGAGTTCGACGCCGTGCTCTCGGACTTCCAGATGCCCGAGCGCGACGGGCTGTCGCTGCTCGCCGAGGTGGCCCAGCGGTGGCCGAAGCTCAAGCGGGTGTTGCACTCGGGCTCGATGCCGAAAGAGGCGGTCGGCGCGGTGCAGCGCGGCGAAGTGGACGAGCTCATCGACAAGCCGGCGGCGCGTGACGTGCTGCTGCGCGCGGTCGCGACGACGCCACGACGGCGGTGAGGCCCGAGCCTCCAGCCGCGGATTGGTCGGCTCCAGCGGTGGGCGTGACGCCCGAGGCCCGAGGGACGGCTCCACGCCTGCGCCGAGAAGTCCGCCGCCTCTTTGGCCGCGTCGACGACGACCGGCGCACGGTGACGGGCTGCGCGACGGTGACGTGCTCGTTCGCCAGCCGCGCGTCGGCCGCG
>JACSRE010000321.1 GCA_014879945.1 Myxococcus sp.
CCGCGAGCCGAGCGCACGCCGAAGTCCGCGCCACCGCGCAGGGCGTCGTCGTGCGTGACCTGGGGAGCAGCGTGCGTGCGCAGCCCCGCGGTGGTGGCGAGCGTGCCGTCGGCGGCGGCGTCGAGGAGCAGGTCGTCAGGCGTGGACTGCACGAGGAAGAAGGAGAGCCGGCTCGCGAGCTCGTACGGCTCGAGCCTGCGCCAGCCCGTCGCTGCGTCGGCCACGCCGCGCTCGTCGAGGTAGAGGAAGGCGGGCGACTGGAGCAACCCGGCGATGACGAACTCTACGCCGCGGGTGAAGTCCGAGTACGCCTGCGCGGCGGAGAGCCCGATGGTGCGCCAGCGGGTGACCTCGTCGGGCGCAAGCGGACGGCGGAAGAGGCGGCGGCCGAGCGTGGTGACGACGCGCTCCATGCAGGTGGCGTCGGAGGCGTTGCCCGGCGTGCAGGGGATGACGCGCGCGCGTCCAGCGGCGTCGGCGAGGGCGGCCTGCGCGGCGAGGAAGGCGTTCTCTTCGAGCCGGGTGACGTCGGTGGCGGTGATGCTCTTGCTGCTCGCGCCGATGGTGACGAGCCCGCCTTCGGTGAGGTCCGGCGCCACCACCACCGCGTTGCCGGCCGTGACGCCGAGCACGTCGCGCACCGTGTTGCGGTACCAGGATCCGAGCAACACCCGCGGCCGCAGCACGCCCGGCGCGAACGGGGGGAACACCGGCTCGACGGGGCCCGCCATGCCCCCGCCCGTGCCGGCGGTCCCGCCGGCCTGGGGTTGCACCTCGGTCGGAGGCAGCGACGAGACGGGAGGCGGCACCGGCCGGGTGCCGCCGACGAGCACACCTTCACAGGCGCTCAGGAGCAGCGCGGCGATCACCAGGGGACGCATCGGGGCAGACACAGCAGGCTTCATGCCGTGGTTGACCGCCGTCTTCACCCCGGGTTCCGAGAACATGGCGGGGCCTCGGGTCGGGCCGTGGAGCAGGGGCGCACCAGCCGTGTGCCCTCGAGGTGGCAACCACATGATGCGAATCAACCATGAACGCTCCCATCGCTGAGTTTCGCGTTGTTTCGCCTTCCGTTGAGGCCGTAGGACTGCCGCTCAACTGAAGGAGCTCCGAGATGAACCGATGGTGGTCTGGGTCGTGGGTGTGTCGCGTCGTCATGCTGGTGATGGGCCTGGGCGGCGTCGGCTGTGAGGAGCCGGGCGCAAGCGGCAGAGGGGCGTCGGTCCGCGCTCAGGCGCTCGAGAACCCCCCCTTCATTCTCTCCGACGCGACCCGAGTACTCCCCCCCACTCGTAGCAGCTTCGTCATGGCGGAGCTCGGGGGGCGGGTCATCGCCTTCGGTGGCACCGTCGGGGGCGGCTACCCACAGGCGCTTGCCGAGACGTGGATCTTCGAGGGCGGGGGGTGGCGGAGTCTCCCGACCCCTGCGAGTCCCCCGTGGCGCTACGGGTCGGCGATGGTTCGCTTCGGGTCCTCGCTGCTGATGTTCGGTGGCCGCACCGGGTCGAACTCGTACCTCAACGACCTCTGGCGCTTCGACGGCTCCACCTGGACGAGTGTGACGTCCGCGACCCGCCCCGCTGCGCGCGGGCACCACGTCATGGGCGTCCTCCGCATCAACAACGTCGACCGCCTCTTCCTCTTCGGTGGCCAGGCGACGGGCAACTCCTTCAACGACACCTGGGAGTGGACCGGAACCGACTGGGTGCAGCTCTCGCCGACGATGACGCCTGCCTCAGGCGCGCCTGCTGCCAATGGCGGTGGCTTCTCGATGGCGCAGGAAGCCTTCGGGTCGAAGCTCATCATGGTCGGCGGTTGGAACGACCAGCTCTGGGAGTTCGACGGCCAGGCCTGGGTCGGCCGCCGCCCGGCCACCCGGCCTTCCTCTCGCGTGTACCCCGCCGTCGCGGTCGTCGGCACGAAGGTGGTGGTGTTCGGTGGCTTCAACACTAGCAACACGGAGGTCGGCGACACCTGGGAATGGGACGGCGCCACCTGGCTCCAGCGCACGGTGACGCCCGCGCCGCGAGCACGCCGGGAGAGCGTCGCCATCACGCGCGCGGGCAGGGCCTTCCTCCACGCTGGCATGCTCACTCGGAGCAGCATCAGCATCGGGCTCTCCGACACCTGGGAATGGGACGGCTCGACCTGGCAAGACGTTGACCCGACGCCTGCGCCGCGCCCCGAGGGCCGAAGTGGACACGCGATCGCGACGCACGGAAACGAGCTCGTGTTGTTCGGTGGAAAGAACGAGCTCGGGACCCTCAACGATGAGACCTGGCGGTGGAGCGCCGGCGCCTGGCAGCGGCTGTCGCCGACGACACGGCCGTCTCCCCGAGAGCACCACGCCATGGCTTCGGTCGGCGGTCGCGTGCTGCTGTTCGGCGGTCGCAGCGGCACCACCTCGCTTAGCGATACCTGGGAGTGGAACGGCACGGACTGGGAGCTGAAGGCCCCCGCGGCCTCGCCGCCCGGTCGTGCCGGGCACGGCCTCGCGGTGAGCGGCTCGAACGTCGTGCTCTTCGGCGGCGCCAATGGGGCCACGGTGCTGGGCGACACCTGGCTGTGGAATGGAACCACCTGGACGCAGCTTGCTCCGGCAACCTCGCCGTCCGCGCGGCAGCTTCATGGAATGGGGAGCCTCCTCGGCACGCCCGTCGTGTTCGCGGGCATCGTCGACCCCAACGACCCCCTGACGGCGCTGAACGACGTGTGGGAGTGGACCGGCACGACGTGGCAGCTCAAGACTCCCGCGACGCCCGTCTTTGGGCTGTACGACAGCGTCGTCGCCGTGGAGGTGCCGACCGGTCTTCTCTTCGTCCCGGGACGCACTCACAGCAGCGGGTCCCCGAATGGGCGGCTGTGGTGGGGCACTGACTTCTCCCAGGTGTACTTCTCGGCTCAATCGCCACAGTCGTCGTACGTATCGCGCCACAGCGCAGCCATCGGTGCCGTCCCGGGCGGCGCGCTCCTCATCGGGGGGGGCTCCCAGGCGCTGGACTCGAACGCGGTCGCCAGCGATTCGTGGTTCTTTGCGCTCCCAGTGCCGGACGCTGGCACCGCTGACGCCGGCGTAGACGGTGGTGCGCCTGCGCAGGACGCCGGGACGCCTGCGCAGGATGCGGGGACGCCTCCACAAGACGCTGGGACGCCGGCGCAGGATGCAGGGATGCCCGCTCAGGACGCCGGGGTGCCTGAGCAAGATGCAGGGATGCCGGCGCAGGACGCCGGCACGCCCACCCAGGACGCCGGCACGCCGACGCAAGACGCCGGCACGCCGACGCAAGACGCCGGCACGCCGACGCAAGACGCCGGCACGCCGACGCAGGACGCCGGCACGCCGACGCAGGACGCCGGCACGCCGACGCAGGACGCCGGCACGCCCACGCAAGACGCCGGCACGCCGACGCAAGACGCCGGCACGCCCACGCAGGACGCCGGCACGCCCACGCAGGACGCCGGGGCGCCGACGCAGGATGCCGGTACCGGGAACTCGCCGATGGGCCCGGGGTGCTCCTGCACCGGCACTCCGGACGGCGCGTGGCTCTTCGTCAGCCTGCTCGGGCAGATCTTCTGGGCTCGCCGCCGCCGAAGCACCGGGCTCGGGGTTGTCGGCTGTCAAGGCCGGCGCTGCACCCAGCCGCGTCCAGGGAGGCGAGGTCTGCTCGCTCACCTTCCGATTGCCACGAGGTCTCAGATGGCCAGGCGCCGCTTCCTCCTCATCGGACTGTTTGGTCTGAGCGCCGCGTCGTGCAGCTCGAGCCCCGAGCTTCAGCCGGTGCCGTTCACGACCTTTGGCCGGGTTTGGGGAACCGCTGCCGACGACTTGTGGACCTACTGGGAGGGGCCGAAGACGGGCGAACTCCTCGACCCGCACCTCGAGCACTCCGACGGAGCGACTGTCCGGCCAGTTGCCCTCCCCGAGTTGTTCAAGGAGGGGACCTGCGGGACGCCGAGCCAGTTCCTCACTGGTCGCAAGGGCGAGTTGTGGCTCGGTGCGATCCGCAACCCAGCCTGCGGTGCGCGCGGACTGCCAGCCGCAGATCGGTTCCTCTTCGGCGTCCTCCGGCCTGACGGCGCGTTTGTCGAACGCTCGGGCGACTTTCCAACCGAGGCCCCCGACACGTACCGGGACGCCAGGCTCTACGGCCGCGGTGGCGTGGTGATGCTCGTGGTCGTGACACAGCAGCAAGGGGGCTCCGCGCCAATCGTGTACCGGCTCTACCGCTACACAGCCGAAGGCCGGGTGGAACTCCCGCTGCCGAGCGGCTACGCGGGCGGTGAGATCAGGGTGCTCAGCTCGGAGGACTTCTATGTCTTCGGCGGCACAGGCCGCGCACTCGGCCACTTCCGGGACGGCGCGTACCAACCTGTGGTCGAGCCCGTCAGCCCCGCCGACATCCTCGTGAGCCTGAACGGTGAAACGTGGTGGTGGAACGAGAACATGCCGCGTGTCCAGGAGCAGTTCGTGCAGCGCTACAATGGGTCGGAGTTCGAACGCGTGAACTTGAACTTCCCCGAGGTTGGCGACCGGTTCTTCATGCTTGGGCTTGTGCCCCACGGGAATGGTCAGTTCAGCGTGGTTGGAGTTCGCAGAGGGACGACGACCAGCAACGCCACGAGTCTGAGCGTCCTCACTCGTCGGTTCTCTGGCGACCGCTTCGGACCCGAGTCACTGCTCGGCCGGCCGGTCGCCTGCGCCGACAACAGCTCGCGAGAGTGTGCGGACCTGTTGAGCGCCGAGAAGGGCGTCACGCTCGACGACGGTACAATCGTGGTTCGAACGCTCTCGGGGGCGGGACCGAGCTTGCCCGCGCGGCATTTGCTCATTTCGACGAAGAACCTCCCCTGAGCCTCCAGGGAGGTGCGGTGCTCCGTCTCAGCCGACCCGCGCGCCCTTGGGAATCACCACGATCCCCGACTCGGTCACCGTGTGTGCAGGTAGACGAAGGCGGCGTCGGCCCAGGCCTCGTCGCTGGTGGGGTTGTCGGCCGTCCACGCG
>JACSRE010000135.1 GCA_014879945.1 Myxococcus sp.
TGCTCCCCAGGTCACGCACGACGACGCCCTGCGCGGTGGCGCGGACTTCGGCGTGCGCTCGGCTCGCGGTCTTGTCCGCCAGCACCACGTCGCTCTGGGGGTGGGTGCCGATGCGCACCGGCGCCTCGCGGAGCTCCACCCGCCGAGCCTCCCCTTGCGGGTCTCGCACCACCAGGGTGATGACGCGCTGCTGAACGACCCGCGCGACCGGGCGGACCCGGTCGGTGTTCACCTCGTCAGGCAGCTGGGGGCGCGGGGGGCCGTCCATGGCGCTCGCAAGGTAGGCAGCGCCCGCCTGGAGATCGAGCACAAGCGTTCGACGAGGGGCCCCGGTACGCGAAACCGGGCGCTTGGTGTAGCCTTTCGCGCATGACCCGCTGGTTCGCCCCCGCCCTCGTGGCCCTCATCGGTCTGGCTCCCGTCGCCTTCGCCGACAAGCCCCGGCGGGGGCTCCAGACCTTCGAGCAGGACTCGACCGAGGTGAAGGACGTCAACAAGCGGCCCAGCAAGATGAAGGGCTGGGTCGAGGCCGAAGAGGAGCCCGAGTTCGAGTTCCCCTGGAAGCAGCTGCTGGGCGCGCTGGCGTGCTTCGCGATCGCCGCGCCGTTTGCCTACAAGCTGTACCAGAACGTCAACGGCGAGATCGCCGCGTCGAAGGAAGACAAGTTCGGAGACCCCGACGTCGACGCCAGGCCCGCCGCGCCCGCGCGTGTGCGCCGCAAGCTGACCGGCGAGCGCCCGTCGACGGGCTCATGACCCTGCGCGGGGCGTGACCCCCACCTCGTCGCCTGCGATCTCCACCCGAATCGGGAGGAACGCCTCGAGCACCCGCGCGTGCGTGGTGAGGTGATCGGAGATGACGTGCGCCCGGAAGCGGCTGGCGCGCGCGGGCCCCAGGAGCCCCGCCGCCGCCAGGCCCATCGGCAGCAGCACCTGGTCGCCGGCGTGCTCGTCGAGCGCCCCCTCACCGCGCAGCCACGCGCGGGCCTCTCGCGCGGCGGCGCGACCGACCTCTTCGGCGGGCAGGCGGCGCTCACCCAGCGACGAGAACCCCGCCACCGTCTGGCCTCGAGCCTCGGCGGTGATCAGCACGGCGGTGCCGCGTGAGCGCGCCACCGGCAGCGACTCCACGTCGAGCTCGACCGGAACGCCGAGCTCGCCGAGCGCCCGGCGCGCGATGTCACCCTGGCGATGGGCGAGCTCGAGCGGCAGCCCGCCCGCCACCGAGCGAACCACCAACCGATCGACGGGAGGACGGGGGTCGAGCGCTCGCCCAGCCCCCGCGCCCACCGCGGCGACCTCGGCCCAGAGGCGGCCACCGCCTTCGGGGAAGAACCCGGCGAGCTCGAGCTTGAGGCGCACGTCGAGACCGAAGCGCCTCAGCAGCGGCGCCCAGACCCGCGAGACGTAGTCGTACGAGGGGCTGGCGATGACGTGAGAGCCACCGGTGAGCGTGAGGGCGCCGCCGCCGGCGAGCGCCAACGGGTAGGCCAGGCACTGCAGCAGCAGGCTGGTCGAGCCGGCCGTGCCGACGTGAAAGGAATAGGCCCCCGGCTTCGTGGGCCCGGGCGAGAACGAGACCGTGTGGCTGCCGAGGGCGTCACCCTCGACCGCGGCGTCACCCAGCTTCGCGGCCCCCTGCACGCAGGTGAGGTGCTGCGCCTTGAGGCCCGGCGGGCGCCGCTTCGCGCGCACCTGCTCGAGCCGGAACGGCTGGCCGGTGATCAACGAGAGTGAGAGCGCCGACCGCAGCACCTGGCCTCCACCCTCGCCTTCGCTGCCGTCGAGCACGATCACGCCGCCATCGTCGCAGAGGCCCACCGGCACCTGACGAAAAGAAGAGCGCCGGGCCCCCATTCGGAGCCGAGCGCCTCGAGGCACGTCGTCGCGGCGGCCCTTAGAAGCCCATGCCGCCGTCGACGTCGATGGTGCGGCCGTTGAAGTAGTCGCACTCGAGCACGAACTTCACCGCGACCCAGAGGTCCTCAGGCACGCCGATGCGGCCGACGGGGATGTTGGCGGTGAAGGCGTCGAGGGCCTTCTGGTTCATGCCCTTGGTCATCGGCGTCTCGACCATGCCCGGCGCGATGGCGCCGACCCGAATGCGGAAGGGCGCGAACTCCTTCATCCACGTGACGGTGTTGGCCGCCAGCGCCGCCTTCGCCGAGACGTAGTTCGACTGGCCGCGGTTCCCGTGGCGGGCGATCGACGACATGTTGACGATGACGCCGGGGCCCTGCTCCTTCTCGACCATCTTGGCGACGACCTCGCGCACCATCAGGGTGGCGCCGACGAGGTTGACGTTGATGACGGCGTTGAACTGGTCGAGCGACATCTTCACCACCTGGCCGGTCGCCTTGTCCTTCTTCACCAGCAGGCCGTCCTTCAAGATGCCGGCGTTGTTGATGAGGCCGTTGAGGCCGCCCATGGCGTCGTGCGCCCAGGCGACGAAGGCGATGATGTCGTCTTCTTTCGAGACGTCGAGGCGGCGGGTGTGAATGCCGGCAGGGAGCGCCTTGAGGCCCTCTTCGTTGACGTCACCCACCGCGACCTTCGCGCCGGCCTCGTGAAGCCGGGTGGCGAAGTGCGCGCCCATGCCCTGGGCGCCGCCGGTGACGATGATCTTCAGATCCTTCAGGTTCATGCGTTTCTCTCTTTCATCCAGGTGATGAGGGCTGGGTACAGCTTGTCAGCGGCCTTGCTTCCCACGACGGCGCCCACGTGGCCACCGGGCACCGCGAGAACCTTCGTGTCCTTCGAGCCCACCACGGCGTTGATGGCCACCGCGGCGTTCGGCGGGCAGATGGTGTCTTTGTCGGCGGCCACCGTCAGCAGCGGGCAGGTGATGTGCTTGAGATCGACGCGCTTGCCGCCCACGTAGTGCTGCCCCTGCACCAGCAGGTTCTGCTGGTAGAGCTCTTCGATGTAGGTGGTGTAGGCGGCGGCCGGGAAGGCGATGTTGTCGCCGGCCCACGCCTCGAGCGCCTCGTAGGCCTCACGGAAGGCCGGGTCGAAGGCCTTGTCGATCACGGTGACGAGCTTGGCGAGGTCCTGGGTCGGCCGCAGGAGCTTGAAGCCGGCCTGCATCTGGTGCGGCGCAACATTGCCGGCCTCGGCGACCGCCTCGGCGTCGAACCAGCGCGGGTCGGTCATCAGGCCCAGCAGCCCCGACTTCGAGAAGTCGATGGGGCCCAGCAGGTTGACGAAGCCCGCGTACCGCTCGGGGTGCAGGGCGGCGTGCACCGACGAGAGCGTCGCCCCCATGCAGTAGCCCAGCACCGAGACCTTCGGCCTTCCGGTCTCGCGAATCACCCGGCGCAGCATGCGATCGAGGCGCGCCAGCGCGTCGGCCCAGGTGAAGTAGCGATCGTGATCTTCGGGCGTGCCCCAGTCGAGGCACCACACGTCGAGCCCCGCGTTGACGAAGGCCTCGACCACGCTGCAGCCCTTGCGCAGGTCGAGCACGTACCAGCGGTTGATCATCGAGGGCACCAGCAGCACGGGCGCCGCGTCGACGAGCGCGACGTCGGTCGCCGCGTGAAACCGGTAGAGCTTCGCGGGCCCGTCCTCGAGGACGGTGCTGCGCGGGGTGGGCATCAACGACTTCGGCTGATCGAGCATCGAGGCCTCCACGAAGGGAATTGTCGCCGCGGTCGGCCTGGAGCTCCGACCACGGCGACCGTGCTGCAACTGCGAAGACTTCAGCGAACGAAGAACTCCATCGCCTTGCGGCTGCTCTCGATGCTGAGCTTGCGGGCGCCGGTGGCCAGCTCGTTGACGTAGTTGAACTGGGTCTTCATCAGCTCGCTCATCTCGTCGATCTGGCTGTTGCCGTACTCGATCCACTTGGTGTGGGCCTTGCTCATCTCGTCGAACATCGAGTGCAGGCGAACGCTCTGGTCGTCCATCGCCTTCTTCCACTGCTCCGCGCCGGGAAGCTGCTGCACCTGCGAAGTCGCCGTCTTGGTCTCAGCCATGGTCATGCTCCTGTTGGGGTTCACTGCGGTGGGGTTTCGCCGGACGGCCCTCGTCCGGAGCCCGCACAGGATACGCAGCGATCTCGACCCGTCAAGGAGAAATGTTGCAGTGCAGCATTTCTCGCTACTTCTTGCGCTTCTGCAGCGACGCCTTGAGCTCGTCGAGCTCGCGCCGGAGCAGCTCGACGTCAGACGGGGCCGGGTCACGCGGCGGCGGCGGGGCCTGGTGCTGCGGCTGCTGCTGCCCGCCCAGCCAATTGCCGAAGCCCCCGCCCTGCCCGAGGAAGGGGTTGAGCGCCAGCAGCGGGTTGAAGGGCATGACCGCCTGGGTCGACTTGCGCGCCTGCAGGTAGAGCTCGAGCGCGCCCTGGACGTAGCGGCCGAGGAACTCGGCGAGCGCGTCGTCACCGAGACGAATCAGCTGGTGGAGGAGCGGCGCGGGGAAGAGCGCGTCGGCCCCCCGGCTCTCGATGATGATCTGCGTCAGGGTCTCCTGGGTGAGGTCGCGGTTGGTCTTGGCGTCGACCACCCGCACCTCGGCCCCGCCCTGGATCTTGCCGGTCAGCTCCTCGAGCGTGATGTAGCGGCTCGACTCGGTGTCGTAGAGGCGTCGGTTTCCATATTTCTTCACGAGCATGAACCGGGCCATAGCAGGCGCGTTGTGCATTGCAACAGCCGGGGCTTGACACGACCGTCACAAAGCGTCATTTCGCGGCCCCTTTGCTGCAATCGCACATGACCGTCCACCGCCTGCTCGACGCCGCCTCCTGGTGCTCCGGTCGCCCCGGCCCGGGTGGATTTCGTCGGGGTGGCCGCGTATTGCCCCGCCCGGAGGTCTTCGTGCTTCGTCTTCTTGTCCCCTGTCTGCTCTCCCTCGCCTGTGGAACGGTGCCTCCTTCGGTGGACTGTCGCGTCGGCGCCGACTGCGCCAGCGGCGTGTGCACGCGTGAAGGCCGCTGCGCGGTCGTAACCGTCGATGGCGGCGCCGGCGGCAGCGCATCGGGCGG
>JACSRE010000446.1 GCA_014879945.1 Myxococcus sp.
GGCTTGCGAGGTATCCGGCGTCGGCTCATCAGCCGCGTAGATCATGCCTTCTCCACCCTCGTCGATCCCTTGACCTCAGGAGCGTTCCTCAATCTGGGCGTGCACCCAGGGGCGGCCCGAGGGCGCTCGCGTGTCAGCCCCATCAGCTATGAGGACTCCCGCGGGCCGCGCAACGGGGCTCGTCGGTCTGGAGGGCGTGATGGCGAAGGGCGTGAAGACCCACTTTACCTGTCAGTCGTGCGGCTACGTGGCGGCGAAGTGGCTGGGGCGGTGCACCGAGTGCGGCACCTGGGGCAGCCTCGTCGAAGAGGTCGAGCTGTCGAAGGCCTCGCAGAGCCGGCCGGCCTGGGGCTCGTCGTCGGGGCAGGGCAAGCCGGTGCTGCTCAAAGACGTCGACGCCGCGAAAGAGGCCCGGCGCCTGACCGGCATCGCCGAGCTCGATCGTGTGCTGGGCGGCGGCGTGGTGCAGGGCAGCCTGGTGCTGCTGGGCGGTGACCCGGGCATCGGCAAGTCGACGCTCCTCTTGAGCGCGATGGACAGGCTCTCGCGAGACAGGCCCGGCCTCTACGTGTCTGGCGAAGAGTCGCTCCAGCAGACGCGGATGCGGGCCGAGCGCCTGGGCGTCGGCGGCGAGCAGATGCACCTGTTCGCCGAGACCGACCTCGAGAAGATCCTCACCGCGACCGAGAAGCTGGCCCCCGGGTCGCTGGTGGTCGACTCCATTCAGACCATGTTCCTCCCGGAGCTGGGCAGCGCGCCGGGCAGCGTCAGCCAGGTGCGGGAGTGCGCCGGCCGGCTGATGGCCTGGGCCAAGAAGACGGGCGTGCCGACCTTCATGGTGGGCCACGTCACCAAAGAGGGCTCCATCGCGGGCCCCCGCGTGCTCGAGCACATGGTCGACACGGTGCTCTACTTCGAGGGCGAGCGCGGGCACCCGTTCCGCCTGCTGCGCGCGCACAAGAACCGCTTCGGCTCCACCAACGAGATCGGCGTGTTCGAGATGAAGGGGGCGGGGTTGGTCGAGGTGCCCGACCCCAGCGCGCTCTTCCTCTCGGAGCGCCCGAAGAACGCCTCGGGCAGCGTGGTGACCTCGACGCTCAACGGCACCCGGCCCATCCTCGTCGAGGTGCAGGCGCTGGTGGCGCCGACGGGCTACGGCACCGCGCGGCGCACCGCGATGGGCGTCGACTCCCAGCGCGTGGCGCTGCTGGCGGCGGTGCTCGAGAAGAAGCAAGACGTGCAGCTGGTGGGGTGCGACCTCTTCGTCAACGTCGCCGGCGGCATGAGCCTGACCGAGCCCGCCAGCGACCTCGCGGTGTGCGCGGCGCTGGTGTCGTCGCTCCAGAACCGGCCCGTCGACGCCCAGACGCTCATCCTCGGAGAGGTCGGCCTCGCCGGTGAGGTGCGCGCGGTGGGCCAGGTCGAGCCTCGCCTGGCCGAGGCCCAGAAGATGGGCTTCAAGCGGGTGGTGCTGCCCAGGTCGTCGGCGCGGCGGCTCGACTTCGACCTCAAGATGGAGGTGCTGGCCGTCGAGACGCTGGGCGAGGCGCTGGCGAAGCTCTTCTGAGCCTGGCTGAAACGAGAACACCCCGACGCCGTGGAGCGCCGGGGTGCCGTGAACGGCGGGTCCGCTGCGGGGTTACTCCTCGAGGAACTCGGGCTCGCAGGCGTAGCGCGGGCAGATGTTGACCCACGACACCAGGCGGTAGCCCGGGTCGCAGCTGGGCACGTAATACGCGCAGACGCCCGGCGGGGTGCAGGTGCCCGTGGGCACGGTGCAGCGATCGCCCGTGCGCTCGTAGGCGTGAATCTGCCCGCTCGGGCACTTCGCCGGGCGCTCCACCGGGCAGGCGAAGACGCGGTCGGGCAGCATCACGAACACCTGGCTGGCCGTCACCGTGACGTGGTTGTTCTTGCGCACCACGCGCCCGGCGATGACCGTCTTGCCCGAGAAGGCGCGCGACGAGAGCCACTGCTCGTCCACCAGCGTGCCCAGCGCCGCCGAGAGGTCGAGGTCGGTCGCCATGGTGTGCCCGGTGGTGCGGTTGAGCCGCGTCGTCTGCAGGTTCGCGCAGGGCGTGGTGAAGCAGGCGATGCGCGAGGGGAACACCCCGTAGAACTTGTCGGTGGCCGTGAACGTCTTGCCCGGCATGCCCCGGTAGGCGGCCTTCACCAGCAGCGTGCGGGTGTCGAAGCGGTTCTCCTTCGGGCCGAGGCGGCCGAAGAGCACCAGCTCGTTGTCCGGCGCGCCGGTGACCTCGCCGTACAGCGCCGCGGGCAGGTTCGACTCGGTGAAGTCGAAGGCGCTGACGTAGCGCTCCTGCATGGTGCTGTTGAGATCCTTGACCCAGTAGCCGCCGCACAGCGGCGCGACGCAGCGGCGGTAGTCGTGGCGGGCGATGAGGTAGGTGTCCTTCGTCGTCGACAGCTCCTGCGCGTCGTCGGCCACCGCGTCGTCGGCGTCGCTCTGGCCGTCGATCTCGACCGAAGACACCCCGCACGCCGCCGCCACCACCGCCGCCACCAGCACCAACCAGATCTTGAAGTTCATGGTGGGGCGATGTGCGACAAACGCCGACACCCTGTCAAGGGCCCACTCGCTGTCGCGCGGCGGCGAGGGGCTCAGCGCCGCTGGGAGGCCAGCCGGTTCTTGGTCTGCTCCCAGGCGGTGACGTCGGCCAGGCGCCGGGGAAACTTGTCGGCCAGCATGGCGCCCAGCTCGTGCTCCTTCATGGGGCGCGCGGTCTCGCGCACGGCCTGGGCCATCTCGAGGGCGTTGCGGTACCGGTCCTCGGGCCGCTTCTGGAGCGCCTTCTCGAGCACGGCCCACCAGTGGTTGGCGATGCCGGGGGGCCGCACGAGGGGGTCGTTGACGATGCTCTCCATCGTCCTGGTGTCGTCGTGCTGGTCGAAGGCGCGCTTCCCCGTCAGGGCCTCGTGGAGCATCAGGCCCACCGAGAAGAGGTCGCTGCGGCGATCGATGCGCTCGGCGGTGGCCTGCTCGGGCGACATGTAGAGGGGCTTGCCCTTCACGATGCCCGGCAGCGTCACGGTGCGCGCGTTGCGCATCTTCGCCACCCCGAAGTCGAGCACCTTCACCCGGCCGTCGAAGCCCACCATGAGGTTGTGGGGCGACAGGTCGCGGTGCACCAGGCCCATGCTGAGCCCGTCGTCGCCCCTGGCCTCGTGCGCGTGGTGCAGCCCCTCGAGCGCCTGCGAGAGGATCGCCGACAGCAGCGTGTCGGGCAGCGGGCCGTGCGGCCAGTAGATGACGTGGTCGAAGTCGACGCCGGCGATCAGCTCCATGGCGATGAAGTACGCGCCGCTGGCCTGGCCGAAGTCGTACACGGTGACGAGGTTCGGGTGGTTCAGGCGCATGCCCAGCTTCGCCTCGTCGAGGAACTGCTTCACGATGGCCTCGTCGTCGGCCAGCCGCGGGAGGATGCGCTTGAGCGCCACCAGCCGCGACACGCCGCCCGGGTTCACCGTGCGCGCCACCATCACCTGGGCCATGCCCCCGGTGCCCAGGGGGTTGAGCAGCTCGTACTTGCCGATGCGGGCGTTGGGCCTGAAGTCGCCCGCCGCCGCGAGCTCGTCGAGCCGCTCGTTGGGTGTGTGCCCTTCCGAGAGCGCGATGAACGACAAGATGGCCGAGTCGAAGATCTCGGCGATGGTCTCGACCAGCGCCATCACCTGAAGGCCGCCGTCCGAGAAGTGGCCGGGCAGCACGAAGCCGATGCTCCCCAGCACCAGCTTGCCGAGATCGAGGGCGGCCACGAAGACGGTGCGGTCGGCGTCGAGCGGCAGCGGCCCGCGCGCGGCGGCCCAGCCCACCACGTCGGTCAGCCCCGTGCCCCACACCCGCGTCAGCACCGGCTCCTGCGTGCCCATCACCTGCACGAAGGCGCCCTGGGCGTGAATCATGCGGGCGCACTGGGTGAGGAACACGTCGGCGGCGGTCGCCAGGCCCAGCTGGCGCTCCACGCAGTCTTCGAGCACCTCGTCGGCCAGCCGCTGCACGGCCACCAGCCCGCGCAGGAACCGCACCTCTTCGTCCACCGAGTCGAACTTCAGCGGCGCGTGCCTCATCGGAGCGCGGCTACTTCTTGGGCTCGGCCGCGCCCGCCTCGGCGGCGTAGATGGCGTCGGCGATGCGGTACGCGCTGCCCTCGAGCTGCTTGATGGCCGGGCGGATCTTCTCGGGGTCGGCGGTGTTCATCTGCTTCTTGAGGTTCTCGAGGTCGACCTTGATCTCGTCGCGGTCCTTCTCCTTGAGCATGGTCGCGTACTCCTCGAGGGAGCGCTCGGTCGTGTAGATGAGCCCGTCGGCGTTGTTCCTGAGGTCGGCGAGCTCCTTCTTCTTCTTGTCGCTGTCCACGTTCGACTGGGCGTCGCCGATCATCTTCTGAATCTCCGCCTCGGTGAGCCCCGAGTTCGAGACGATCTTCACCGTCTGCACCCGGCCGGTGCCGAGGTCCTTCGAGGACACGTTGACGAGCCCGTTGGCGTCGATGTCGAAGGTCACCTCGATCTGCGGCACGCCACGCGGCGCCGGAGGAATGCCGACGAGCTCGAAGCGGGCCAGCGTCTTGTTGTCGGCGGCCATCTCGCGCTCGCCCTGGAGCACGTGCACGCTCACCAGCGGCTGGTTGTCGGTGGCGGTCGAGAAGATCTGGCTCTTCTTGCAGGGAATGGTGGTGTTCTTGTCGATGATCTTGGTGAACACGCCGCCGGCGGTCTCGACGCCGAGCGAGAGCGGGGTGACGTCGAGCAGGAGGACGTCTTTGACCTCGCCCTTGAGCACGCCGCCCTGAATCGCCGCGCCGACCGCCACCACCTCGTCGGGGTTGATGCCCTTGTGGGGCTCCTTGCCGAAGAAGAGCTTCACCTTCGCCTGCACCGACGGCATGCGCGTCATGCCGCCCACCAGCAGCACCTGCTGCACCTGCGCCGTGGTGATGCCCGCGTCCTTGAGGGCGATCTTGCAGGGCTCGATGGAGCGATCGACCAGGTCCTTCACCAGCTCTTCGAAGGCCTCGCGGCTGACCGTCTCTTGCAGGTGCTTGGGGCCCGAGGCGTCGGCGGTGATGAACGGCAGGTTCACCTCGGTCTCGGTCGCGCTCGACAGCTCGTGCTTGGCGCGCTCGGCGGCCTCCTTGAGGCGCTGCAGGGCCATGCGGTCCTTGCGCAGGTCGAGGTTGTTGGCCGCCTTGAAGCGGTCGGCCAGCCAGTCGATGAGCTTGTTGTCGAAGTCTTCGCCGCCCAGGTAGGTGTCGCCGTTGGTGGCCTTCACCTCGAACACGCCGGTGTTCAGCTCGAGGATCGAGATATCGAACGTGCCGCCGCCGAGATCGTAGACGGCGATGGTCTCGGCCTTGCTGTTGTCCTTGTCGAGGCCGTAGGCGAGCGCCGCGGCCGTGGGCTCGTTGATGATGCGCAGCACGTTGAGGCCCGCGATGCGGCCCGCGTCTTTGGTGGCCTGGCGCTGGCCGTCGTTGAAGTACGCCGGCACCGTCACCACCGCCTCGGTGACGGGCTCGCCCAGGTAGTCCTCGGCGGTCGCCTTCATCTTCCCGAGGATCATCGAGCTGATCTCGGGCGGGCTGTACTTCTTGCCCCGAATCTCGACCCACGCGTCGCCGTTGTCCGACGCCACCACGCGGTAGGGCACCATGCCAGCGGCGCGCTTGGCCTCGGGCGAGTCGAGCTGGCGGCCCATCAGCCGCTTCACCGCGTAGACGGTGTTCTCGGGGTTGGTGACCGCCTGCCGCTTGGCGATCTGCCCGACCAGGCGCTCGCCGGTGTCGGTGAAGGCCACCATCGACGGCGTGGTGCGGCTGCCCTCGCTGTTGGGGATGACGACGGGCTCACCGCTCTCCATGACCGCCACGCAGGAGTTCGTCGTTCCCAGATCGATGCCGATGACTTTGCTCATAACCCCCTCAGACCACGACAGTTTCGTTCCAGAATCATCAACCTTCTACGCCTTGGCGTCACTTTCCGTGGCCGCGGGGGCGTCGGCGGCCGGCGCCGGAGGTTCGGCCGGCGCCTTCGCCTTCGTCACCACCACCAGCGCCGGACGAACCAGGCGGTCGTTGAGGGTGAAGCCCCGCAGGTACTCGGAGTGCACGTGGTTGGGCGGCAGCTCGTCGGTCTCGGCCGCCGACATGGCCTCGTGGCGCGTGGGGTCGAACGGCTGCCCCTTCGACGAGAACGACTTCACCCCGTGCTTGGCGAGGGTGTCTTCGAAGAGCTTGCGCGTCATCTCGACGCCCTTCTTGAGGCTCTCGAGGTCTCCGCTGGTGCGCGCGTGCTCGAGCGCCCGGTCGAAGTTGTCCACCACCGGGAGGAAGTCGCGCAGCAGCTTCTCGGAGCCGAACTTCTGAATCTCCTCCTTCTCCTTCAGCGCGCGCTTCTTGTAGTTCTCGAGGTCGGCGACGGCGCGGAGCATCTTCTCGTGCTCGTCCTTCACCTTGCCCATCAGCTCGCGGCCCTTGGCCATCGACACCTCGAGCTGCGCGTTCAGCTGCGCCACCTCGTCGTTGGCCGGCGGCGCCGCCGGCTCGACCTCGATGGCGACGTCGCTGCCCGGCTTCGGCTCGGTCTCGAGCGTCACCTCGTCGGGCACCGCCTCACCGCGCACCGCCCCCTTGGCCTTCTCGACGCTCTTGAGCGCCTCGTTGATGATGTCGTCGCCGATGTTGGTCGAGAAACTGCCCTTCTCGTCTGGTTCACTCACGGCGCGAATCGTAGCCGCAACGTGTTGCCTCGTCTTGCGTGAAGGGCCGTCGGCTGGTGCGCTAAGGTAGGCCCTCCATGCGCGAGTGGACGACGTTCCAATGGGCGGGCGCCACCTTCGCCGTGGTGAGCGAGCCAGGCCCAGAGGCCGCCCCGGCGCTGACCGCCGCGGAGCGAGACGTGATGGCCCTCGTGCTCGCGGGCAAGAGCAACGCGGCCATCGCCAGACACCGAGGCACCTCGGTGCGCACCGTCGCCAACCAGGTGGCCAGCCTCTTTCGCAAGCTCAAGGTGGGCTCTCGCGCCGAGCTCGCTGCGAAGGTGGGCGGGTGAAGGGCTCGGCGACGGTGGCGGTCATCGAGGCGGCCTACGCCGTCGAGCGGCCCACGCCCGAGTGGCTGCAAGGCGTGGTGAGCGCGGTGGCGCCGCTCCTCGACGCGGGCCTCGGCGTCTGGGCTGGGCTCTACGACGCCTCGCGCCCCGAGGCCTTCCGCATCGGGCCCTTCGCCTCGCGCGGCGTCCCGCCCGATCGGCTCGAGCTGCTCAAGGCGGGCGCCGAGGCGCTGCCCTGGGCCGTCATCGAGCGCACCTTCGTCACCCGCACCTGCGGCTCCCTGTCTCAGCTGCTGGGGGCCTCCTTCCTCGACGAGAACCCGGTGGTAGAGGCCTTCGAGCAGACCTGGGGCATCGCCGACAGCATCGGCATCAACGCCCAGGACCCCACCATGCACGGCTGCGTGCTGGGCATCCCGCTGCGCGCGCGCAAGCCGGTGTCGGCGACCTTCGCCACGCGCTGGAGCCGCCTGGCCGCGCACGTCGCCTCGGGCTTTCGGCTCCGTCGGCAGCTCGAGCAGACGCTCGCCCGAGGCCTCGACGGCGCCGAGGCCGTGCTCGAGCCCGACGGCGCGCTGGCCCACGCCGAGGGCGCGGCGGTGGACGGACCGGCCCGGTTGGCGCTCCGCGGCGCGGCGGTCGCCCTCGACAAGGCCCGGGCGCAGGCCGCTCGCGGCGCCAGCCCCGACGGCGCCATCGCCGAGTGGCGGCCGCTCGTCGAGGCCCGGTGGACGCTCTACGATCACTTCGAGCGCGACGGCCGCCGCTACTACGTGGCCCGCAAGAACGACCCGGTGGTGCCCGAAGCCGGCCTGACGTTGCGTGAGCGCCAGGTCTCGGGCTTCGCGGCCCTGGGCCACTCGAACAAGCTCATCGCCTACGAGCTGGGCCTCAAGCCCTCGACCGTCGCCACGCACCTGACCGCCGCGGCGAAGAAGCTGGGGCTGTCGGGGCGCCTGGCGTTGATTCGACACCTCCGCGCCTCGCGGGCGCTCTCGCCGGGCTGACCGCCGGGGCGCGCAGTCGCCTCGTGGACGCGCTCGCCGGGCTGACCGCCGGGGCGCGCAGTCGCCTCGTTGACGCGCTCGCCGGGCTGCAGGCGCGCAGTCGTTAGGCGCTTCGTCGGCGCGCTCGCCGGGCTACAGGCGCGCGCAGTCGCCCGACGCTTCGCAGGCGGGCTCGCCGGGCTGCATCCGCGCGCTCAGTCGCCCGACGCCTCGCCAGCCGGCGCCTCGGGCGCGGGGCGCTTCTTCTTCCCCAGCGGCTTCTTGGCCTGGGCCTTCTTCGCGCCCGTCGCCGGCTTCTTCGCCGCCCCGCGGCCGACGGTCTTCTTGCCGGGCTTCTTCGGCTCGGGCGTCGCAGCCGGCCTCACGTCGGGCGGCGCCTCGCTCTTCGGGGCGGGCGCGGGCGGCGCGACCGGCGACGCGGGCCCACCCGGCGTGGGCTTGAACTGCTTCGACACCTCGCTCAGCGCGCCCTCGGCCTGCTTGACGCCCTGCTCGACGAGCGTGGCCAGCTGCTCGGCGGTCTTCCTCGCCCAGACCGACGCCTCTTGAACGCCCTCGCGCACCTTGGCCTGGCGCTCGGGGTCCTGGACCTCCTTCATCAGGCGCTCGGCCTCCTTCTTCACGTCGGTGGCGGCGCGCTTGAAGTCGTCTCCGGCCCTCTTGAGGAAGCCCTTGAACTTCGCGTCCCACTCAGCGCCGTTGGTCATCGTGCGGTCCTCCTCGCAACACCACGTTGGTCTGCTCCGACAGCCCCCTGAACGCTCAGCGCCCCGCTTGATTTCGGGGCGGCGCCTCGGGCTCCTGAGGCTTCTTCGAGTCGCGCTCGTTGGGATCGCGCGCGTGGCCGGGGCCGTGCTCCCACTCGGCCGGGAACTGCATCTGTCGGAACTTGAACCAGATGACGGTGGTGAGAATGCCGATGAAGACCAGGCCGGCGATCTCCTTGACCGTCCACCCGTCGGCGAGCTCGACCCCCAGTGAAAGCAGCTTGGACATGGTCTCTCCAGGGCGTCGGAGCCGCGCGGCGCCCCGACGGTTCGTCAGTCGACGAAGAAGTCGGGGAGCGGCTCGACCTTGGGGTCCACCGCGTACTGCGCGAAGTCGGTCACGCCCTCGCCGCGCAGGAAGACCTCGTCGATGAGGAAGTGGCCGCTGAAGTCGACGCCCTTGGTGAAGACCGCGTACGCGGCGTCGGCCATGATCTCGGGCTTGCGGCTGGCGCGCATCATGTCTTCGCCGCCCAGCATGTTCACCGCGGCCGTGGCGATGGTCGTCTTCGGCCACAGCGCGTTGACCGCGACCTTGCCCGAGAACTCCTCGGCCATGCCCAGCACGCACATCGACATGCCGAACTTGGCCATGCTGTACGCGACGTGCGAGCCGAACCACTTCGGCTTCATCGACAGCGGCGGCGACAGGTTCAAGATGTGGGGGGTGAACTTCGAGGCCAGCAGGTGCGGCAGGCAGGTCTGGCTCACCAGGAAGGTGCCGCGCGCGTTGACCTGGTTCATCAGGTCGTACTTCTTCATCGGGGTCTCGAGCGTTCCGGTGAGCTGAATCGCCGAGGCGTTGTTCACGCAGATGTCGAGGCCGCCGAAGGTCTTCACCGTCAGGGCCACCGCGGCCTGCACCTGCTCGTCGGAGCGGATGTCGCAGAGAATCGGCAGGGCCTTGCCGCCGGCCGCCTCGATCTCCTTCGCCGCCGAGTAGATGGTGCCGGCCAGCTTCGGGTGCGGCTCGGCCGTCTTGGCCGCGATGGCGACGTTGGCGCCGTCACGGGCCGCGCGGAGCGCGATGGCCAGGCCGATGCCCCGGCTGGCGCCAGAGATGAAGAGGGTGCGGTTCGCGAGAGAGGGCATGGCGGGCCGTATAACCCGGGCGCCGGCGGCTGTGCCCGTGAAGTCACCGCTTCTGCTCGCGAAGCGGCTAGCCTGTCGGCCTTCATGTCGCGCTTCGTCCTCGTGGCCATCTTCACCGTCGTGGCCTGCTCCGCGTCACCGCCCGCCCTGAACGTCCGCGGCGTCGAGCCGCGCGAGGCCTTCCAGCAGGCCGACACCCTCATCGTCATCAGCGGCGACTTCTCGCCGAAGGTGAAGGTCGACTTTCAGCAGCCACAGCGGTCGACCCGCGACGCGCAGTTCGTGGCCCAGCTCGAGCAGGCCGGCCTCGTGGTGGGGTTGTTCGACGTCAGCCTGCTCGAGGGCGGGGCGCTGAGCGCGCGGGTTCCGGCGGGGCTGGCGGTGGGCGCCTGGGCGCTGCGCGTCACCGACCCGACCCAGCGCCAGGCCCGGCTCGACGACGCCCTCGTGGTCATCGATTGTTCGTCCACCACGTGCCTGTTGAGTGACGGCGGGGTGGTGGACGGCGGCCCGCCGCGGGGGCGCGACGCGGGCTCCGCCGATGGAGGCGTCGACCCCGAAGACGCAGGGCCTCTCGACGCCGGGCCGCAGCCCTGCGGCGCCACCACGCTCGCCGACGACGACGGTGACGGCTTCGGCCGCCCGGGGAGCGAGGCGATGCTCTGTGGCTCGGGGCGCACCACGACGCCGGGTGACTGCGACGATGTCGACCCCGGGGTGCACGTGGGTGCGCCCGAGCTCTGCAACCGCGTCGACGACGACTGCGACGGGCTGGTGGACGAGAACGTCTGCCCGGTGATGAACCCCAACTGGATTCGCCGGCTCGACACCGCCTCGGACAAGGAGTGGCTGACGGTGGCGCCCTTCGGCCCGGGCCAGCTGCGCATCGCGGGCCGCGACGACGTCTGGGGCCGCGCCGACGGCGGCTACTTCGAGGCGGCCAGCACCAGCTGCCCCAACGACATTCGCAAGGCGTGGGCGGCGCCGTCGGGCCAGGCCTTCGTGGCGGGCGGGAACCCGGCGCTCGGTCGGCTCAGCACCCACGCCCTGGGCGCGTCGGGCTGCCTCAACACCCGCATGCTCTCCGACCCGCTCGCGGGGCTCTGGGGTGACGACACCGACGCCGGCCTCGTCGTCTCGGGCGTGCTGCGAAACTCCCGCCACTTCCAGTGGACGCCGCCCGGCCAGCCGATCGAGTCGGCCACCAACCTGCCTTCGGGCGTTCGCCTCGAAGACGCGCACCGTGGCGAGCTCGTGATGGCCGTGGGCTCCGAGGGCGGCGAGCCGCGCGCGTGGAGCTGGGACGCCGCGACCCTCGCGTGGACGCAGGAGCCGGTGGGCCGCCTGGGGCTCCCGCCGGGCGCCCTGCGCGCCGTGTGGGTCGTCTCTCGAGCCAGCGTGTTCGCGGTGGGCGATCAGGGCCTGGTGCTCGAGAAGGCGGGCGCGGCGTGGCGGCGCCTGCCCAACCCGACGACGGCGACCGTCACCTCGGTGCGCGCCTTCAACCCGGCGCGCGTGTACGTGACGACGGCCGACGGCTCGGTGCGAAAGTGGAACGGCAGGGTCTGGCAGACGCTCTACGCCACCGACGCCGGTGTCTCGCTCAACGACCTCGACGGCGTGAGCGAGAGCGACCTGTGGGCCGTCGGCACTCGCGGGTGGATCGTTCACTGGGCCGAGTAGCCCGCGCGCCCACCATGCCCTGGACCCTCGACGACGCAGCTGATCAGACCGGGAAGGTCGTCGTCATCACCGGCGCGAACTCCGGCGTGGGCCTGGCTTCGGCCCGCGCCCTCGCCGAGAAGGGCGCGACGGTGGTGATGGGGTGCCGCGACTCGCGCAGGGGTGAAGCCGCCGCCGAGCAGGTGCGGGCCGCGGCGCCGCGGGGAAAGCTCCACGTGCTGGGGCTCGACCTCGCCTCGCTCAATCGCGTCGCCGCCTTCGCGCGTGACGTCGCCGAGCGCTTTCCGCGGGTCGACGTGCTGATGAACAACGCCGGCGTCATGGCGCTCCCCTACGGGAAGACGGTCGACGGCTTCGAGCAGCAGCTCGGCACCAACCACCTCGGCCACTTCGCGCTGACGGCCCAGCTGTTGCCGCTGCTCGAGGCCGCGCCCGAAGGTCGGGTGGTGACGGTGGCCTCGCAGGCCCACCGCGTCGGCCGCCTCGACCTCGACGATCTGCCGCTCGAGCGCGGCTACGGTGCGTGGCGGGCCTACGCCCGCTCGAAGCTCGCCAACCTGCTCTTCAGCTTTGAGCTCGAGCGCTGGCTGCGACGGAACGGGAAGCGCTCCCTCGCGGTGGCCGCGCACCCCGGCTACTCGGCGACCGGCCTGCTCAAGACGGCGCCCCGCACCTCTGTCTTCGGAGGCGTCGTCCTCCCCATCGGGAGCGTGTTGCTGGCCCAGTCGTCCGAGATGGGCGCGCTGCCGCAGGTGTACGCCGCCGTTTCTCCAGAGGTGGCGGGCGGCGAGTACATCGGCCCTGATGGCCTGCTCGAGCTGTCGGGTTTTCCGCGCGTGGTGCGCGCGAGCGGCGCTGCCTACGACGAAGCCGTCGCCGCCAGGCTGTGGCAGGTGTCCGAGGCGCTGACCAAGGTGCCATTCTCGTAGCCGCGCGGCCTTCGGGCCTCGAGGGGGCTTCATGGCGAAAGAAGAGACGTCCACCCGGCGCGGGCTGCTGTGGAGCGCCGTCGTCGTCGTGGTGACGGCCCTGGGCGTCCTCGGCTTCATTCGACTGCGGCTGCTCTACCTCTGGGTCGACCAGGTGGCCGGCTTCGCGGTGCGGGGCGACGACGTGGTGGTGTTCGAGCGCGTCTATGGCGGAGAGGAGTCGGCAGGGGGCGACCGCCTGGTGCGCGTCGACCTCCGGACCGGCGAGGTGAAGCGGCGGGCGCTGGCTGACGAGGGCGAGTGGCTCGGAGAGGTGGGCGGCCTGTTGTGGTTCACCGCGCCGGGAGGCCTCGAGGCGCGTGACTTCGACACGCTCGCGCTCGCGCACTCCGCGAAGTCGCTCCGCGAACGGCACCCTGCGCTGGCCGGCCTCGGTGAAGAGGGGCACTGCTACGACCGCGCGCTGCACCTGCTCCGGTTCACCGCGCCTGACGGCCGCTACCTCTCGTTCGAGCTCGGCGCGCAGGTGCTGGGCGTGGCCGACTCGATGAACTGCCCGTCACCCTCGGTGCGCGGCTCCTCCGGCACCCTCCCAGACGGGCGGGCTCTGCAGATACGGGAGACGCCGCAGAGCAAGCGCTCGGAGCTGTGGGTGGGCGACCGGGCGCTCGGGGTGTCGGGCCTCGAGGTCAGCCTGCTCCTCGAGCCACAGGGCGGCGCGGTGACGGTGGGCGACGACGTGCTGCTGGTGCGTCGCAGCGGCACCGCCTTCGAGGCGCCCACCGAGCTGGTGCGAGTTCGGCTGGGTGACCAGCCCGAGCGCTGGGTGACACCGCTCCACGACGGCCGGCTGAGCTTCCAGCGCGTCGTCGTCGTCGACGGCGTCATCCTCCTCGGCGATGGTCACCGCGTCTTTGCCGTCGACGCGGAGACCGGCGCGCTCAGGTGGAAGCGCGCGCCGTGAGGAGCAGGCTCAGACCGCGGCGGGCTTGGCCACCTTCTCGGCGTGCGTGCGGTAGATGAACGAGTACACGTCCATCAGGTCGCGCGGCTGCTGGCCAGCGGCCTTGAGCGCCTCGTGGGTCTTCTTCACCACGGCGAAGAACTGGCGGTAGCCCTCGGCCTTCACCGGCTGCGACTTCTCGGCCGGCAAGCCGACGGTGAGGCCCTGGAGCGACAGCGCGGTGGGCTTCACGCACGCGTACTGGGTCGGGTCGAAGAGCGCGCCGAAGACGGTGGCGAACGGCCAGGTGACGGCCTTGAGGGTGCCCTTGCTGTCCTTGAGGGTGATGGCCGCGGCGAAGGCCTCGACGCGGTCGGCGTAGTCGCCCGTGCCGTGCAGCAGCTCCTTGAGCGCGGCCAGCGCCTTGGTGCGGTTCTCTTCGTCCATGCCCGCGAAGGGGATCGAGCCCTCGATGGGGAAGACGATGTTGGTGGCCTTCAGCAGCAGGCGCGCGTTCTCGAAGAGCTCCGCGGGCGTGCTGTTGGCGAAGGCCTCTTTTGAGAGCGTCTTCTTCGCGAAGGCGATGGCGCCCTCCTTCAGGGCCTCTTTGCCCTCGGCGCCCGGCTTGCCGCGCTCGTCGGTGAGGAACGCCTCGCCCCCGAAGCCGCCGGCGAAGAGCTTCTCGAACGCGACCAGCTGGTCGGCGATGGTGGCGAAGCGGGCCTTGGGCGCCGTCTTCGCGCGCGCCTTCTTCTTCGCGCTGCCCTCGGGGCGGGGCTTCTTCGAGCGGCCGTTGGCCTTCGACTTCAGCGCCGTCATCTCGGCCGACGTCAGCGTCACCGGCACCAGCACCTTCGCCTTGTCCTTGACGAACTTCTTGAGGCCGGCGCGCTCGAAGTACAGCGTCCAGTACTTGGCGTCGTCTTCGACGATGAGGCCCATGCCCCAGTCGGGCTGGAGCTCGTTCTTCATCACCTTCGGCGCGGCGGCGACCGGGGCCGCCGACACGAGGGGCACCGGCGCAGACACAGGAGTCGGATTGGTGGTTGCGATCATCAATTGCCCTTACCTGACGCGTGTCGAAAGCACCACCCCGCACGGTCAGGGCCGGGGAATTCCGACACCTTCGGAGGCGCGGTCAGGGCAGGGCCGCGGTGACCCACGCCTTCAGGGATGCAGCGGTCGCGGTGGCGCTGAGGCGGTGGTCGTCCTCCACCGTGATCAACCGGGCCGGCGTCTGCGCCACCAGGCGCTGCGAGTCTTCGAGGGGCACGGTCTCGTCGCGGGTTCCGTGCACCACCACGATCCGCTCCAGCACGGCGCTTGGAACACCAGCGAAGCCGGGGTGGGGCGGGCGTCGCGACCGCCGCGCGACCAGCGCGTGGGCGGGGCAGAGCAACACCGCCGGCCCGCTCCACAACCCGCGGCTGATCAGCTCGACCGCGATGGCGCCGCCGAACGACGAGCCCACCACCACGTCGATGGCGTGCGCCTGGAGCTGCGGTCGTTGCACCTCGAGGCTCCGCGCGAAGACGCGCCGGGTGACGAGCGCCTTGACGAGGGGGAACGACGCCGCGCCCACCGCCGGCACCACCAGGGCCAGCGCGGGCAGGGGAGAGAGGGCGGCGGCCACCAGCGCCACCCCGAGCGCCGCCACCCACCCGACGAAGAGCCCGTCGCGCAGCGAGTGCCGACGCGAGCACGGCATCTGCACCGAGCGCACCTCGAAGCCCGCCTCCTGGAGCAGCCGCACCTTGTGGCCCGTCGGCCCCGACTCGAGCCCGTGCACGTACAGCACGCGCGTCATGCCAGCGTCTTCCAGAACGGCCGCTGCGCCTCGCGCGCCTCGGCGATGCTCCGCGCGGCCTGCGCGCCGACGCCCGCGGGGAACTCGTCGCGGCGCGCGCCGCTGAGCACCTCGACGCAGGCGTGCACCGACTGCGCGAGCCCGTCGAGGTCGTACCCACCCTCGAGCAGCAGCACGAGCTTGCCGCCGCACACCTCGTCGGCGAGCTGCTTCATCGCGCTCGCCATCGCCGCGAACCCTCGCTCGGTGACGTTCATGCCGCCGATGGGGTCGGCGCGGTGCGGGTCGAAGCCGGCCGAGACCAGCACCACCTCGGGCCGGTACGCGTGCGCGATGGGCAAGAAGACGTCGTGAAACACCGCGCCGTAGTCCGCGTCGCCCTGGCCACCCGGGAGCGCGACGTTCACGGTGAAGCCCCGGCCGTCGCCAGCGCCGACTTCGCCGGTGGCCCCGGTGCCCGGGTAGTAGGGGAACTGGTGCGAGGAGCAGAACAAGACGTCGCGGCGCGCTTCGAAGGCGTGCTGGGTGCCGTTGCCGTGGTGCACGTCCCAGTCGAGCACCAGCACGCGCTCGGCGCCGGCCCCGCGCGCGGTCTCGGCGGCGACGGCGACGTTGTTGAAGAGGCAGAAGCCCATGGCCCGCGCGCGCTCGGCGTGGTGCCCCGGAGGCCTCACCAGCCCGAAGGCGTTGGGGGCGCGCCCGGCCAGCACCTCGAGCGTGGCCTCCGCCGCGGCGCCGGCCGCCAGCACCGCCGCCTCGGCGCTGCCCGGGCTCATCGCCGTGTCGGGGTCGAGCTGGGCGTGCGTTCCCGCCAGCGAGAGCACGTGATCGACGTGGGCCGCCTCGTGCACCGAGCGCAACTCCTCACGCGTCGCCGGCCTGGGCGTCTGGCGGGTGATGCCGGTGATGGGCGCGCGGTCGAGCACCTCGAGGATGGCGCGGAGCCGGCCCGGTGACTCGGGGTGCATCGGCCCCGCGACGTGGGCTTCGAAGCGAGGGTCGACGAAGAGCCGGGTCATCGGCGCCGCCTCATACTCCAGCGCTCGTTCTGCTGGCGCGGCCCTTCATTTCTTGAAGCCACCACAGTCGGTCCATACAGTCCGCCCGTGGCGGCGCGATCTCAACGGGTGGGGCTGACCTGGGCAATCTTCGGCACCTTCACCATCGCGCTGGTCGTGTTGGTCCTGGTGCTCTTCATCCTGCTGCCTCGCCAGGCCGAGGGGCCCCTGGAAGACACGCTCTTCGACCGCGGCAAGGCCGTGGCCCGGGAGATCGAGCGCAAGGTGACGATCGGCCCCCGCGACGGGCTCGACCAGGAAGCGTCGGCCGAGATCCGCACCATCGTCGGCGCGGAAGACGAGATCCGCTCCGCCTGGGTGCTGGTGTGCCCGGCCAACGCCGACTGCGCCCCGCGCGACCTCATCGCGGTCAAGCCCAACACCGACCCCGAGCTCACCCGGAGCGTGCTGGAGGCCTTCAACAAGGGCGGCCGCAAGGCGCGCCTGACCCTCGACTCGGGCGACCTGCTGGTGGCCGACGAGGTGGCGCCCAGAGGCGGGGTCGGCCGTGGCCACGTGCTGGTGGTGCTCGACACCATTCGCATTCGGCAGGCCATCTCGAGCCTGCGACAGATTCTGCTGATGGCGCTGTTGGTGAGCGTGGCGGTCTTCATCGCGCTGGTCGGCGTGCTCTCGCGCGTGCTGCTGATCGCACCGATTCGACAGATGCGGGCCCAGGCCGCGCGGCTGTCAGAGGCCGATCTCTCGGGGCGCGTCGAGGGGGCCACCACCCGTGAGCTGCAGGAGCTCGCCGACGCCCTCAACATGATCGGCCAGGGCCTGCGAGACACCATCGGCCGGGTGCGCGGCGTGGCCGAGAGCGTCGCCCAGGTCATCGATCAGATCTCGCGCTCGGCCTCGACGACGTCGGGCGGCTCGGCGACGGTGCTGACGCGGGTGGAAGAGACCTCGAGCGCGATGGTCGAGATGCTCGCCAGCCTCAAGGGCATCGCCGAGAACGTCGAGACGCTCTACGGCAGCGCCGAGGACTCGAGCTCCAGCATCCTCGAGATGGCGACCACCAACGACGAGGTCGCCGAGAACGTGAACAAGATGGCGGCGTCGGTCGAAGAGACCACCAGCGCCATCGAGCAGACGACCTACTCGATCAAAGAGGTCGCCCGGAACGTCGAGGACCTGCTCAAGAGCGCCGAGGTCACCTCGTCGTCGATCCGCGAGATGGACGTCGCCATCAACCAGGTCGAGACCAACGCCTACGAGACCGCGCGCCTCTCGGAGCAGGTGTCGAAGGACGCCGAGCTCGGCGCCGAGTCGATTCAGAAGACCATCGTCGGCATCGACAAGATCAAGGACAGCTCCCGCGCGGCCTCCGAGGTCATCGAGCAGCTGGGCCGCCGCATCCTCGAGATCGGCAACATCGTTGACGTCATCGACGACGTCGCCGAGCAGACCAACCTGCTGGCGCTCAACGCCGCCATCATCGCCGCCCAGGCCGGCGAGCACGGCAAGGGCTTCGCGGTGGTGGCCGAAGAGATCAAAGATCTCGCCGAGCGCACCGGCGCGTCGACGAAGGAGATCGGCGACCTCATTCGCTCGGTGCAGGAGGAGTCGCGCAACGCCGGCGGCGCCATGAACCAGGGAGTGAAGAACGTCGAAGAGGGCGTGCTCCTCGGCCGCGAGACCGAGAGCGCGCTCAAGAAGATCCAGGAGTCGGCCAACCGCTCCACCCTGATGGTCAAGGCCATCGCCCGCGCCACCGTCGAGCAGGCCAGAGGCTCGAAGGACGTCACCGCCGCCGTCGATCGCATTCGCGAGACGGTCGAGCAGATCAGCAAGGCCACCAACGAGCAGGCGCGCGGCTCCGAGCAGATCATGAAGAGCGCCGAGCACATGAAGCGCCTGACGACGCACGTCACGCGGTCCGTGCACGAGCAGGCGCACGGCAGCAAGCAGATCAGCCGCTCCATCGAGAACATCAACGAGATGGTGACGCACCTGAACCGCGCGCAGAAGGAGCAGACCCGCGGCTCGGAGCAGGTGCTCAAGGCCATCGAGACCATCAAGTCGGTGGCCGAGCAGCAGAACCGCTCGGTGAAGCAGCTCGAAGAGGCCATCGAGACGCTGCGGCAGCAGGGCGAGGTGCTGCGCGGCGAGATTCGAAGGTTCCGCGTCTAACGCCGCCAGCCCGGCCGCAGGCGATCGAGCACCCACTCGTTGCCCCCGAAGGCCAGCCGCCCGTGCGTCGCCGCGCGCGCCTCGTCGAGCCAGCGATCGAGCCGCCTCTCGGCCATGGCCGCGTCGCCCTCGGCGCGCGCGATGCACGCCTCGAGCAGGTCGCCGTACCAGGGCAGCGTCTGCTGCTGCCGCACCACCTTCAGGCACTCCACCGCGCGCCCGGGCTGCCCATCGATCAGCGCGGCGATGGCGCCGAGCTGGTGGAAGACGTCGGTGTGGACCCAGGCGGGCGCGTCGGTGGCCCGGGCCGCCGCCGCCTCGAGCACCTGCTTGGCGGCCGCGGGCTCGGCGTGCTCGAGGTGGTGCACGGCGCAGATGATCGTGATGGCCTCGGGCGGCGCACCGGCCGGGGGGAGCAGCGCCGCGAAGTCGATGCCCCCGGTCACCTCGCCGGGGCGTCGGCCCGCGAGCACCCCCTGCACCACGGCCAGGTAGGTCCAGTGGGCGAGCACGGCGCGCCCGCCGATGATCTGATCGACGTCGTTGCCGGCGACCGCCGTCGCCGCGCGAAAGCGCCCGGGCGTCAGCGCCGACAACAAGACCAGCCCGCCCGTCACAGTGGCGACGCCCAGCGGCGAGGTGAGCGCGGCGCCGGTCGAGGCCGCCATGCCTCCGAAGACGAGGAGCGAGGCGAGGGTCATCGCCGGCCCCGCCGCCGCCACCACGCGCAGCCGGTGTCGGAGGCGCCCGGCCCCGATGGGGAGGGTGCCGATCTTCCCGCCGATGCCAAGGCCCGCCCACGAGAAGGCCCGCTCGCGCACGCTCCACTCGATGGGCCCCACCGTCACCGAGTCGACCTGAAAGCGCATGCGCCACGAGGCGGCCAGGTGCCCGGCTTCGTGCAGCACCAGGTGAGAGAACCAGGCGCCCAGGGTCAGGCCCGTGATGTGCACCGCGACCGGCCCCACGACCGACCAGCCGCGCGCCTCGCCCAGCACGTACAGCCGCGCCAGCGCGCCGCCGGTCAGCGCCCAGAACAGCCCGCGACGGAAGCGCTGCGCGAACGTCACCTGGCCTCCCAGTATCCTCCATTGACCGGCGCGAGCGCGCGCTTAGCGTGGGCGCGTGCCCCAGGAACGCGACTACGTGATGCGCGCGGTGAAGCAGCTGGCCGACGTCATCGCCAGGCTGCTGAAGCTCGCGCTCGCCAACCCCGCCGAGGCCCGAGAGCAGCTCGCCGCGGCCTGCCGAGAGACGCTGCAGATGGAGCTCTCGACGCTGTCGCTGGTGGACGCGCGCGCCACAGCCGAGCTGCTGGGCCGGGCCGACAAGGTGGCGATCTTCGCGACCCTGCTCGAGGCCCAGGGGGCGCTCGACCTGCTCGAAGGGGCAGTGCACCGCGCGCGCGCCAGGCACCTCCACGCGCTCGCGGTGGCGCACCAGGCCCAGCGCCTCGACCCGAAGTCGCCCGAGGTCGCGGCCCTGCTCGAGCGCCTGCGCACCCGGCTCGACGACGCGTCGGCGTGACGGATTCCGGGCGAGCCCGGGATCGCTGGTGTACAGCCATGGGCCAATGGCGTCGCCCGAGGTGAAGACTCCCGCTGTGTCGCTGAGCCTCACCGGGCCGCAGTGGGGCGTCGTCTTCGTCGTCGCCGCGCTGCAGTTCGTCAACATCCTCGACTTCGTCATCGTGATGCCGATCGGCCCGCGGCTCGCGCAGGCCCTCGACTTCCCCGCGTCGCACCTGCCCTGGCTGAACGGGAGCTACACGGCGACCGCGTCGGTGATGGGGCTGCTGGGCGCGCTCTTCCTCGACCGCTTCGATCGCCGCAAGGCCGTCGGGGTCGCGGTGGCGGGGCTGGTCATCGGCACCGCCCTGTGCGGCCTCGCCGAGAGCTTCACCACCCTGTTGATCGCCCGCAGCGTCGCCGGCGCCTTCGGAGGCCCGGCCACCTCGCTCTGCTTCGCCATCATCGCCGACACCATTCCCAACCACGTGCGCGGCAAGGCCATGGGCACGGTGATGGGCGCCTTCTCGGTCGCCTCGGTGTTCGGCGTGCCCACCGGGTTGTGGATGGCGGAGCACTTCGGGTGGGAGGCGCCGTTCTTCACCGTCGCGGCGCTGGGCAGCGCGGTGCTGGTGGTGTCGATCTTCCTGCTCCCGCCGTTGACCGGGCACCTCGGCGCGCCTCGCCGCACCGTCACCGACATCTTCGCCCTGCTGAGCGAGCGCAACGTTCAGCTCTCGTACCTGATGACGGCGGTGGTGATGTCGGCGGGGTTCGTGCTGATCCCCAACATCGCCTCGTACCTGCAGTTCAACCTCGGCGTGCCCGAGGGCCACATCAAGTACGCGTACCTCTTCGGCGGCATGGCCAGCTTCCTCGCCACCCAGCTCGGCGGCCGCCTGGTCGATCGCCTCGGCTCGTTCCGGGTCGGCACCGCCGGCACGCTGCTGGTCATCGGGGTGATCTTCGTCTTCTTCTACCTGCCCCGGCAGGTGCTGGCGTCGTCGATGGTCTTCCTGGCCTTCGGCGGCTTCATGCTGGCGCAGGGGCTGCGCAACGTCTCGTACAACACCCTCACCACCAAGGTGCCCGACGCGCCCCGCCGCGCCACCTTCCAGAGCCTCCAGTCGGCGGTGCAGCACGCCGCCGCGTCGGTGGCGGCCTTCGGCTCGGGCCTGCTGCTGACCGAGGTGGTTCGTTCGCCGCTGCCGACCGACGTGCCAGGCAGGCCCGCGCGCATGCTGGTGGGGATGGACACGGTGTCGGTGGTGTCGATGGTGATGTCGCTGTCGATTCCCCTGCTGCTGTTCCTGGTCGAGCGCCGCGTGGTGCCCCAGCCGGTGGCCTCACCCGTCGGGCCCGTGCCAGAGCGCCCCGCCGCCTGACGCACCTGCCGGTGGGTGTCGATTGATCCCCGGGCGGTTCCTCGGCTACACGCGCCCCTCCATGAAATCCTTCTCGCGCCTGTCGTTGCTCTCGCTCTGCCTGACCGCCGTCCTCGCCACCGCGCAGGACGAAGTCGAGGTCGCCGGGCCCAAGTCCGCCACGAGCACCGACACGGCCGGCGGTGGCCGCAAGCCCATCACCCGCGGCGACCGTGAGGCCGCCATCAAGGCCGCCGCCGAGCAGAAGAAGGCCGACGAAGAGGCCGCGAAGAAGGCCGCCGAAGAGAAGAAGAAGGCCGACGAAGAGGCCGCGAAGAAGGCCGCCTTCGAGAGCTCGGAGCGCAAGAAGGCCGAAGACGCCGCGCGCGCCGCCGCCGAGGCCGAGGCCAAGCGCCTGAAGGCCGAAGCCGACGCCATCGAGGCCAAGAAGAAGGCAGAGGAAGAGAAGAAGCTCAAGGCCGAGGCCGAGAAGCAGCGCCTCGAAGAAGAGAAGAAGAAGCTCGAGGAGGAGAAGAAGAAGCTCGCCGCCGAGGAGAAGCAGCGCAAGGAAGACGAGAAGCGCGCCGCCGAAGAGAAGAAGAAGGCCGACGCCGAAGAGAAGAAGCGCCTGGCCGCCGAAGAGAAGGCGAAGAAGGAAGAAGAGAAGAAGCTCGCCGAAGAGAAGAAGCGCGACGAGGAGCTCGAGAAGAAGCGCCTCGAGATCGAGAAGGTGCGCACCGAGCTCGAGATGAAGAAGGCCGAGGCCGAGACCAAGCGCCTCAAGGAGGAGCAGGCCAGGCTCGAGGCCGAAGAGGCGAAGAAGAAGGCCGAGGACGACAAGAAGAAGGCCGAAGAAGAGGCCCGCGTCGCCGCCGCCGAGAAGGCGAAGAAGGACGAAGAGTTCAGGAACTCTGCCGCCGAGAAGAAGCGCGTGGCCGAAGAAGAGAAGAAGGCCGCCGCCGAGAAGAAGAAGGCCGAGCTCGAAGAGAAGAAGCGCCTCGCCGAGGAAGAGAAAGAGAAGAAGAAGGCCGAGGCCGAAGAGAAGAAGCGCCTGGCCGCCGAGGAGAAGCAGCGCAAGGAGGACGAGCGCAAGGCCGCCGCCGAAGAGAAGAAGCGCCTGGCCGAAGAGGCGAAGGCCCAGAAGGACGCCGAGAAGAACGCCGCCGCCGAGGCCAAGCGGCTCGAGGCCGAGGCCAGGCGCCTCGAGGAGGAGCAGAAGAAAGAGGCGGCCCGCCTCGCCGCCGAGTCCGCCAAACTGCCGCCCCCTTCGGAGCCCGGCCGCCGCGTGGTGCGCCCCGGAGAGACGCCCCCGCCTGCCACCACCACCGCCGCG
>JACSRE010000150.1 GCA_014879945.1 Myxococcus sp.
CCGCGGCCCGCGCACCGCCGACAGCTCGGCTGGAGACAGCTGCGAGAGCTGCGACAGGTCGGTCTGGCTCAGCCGCGCCAGGGCCTCGCTCTCGGTGATCTTCTGCCGCGCTCTCAAGAAGTTCACCACCAGCGCGCCCGGCGGCTTGTCGAGGCCGCCCAACATCGGCTCGAGCGCGTGCCGCAGCGCCGTCGCGTCGGCGAAGCGGTCTTCAGGCCGCAACGACAGCAGCTGCTCCACCACCTTGCGCAGCGCGGGCGGTGTCATCGGCGCCGCCTTCTTCAGCGACTCGCGCTTGCCCGTCGTCACCTTCGCGAACACCTCGCCGGGGTTGCTGCCGGTGAAGGGCCGCGTGCCCGCCAGCGCCTCGAAGAGCACCACGCCCAGCGAGTAGAGGTCGCTGCGCGCGTCGACGGGAGCGCCGGTCACCTGCTCGGGCGACATGTACGCCGGCGTGCCCACCGCCAGGCCCGTCTTCGTCAGGCGGTCGAGGTCCTCGTTCTGCACGATGCCGAAGTCCATCAGCTTGGTCTCGCCCAGCTTCGACACCATGATGTTGCCGGGCTTGAGGTCGCGGTGCACCACCCGCTGGAAGTGCGCGTGCTCCAGCGCCTGCGCCAGCTGCAGCGCCACGACCGTCACCACCTGCGGCGGCAGCGGCGCCTCTTTGATCAGCTCCGACAGCGTGGGCCCGTCGACGAGCTCCATCACCATGTACCAGCCGTCGTTCTTCTCGATCAGATCGTAGAGGGTGACGATGTGCTGGTGATGAAAGCCGGCCAGCGCCATCGCCTCGCGCTTGAAGCGGCTCATCTTCTCGGCGTCCTTCGCGGCGTCGGCCGAGAGCTCCTTGATGGCCACCTCGCGCTGCAGGCCCTCGTGCACGCCGCGGTACACCAGCGCCATGCCCCCTTTGCCCAGGGGCCCCAGAATGCGGCAGTCGCCCACCTTGCGAATCGCCATCGGCCTCCCCTTGCGGGCGCACCGTACCGCGACCGCCCCGGCTTTCGGTGGGGCAGAGGTACTCCAGTCAGCCGCGATGTGGGCGGCGTGACGGCGGGCATGGAGGCGGTCATTTCGACGTGACGGCCCCATGCCGTCGGAAGCGCTTCTCGGCGCGGGGCGGGCCGAAGATACTCGCGGGCACGTGTCACTCTCGGCGGCCGAGCTGTCAGCGCTCCTCGATGGTCTGTCGGTCGCTCGGCTCGTCGTGGACGTGGCCTCGGGGGTCGCGCGGGCCGAGGGCGTGGTGCCAGCGTGGCTCTCGGCGCTCGACCTCGCGACGCCCCTGCACGCGCACGTGGTGCCGTCCGACCGGGCGCGGTTCGCCGAGGTGCTCGCTCGAGCGGCTGCGCAGCCACAGGCGCTCGAGGTCGGCGTGTTGGTCGGCGAGCGCACGGTGATGGTGAACGGCACGGCGCTGGGGGGCGCGCCAGGCCAGGTGGTGCTGGCGCTGCAGGACGTCTCCCTGGCCCGTCATGACGCGCGGCAGTGGCGCGAGGTCGAGTCGTGGCTGGTGATGCTGGGCGAGTCGCTCCCCTTCGACTTCTGGATTCAGGACCGCGCGGGCAGGTACCTCTTGCAGAACCCCGCCTCGCTCAAGCGACAGGGGGTGGCCATCGGCAAGCACACGTCCGAGCTCGACGCCCCGGCCGAGGCCCGTGAGGCGCTCGAGCGCGGCTTCGAGCAGGCCCGGCGCGGCGTGCCGTTCAAGGCCGAGGTGGTCGCCGAGGTCGACGGCAAGCCCGTCACCTTCGCCCGCACGATGTCGCCCCTGACGAAGCGCGGCGAGGTGGTGGGGGTGCTGGGCGTCGACATCGACATCACCCCGCTCAAGGCGTCCGAGGCCGCGCTGCGCCGCTCGCTCGACCAGCTCTCGGCGACCCAGGCGTCGCTGGTGCGCAAGAAGCAGCTCGTCGCGGTCGGCGAGATGGCCGCGGTGGTCGCCCACGAGGTGCGAAACCCCCTGGGGAGCATCGCCAACGTCGTGGCGCTGCTCCAGCGCGGCGTCGTCTCTCGCGCCGAGGAGCAGGAGCTGTGGCGGGTCATCGCCGACGAGACGCAGCGGCTCGACGTGCTGGTGGTGAACCTGCTCGACTTCGTGCGGCCCGTGACGCTGCGCCTGACGCCGCAGCCGCTCGAGCCGCTGGTGTCGCGCGCGCTCCAGCAGACGCTGTGGGCCGAGGGCGCCCGGGAGCGGGTGCGCTCGGTCGTGAACGGGTCGGTGCCGCCGGTGCCGCTCGACCAGACGCAGCTCGAGCTGGCCTTCACCAACCTCTTTCGAAACGCCGTGCAGGCCATGAAGGGCGAAGGCGCGCTCGAGGTGCACCTGCAGACCGAGGCGCGCGACGGCCGCACCTGGGCGCGGGTGGACATTCGCGACTTCGGGCCGGGCATGGCGCCCGAGGTGCGGGAGCGGCTGTTCGAGCCCTTCGTCACCACGAGGGCCCGCGGGCACGGCCTGGGCCTGGCCATCGTGCAGAAGGTGGTGGAGCAGCACCGGGGAGAGGTCTGGTTCGAGGCGGCCAGCGGAGGTGGCACGACCTGCGTGGTCCGGTTACCCCTCGCAGCCGAACCATGAGCCGATGGACCATCGACACCTCGCAGTGGCCCATCACCGTGCACGCCGTCGAGGGCAGCCTGTCCGATGAGGCGCTCGACGAGTACCTGCGCGAGGCCACCGCGCTGCTCGAGGCCCGGGGGCCCTACGTCGCCATCATGGACGCCTCGCGCATCGGCGGCGTCTCGGCCTCGATGCGCGCCCGCATCGTCCAGTGGCAGCGCGAGCACCGGGCCCTCGTGAACGAGAAGTGTCTGGGCGTCGTCTACGTGCTGTCGTCGCCGCTGCTGCGCTTCGTGACGATGACCATCCTGCTCGTGACCGGCCTCGAGGTGCCCTACCAGGTGTGCGCGACGCGCGCCGAGGCCGAGGTCTGGGCACGGCGCCGGCTCCGGGAGTAGCGTTTCGGGCATGACCAGACACGCGCTCCTCGTTGGTGTGCTCGCCTCGGTCGCCGAGGGCCGTGGCGGGGCGCAATCGCGCGCGCCGTGGCCCGTTCTGCCGGCATGACCGACACGCCGACCAGGACCTGTTCCGCTTGCCGCAGCGCCCTCGACCCGGACGCCACGCGGTGCCCGCAGTGCACCCAGCGCCAACCCGACGTGGTGTTGACGCGCGACCTGCCCGGCCGCGTCGCCGGCGGCGTCTGCGCGGCGCTCGCGCACCACTTCAGCTGGGACGTGACGCTGATGCGGGTGCTCTTCGTCTCGAGCATCGCGGTGACGGGCGGCGTGGCCTTCTGGGTCTACCTGGCGATGTGGTTGATGACGCCGTTCCGCGCGCACGAGCGGGCCCCGCTGGCCCGGTTCTTCGACGCCGCCGGCAACCTCTTCACCAGCCCCAACCAGCAGCCGCTGCCCACTCGCGAGTAGTCGCCGGCCGCGCAGCTCGAGGAGGAGCGGCAACGCCTCGGTCCGCGGAGCCACTGCCCTTCACGCCCGCCGACGTCTCGCGGGTGCCGTCCTGGAGCGCCTTCGCCGCGGGGCACTTCGGAGCCCGCGCGCCATCTCCCGCGCGTCGCGCGTTGGCGTCCTCTCCTGCCCTTCGCTGTCCGAGCCGCCTCCGTCGTGACGCGAGCCGCCTCCCGCGACGCGAGCCGCCTCCCGCGACGCCGCCGGAGCCGCTGTTGGTGCTCGGCTGACTCAGGGCGCGACGGGCGTGGCGGTGTCGGGCGTCTGCGCCCCCAGCACGCGGGTGGCGGCGTCGACGAACTCGTTCTCGGTCAGCATCGCCACGAGGTGCCCGTTGACGACGACGGGCAGCGCGCCGACGCGGTGCTGCTTCATCAGCGCCACCGCCGCGGCCGTCGCGGTGTCGGGCGTCACCGTGATGAGGTTGGTCTTCATGATGGTGGACACCGAGCCGCCGCGCTCGGCCGCCCCGCGGGCCACGTCAGTGAGGTGCCGCATCACCCCGCGCGACGAGACCAGCCCGATGAGGCGGCCCTTGTCGTCCTCCACCGGCACGTAGCGCACGCGCTCCCACGCCATCAGCTCGCTCACCAGCTCGACCGGGTCGTCGGGGCTGACGCTGTAGATGTCGCTCACCATCAGCTGCGACACCTTCTGGAAGTCGGTGCTGGCCGAGTCCTTCTCGTTGAGGGCGGCGAGCTCCCAGTCGGCTACCACGGCGTCGGTCTTCTGCCTCGCCACCATGCCCGCCACCAGCGCCGTCGCGCGCGCGCCCGGCGTGCCGCGGCCCTTCATGCGCACCAGGGAGTTGATCTGCCACGACGAGCCGGTGTGCAGGCTGCGGACGCGGCGCTCGACGATGCCGATGTAGCGGTCGACGTCTTGCTGGTTCACCTTCGCGCGCTCGAGGCCGGCCTTCGCCAGCGGCAGCAGCCGCTCCAGCACGAAGGGCTGCGCGAGCACCTCTTCGCCGTTGAGCCAGGTGAAGCGCGCCCGCAAGCCGTCGCGGGCCGCCGCGTAGAGGTTGGAGCGCGCCGCGTCGAACTCCAGCAGCTCGCCCACGTCTTCGATGGTGGCGCCCAGCTCGTTCATCAAGCCCAGCCAGAAGGCGCCGTTGGCCACCTCGTCGGGAATGGTGGGGCCCGACGGCAGGCACCGCAGCTCGATGCGCAGGTGCGGCTTGCCGTTGTCCGAGATGCCGTAGCAGGGCCGGTTCCACCGGTAGACGGTGCCCGAGTGCAGGCGCAGCGCCTTCATCGAGGGCACCAGGCCCTTCTCGAGCGCCTCGAGCCCGTCGGCCTCTTCGCGCGGCGTGCCCACCAGCGGGCGGAAGCGCGAGACGTTCTCTTTGAAGAGGTCGACGACGCTGCCCTTGAGCCAGCTGCGGCCGAACGACACCCGGCCGATGGAGTCGCGCAGGTGCAGCCCCGGCGTGCGAATGTCGCAGGACTGCTCGAAGACGGCGATGCGCGTCTCGCTCCACAGCCGGCGGCCGAACAGCAGCGGCGAGTTGGTGCCCACCGCCAGCACCGGCGCCGTCAGCAGCTGGGCCAGGTTGTACATCTGCGCGAAGCGCTCGGGCTCGGTCAGCTGCAGGTGCACCTGGAAGCTGGCGCAGGTGGCCTCGACCATCACCGAGTCGTGCTTCACCACCAGCTCGTCCATGCCGCGAATCGAGAAGTCGAAGTGCTCGCCGCGCGCGCGCTGCATGGCGCGGTTGAGCGCCTGGTAGCGGGGCTTGGGCACCATGTTGTCGAGGCCCAGGTCGGTCTTCTGAATGGTGGGCAGAATGCCGGCCAGCACCGGCGTCACCCCCATCGTCGCGCCCGCCTCACGAATGCGGCCGTAGAGCTCGAGCAGCTCGGCCTCGAGCTTCGAGAGGCCGTCGCCGGTGAAGGGCTGCGAGGCCGCGTTCGCCTCGAGGTTGAAGGCGCCCAGCTCGGTGGTGAAGCGCGTGGGCTGGTTGAGCTTCTCGAGCAGCGGCATCGCCGCGCCGGTGGGCTGGTAGGCCGAGTCGATGAGGAAGAGCTCCTGCTCGGCCCCGATGCGCGACACCCCGCGCTCGAAGGCCCCGCCCTTCACCATGCGCTCGAGCGCCCGCAGCTCCGAGAGCAACATCTGCATGTACTCGCGGCGCGACTCACCGTTCAGCTCGCCGTCGACCTCTTTGTGGCGCTGCGTCGTCTCCAGCTCGGCCATGGAAAACCCGCTCCCTCAGTGCCGCGTCAGGCAGTCTTCTGCTTCGTCCACTCGTCGAGGTACTTCGGCAGCATCGCACGCCACGTCACCCAGTCGTGGTCCCACCTGGGGCCCCACGAGTCGACGAAGTTGGGAACGCCCCTGGCGCCCAGCACGTTGGCCAGCCCCCAGCTCTCCTTCAGCGACTCCCACTTCCCCTCACCGGTGACGATGTGGATGTTGCGGGTGCGCAGCAGCTCGAGGTGGCGGCCCGACAGGTGCGGCACGAAGTACAGCGGCGAGGCGCGCCGGAAGTCGTCGGTGGGGTGGTCGGCCTCGATGAAGCGCATCAGGTTGAAGGTGCCGCTCATCGGCAGGGCGCGGGTGAAGACGTCGGGGTACCGGCACACCAGCGCCGCCGCGTGGAAGGCGCCGATGCTGGCGCCCGTCGTCCAGATGGGGATGTCGGGCGACTGACAGTCGCTGCGAATCGCCGGCACCACCTCTTCACGAATGTACTGGTGGAACTGGTCCTGCATCTTCATGCGGTAGGCGGGGCTGCCGATGCGGTTGAACCACACCCGGCCCGCCACGCTGTCGCACGAGTACACCTTGATGCGGCCCGCCGTCAGCAGCGGGTCGAGCACCTTCATCATCTGGAAGCGCTCAATCTCTTCGGCGTCGCCGCCCGCGGTGGGCAGAATCAACACCGGCTGGCCGAAGGTGCCCCAGCGGGCCAGGGTGGCCTCTTGCCCCAGGCGGTGAGAGAACCAGCGCGACTTCAGGAACATCGAGACTCCTTGGAGTGGCTCACGGGCACCCGGCGGCGCGCCAGGCCTGAATGCGCTGCCAGAACAGCTCGGTGAACTTCTCGACCTCGTGCGCGGGGAAGAGGGCGGCCACCTTCTGGCGCACGGCCTCTTTGGCCTCGCTGGTGGCGAAGAACTCGTAGGCCTCGGCGTCGAGGTGCTTGAGGTGCGTGCCGCAGAACTCCTCGAAGCGCGCCGTCTCGAAGCGCTGGTCGGCGATGGCGGCGTAGCGGTCGAGCTTCTCGGCGTAGGGCAGGTCGAGCGCGGCCACCTGGTAGAAGGGCTCCCAGTCGAGCGTCTTGCGCATCGGCTTCTTCGTCGCCGCGCAGAACAGCGTCCACCGCAGGTAGGCCTTCACCATCCACGGGAAGTGGAAGTGCAGCGACGTCACCTGCGAGTCGGGGCAGGGGTTGGCGAAGTCGATGGGGTGCCAGGTGCCCTGCTTGCGCAGCGACTCGCACGAGTTGAAGTCCCACCCGAAGAAGGCGTTGATGGTGAGCGTCACCTTGCGCAGGTGCTCGGCGTCGGCCTTCGAGAGGAAGTCCACCTTCTGGGTGTAGCGGTCGTGCAGGGGCGCGTCGGGCGCGTATGAGACGTGGCGCGTCTGCGGCCCGAAGCCGATGGTGCGCACGAAGGCGTCGTAGCCCTCGACCGAGGCCTGCGCGTGCATCACCGCCTCGCCGCTCTCGTCGTAGGCCGTCCACGCCTCTTTGGCGTTCTTCACCCGGGTGACGTTGCGCCAGCCGCCGCCGTCGTAGGGCTTCATGAAGAAGGGCCAGCCGATGCGCTCGCCCACCTTCGCCAGGTCGAACAGCTTGCCGTAGCGCTTGAGCGTCACCTTCGCGTCGAGCTTGTCGGCCGAGTACGCCTTGGCCGGCAGCATCCACGTCTCGGGAATCGGCATGCCCAGCTTCATCATCGCCGCGTAGCTGGTGTGCTTCTCGTTGGCCTGCACGCTCCAGGGGTTGTTGAAGACGTACAGCCCGTCCATCAAGATGCCCTTCTTGATCCACTCGCGGCTGGTGTTCAGCCAGTGGGTCAAGCGGTCGACCACCACGTCGTACTTGACGGGCTGGCGCAGGTCGAAGGGCTCGATGGTGACGCGCTCGACCTCGAAGCGCAGGGTGTCGCCCTTCCACGGCACGCGCAGGTCGAGCCGCTTGACGAGGTGCTCGAAGCACAAGGGCCAGCAGAGGTCGGCGCCAAGAGAAAGACCGATGCGTCGGGTCAGCTCAGCCACGCGGGGCTCCTCATTCGTAGACGAACATCAAAGGACCAGGGAACAACCACGAGAGCCCTTCACGCAGGCGGTCGCGCCAGTTCTGCCAGTTGTGGCCGTCGCGGGCCTCGACGAAGCGCACCTGCATGCCGGTGGAGTCGAGCAGCGGCACCAGCGAGCGGTTCTCGTAGATGAGCGACTCGTACACGCCGCAGCTGACGAAGACGCGCTGGCTGACGGCCTGCGGCTTCTCGCGGTAGGCGTTGACGAACTCGACGATGCGGTCGAACAGCGGGCCGCGGCGGTTGCGCCGGCCGATGTCGGTGAAGGCGAAGCTGCCCGACTGGAGCAGCAGCCGCCCCCACACGCCGGGGTGCCGGCAGGCGGTCGAGAACGAGGCCACCGCGCCGAAGCTCGCGCCCACCAGGCAGCGCGCGCGCGGCTCGTCGATGAGCGGGAACTTCGCCGTCATGTGCGGCAGCAGGTCGTTGGTGAGGTACGCCGCGTGCCCCTCGTCGGCCGCGTACTCGCGCAGGCGGTCGGGCGAGTCAGAGAAGGCCACCACCATCTCGGGGATCTCGAGGCGGTGAATGAGGTTGTCGAGCACCGTCTTCATGCCCGTGTAGTTGAGGTAGTCGGTGCCGTCGTGCACCACCAGCAGCGGGTAGCGCCGCGTCTTGCGGTAGCGGGCCGGCAGGTACACCTGCACCGCGCGCTGGCCGAAGGCCTTGCTGGGCACGCGAACGCGCTCGATGACGCCGGGGCGGGTGACGGGGTCGGGCTGCGTCCACTCGGGGCTGACGTAGCCGGCGCTCTGGAGCACCGAGTTGGCGCCGAAGGGGTCGCGCGCGCGGTTGGGGTTGAGCGGGTCTTCGAGCCACTCGCCGCGCCCGTCGCGGTGCACCTCGAACTTGTACTCGACGCGCGAGTTGGCGGGGATCTCGAGCGTCAGGTGCCAGAGGTCGGTGTTGGGCGCGCGGGTGAGCGTCGTCGACGACTCGAGGCCGTACACCCAGTGGCGCACGTTGACGGCCTCGGCCGGCCCCATCCACACGAAGGTGACGTGCGAGTCTTCGACCAGGGGGAAGGTGTGGCCGTTCAAGAAGGCGCGCACCCTGCTCGCGTCGCCCCAGCTGCTGATCAACTCATCGATGGCGCGAGGCTGCGTCATTGCGGCAACGAGGCTCCTGGGTGGGTGAGGTTCACCACCCCGTTGGAGCGCACCACGCGCCCGTTCTGAATGACGACCGACGAGCGCGCGGGGAACGCGATGCAGCGCGACGGCGAGTAGCGGCGCGCGAGCAGGTGCACGTGCGGCAGGTCGTCGAGCTTGAGGCGGCGCTCGGGCTCGGGGAAGACGACGAGGTTGGGCACCAGGCCCAGGCCGGCGTCGAGCACCTCGCTGGCGCCCCGGCCCTGCGGCGGGTCGTCGTGGAAGAGCACCACCCGCTGGCTCATGGCCATGGCGCCGGCCGACCAGGCGAAGACGGTGCGCGCCCCGATGAGGGTCTCGAGGCCGAAGAGGAGCAGGCGGTTGACCAGCACGGCCACGTGGCCACCGGCGATGGCGACGGCGCCGCAGTCGGCGAGGGCCTCGATGAGGTCGCCGCGGTGGCGCGCGATGGCGGGGCGCTGGAGCGGCTTCCACTGCTCGTTGAACTCGGCCCGCACCTTCGCGCACTGGTAGAGGTGCCAGGCGTCGAGGTCACGAATGGCGTCGATGCACGCCTGCTCGACCTCTTCACGAATGCCCTCGGGCTGCTTCGACTCGCGCACCTCGCGCTCGGCCTCGAGGGCGTGGTCGAGGCGCAGCCGGTACACGTCCTGGAGCGCGCGCAGCACGTTCTGCCGCTCCTTGTGGGCCCTGGCGAACTCGCGGTCTTCGCGAAACAGCAGCTCGCCGCGCTTGTAGAGGTTCAAGTTGATGGTGCGGCCGGCGAGGTCGCGCGAGAGCTCGTCGTCTTCGTCTTCGCGCTCCTGCCAGCCGGCGGTGACGAGGGCGATCTTCTCTTTGACGCCGCTCTCGTGAACGGCGGCGGCGAGGGTCGGCTCGAAGCGCTGGGCGCCGAGGAGCACGATGGTGGAGCTGGGAGTCGAGTCAGACATGCGGGGCGAGGCGAGGCGAGGAGTCTATCGACCCGCGCGCTACTGCGCGATGACCTTCACGGTCTGCCCGATGATGTTCAGCATGCCGCGCAGGGTGTCGTAGTCGGGGTGCTTGAGGCGCATCCACGCGTTGGCCATGTAGCCGGCGTCGACGGGCTGGGTGGGGGTGCCGGGCGCGGGCAGGTGCTCGTCGATGAACCACTTGCCGAAGCGGCGGTGCACCTCGTCGAGGCCGTGGTAGCCCGAGATGCGGCCGTCTTGCGTGGGGCGCAGCGCGATGACGCCGGCGGCGTACTGGCGCGAGAGGCGCTGGGCCTTCTTGCCGTGCACCACCGCCATCGCCCACTCGGCGTAGATGTCGAGGTCGTTGCCCGCCGCGTAGAGGTCCCACGCGCGCACGCCCGGCGGCCTGCAGCCAATCTCGCTGAACTTGAGGCCCTTGGGCCCCGAGAACCACTCCATGTGGGTGGCGGTCGTCTCGAGGCCGAGCGCGGTGATGACCTCCTGGCCCATGGCGCGCACCGAGGCGTAGCCGGGGGCCGAGTCGATGCGGTTGGTGCTGATGAACTGTGGGCTGATCCACCGGGTGCGCATGGCCTCGAGCACGTTGGGGTAGTAGTGCGTGACGAAGTCGTGCACCACGCGGCCGCCGATGGTGATGGTGTCGTAGAAGCCCTCGTGGCCCTCGATGAACTCCTCGACGGCGACGCTGCGCTGGGGCACGCCGAAGCGGGCGAGGGCGCGGTCGAGCTCGGGCCCGTTGTCCACCCGCTCGGTGCCCGAGGCGCCGGCGGCGTCGCGCGGCTTGACGATGAGCGGGAAGCCCACGCGCGCGGCGAAGTGCTTGATGTCGTCGGGTGAGCTCGAGCCGATGGACTGCGCGCACGCCACGCCCGCCTGCCGCAGCGCCTCTTTCATCGCCGGCTTGTCGCGGCAGAGGAAGGTGGAGCGCACGCTGGTGCCGGGAATGCCGCAGCGCTCGCGCACCTTCGCGGCCGCCATCACGTGGGCCTCGACCACCGCCTCGAGGCGGTTGACCTTCACCTTCGTCTGGATGAAGCGCACCGCGCGCTCGAGCTGGGTCTCGTCGGTGACGTTGCCGATCTGCTCGTAGTGGGTGAGCCAGTGGCGCAGGCCCTCGTCGAGGGCCTCTTTGGGGCGCTCGCCGATGCCGATGACGCGCGCGCCGACCGCGTGCAGCGCTCGGACGAACTCACGTTGATTCGACGGGAAGACGGGTTCGACGAAGACGACGTCGACAGGCATGCGCGGCACAATAGGTCAGCTCGCCGCGCGCGGTGACGAAACTTCAGTCCTCCAGCACGCCGGACCAGTCGTTCTCGGCGGCCAGCTGTGGGTCCACCGCCTCCATCAGCTCGAAGCGCCAGCGCGCGTCCTCCCGGTGGGCGGTCTCGATGGCCAGCCACGCGAGGTGCGCCTGGGTGAAGGCCGCTTGCGCCGCGAGGGTGAGGTCGTCGATGGGCGGGCCGTCGCGGCCGTCGAACGACACCCGGCCCTGGTGGTCGTCGTACACCACGCCGCCCAGCGCGCTCGCCAGCGCCGCCGCCACCGCCTGCGCCTTCACGTCGGCCGGGGTGAGGCTCAAGACGGCCTTCGGCTCGAAGCCGACGTCGACCGCGATGGGGTGAATGAGCTCGTGCACCTCGAGCCCGTCGCGCAGCCCGAGCCTCAGCGAGAAGGGGCGCTCGGCGGCGGGGAGCGGCCGGGTGCCGACGACCAGGAGTTCCTGAACCATGTGGGGCTGATGCCGCCACCGGCCCACCCGAGCGCCGTTGGTGCCGAAGCTGTGCAAACTCAAGATGTTGGGTCGGCGCCACGCGCCAGGGCGCCGCGAATCGGCCTGCGCTCTCGGTCGTTCCCGGACTCGACCGCGGCCGCTCACCGCGCCGACGAGGGCGACCCAGGAGCCGAGCTCGTCGGCCGAATCGAGCACCGGCATGAGCTCGACCTCGACCTCGACGGCCCTGCCGCTCGCGTGGGGGGTGAGCGTGCGCGCGTGCCGGCCGGCTCTCCGGCCGAGAGCCGCGCGGCGACCTTGGCGACGCGCTCGGGGCTGCCCGCGAGGTTCGTCAGGAAGTTGGGAGGGGCGCCCGAGAATCGCGCTCCAGGGAAGGCCCGTCAGCCGACTCCAGGCCTCGTTCGCGAAGACCGCCCGCGCCGCCGCGGTGGTGGGCGCGCCCTCGACGAGCTCCACCGAGCGCACCACGCCGTTTCGATCGGCCGAGCTGACCCCCACGGGGAGCTGCTGGCCGCGCTGTTCGTTCGCTGACGCCACGGCTGCACCGTCTGGACTGCACCCCCCAACCCGCCCCTGATTCGTTCATCGGCGCGGGCGCTTGGGGCTACGCTCGGGCGGAATGAACATCTTGTTTGCTTCGTCCGAGGTCGCTCCCTTCGCCAAGTCGGGAGGCCTCGGCGACGTCGGCGCGGCGCTCCCCCGCGCCCTCGCGGCCGCCGGTCACGACGTTCGCGTCGTCATGCCGATGTACTCGCGGGTGCACGCGCAGGGCCGCACCTTCACCGAGGTGGTGCCGGCCATGTGGCTCGACCTCGGCGGCACCCACGTGAAGGTGTCGCTCTACGAGAGCGTGCTGCCGGGCACCACCGTGCCGGTCTACTTCGTGCGCTGCCCGCCGCTGTACGACCGCCCCTCGCTGTACGGCAACGGGCCCGACGAGCACCTGCGCTTCGCGGTGTTGAGCTGGGCGGCCCTCAAAGCCTGTCAGGCGCTCCGCTTCGCGCCCGATGTCATTCATTGCAATGACTGGCAGACCGCGCTCATTCCGCTGCTGCTGCGCGCCCGCTTCTCGTGGGACCGGCTGTTCGAGAACACCCGCACGGTGCTCACCATTCACAACCTGGGGCACCAGGGCACCTTCCCCGCCAGCGTGATGCCGCAGACCGGCCTCGCCGACAGCTGGTACCTCTTTCACCAGGACGAGCTGCGGGCCGGGCGCCTGGGCTTCTTGATGACGGGGCTGCTCTACGCGAACGCCATCACCACCGTCAGCCCCACCTACGCGAAGGAGATTCAGACGCCCTCGCAGGGCGTGGGGCTCGACGGCATTCTCCGCCAGCGCGCCGACGTGCTCACCGGCATCTTGAACGGCATCGACGAAGACGAGTGGAACCCGGCCAATGACAAGCACCTGCCGGTGGGGTTCTCGGCCGAGGCGCTGACGGGCAAGGACACCTGCAAGCAAGCGCTGCTGGCGGCGGCGAAGCTGCCCTACCGCCGTGACGTGCCGGTGTTCTCGTTGGTGGCGCGGCTGGTCTGGCAGAAGGGCATCGACCTGGTCGAGAGCACGCTCCCGAACCTGCTGCGGCACCACAGGTTCCAGCTGGTGGTGTTGGGCAAGGGCGAGCACAAGCACGAGGAGTTCTTCCGCCTGCTCGAGCGCGCCTTCCCGGGGAAGGTGGCCTACGACTCGGCCTTCTCGGAGCGCCGCGCCCACCTCGTCGAGGCCGGCAGCGACGTCTTCCTGATGCCGTCGCGCTACGAGCCGTGCGGGCTCAACCAGATGTACAGCCTTCGCTACGGCACGGTGCCGCTGGTGCACAAGACGGGCGGCCTCGCCGACACCGTGTGGCAGTACAACCCGCGCACCGGGCGCGGCACCGGCTTCGTCTTCGACCACTTCGACGAGGCCGGGCTGTCGTGGGCCATTCGGCGCGCGCTCGAGGTGTGGGGCACCGGCACCGGCGAGTACCGCGCCCGCTGGGAGGCGCTGATGCGCAACGGCATGGTGCTGCCGCTGGGGTGGAAGCACCGCGTGGGGCGCTACCTCGAGGTGTACCAGAAGCTGCGCTGACCGAAGGCGGGGTGAGCTCACCTCCCCCGCCCCGGGTAGGGCCGCGCCTGCTTGACGTACAGCGTGGGGGCGCCAGGCGTGGCCTCGTCGTCGAACTTGAACTCCACGTCCATCGCGTACCACCCGAAGTTGCCCGCGGCCGGCCCGTAGGCCGCGCTGAAGCGCCGGTGAATGGCCTCGAGCGCCCGGCCCAGTTGGTACGTCTGGGTGGTGGTCAACACCGTGGTGCGCGGCGCGACGAGGTTGCTGTGCGCGAGGTAGGTGATGGGTTGGTTGGGCTGTGAGAAATAGTACAGGAATTGGTCTGAGGTGACGCCCGGCGGAGGCGCCACCACCTCGGCGTCGCCGCCGGCCTGCACGTTCACGTAGAACGCCGGGTCGATGCCGGTCGCGTCGAACGGGTTGGCGGTGACGGCGACGCCGTTGGCCTCTTCGGCGGGGTAGTTGGTGTGAATCAGCAGCGCCATGCCCACCGAGAACTGGTCGATTCCGTAGAAGGCCCGCTCTTCGAAGGTGCGGAAGCTCCAGGCGCTCGCGTACGTCTCGCGAACCGCGTTCAACAGCGCGGCGCGGTCGGTGGGCGCGGCCGAGTGTGACTCGTAGCAGCCCGCGCAGGGGAAGCCGTCGAGGTCCTCCGAGTTGGTGCTGGTGCGAAACCGCAGCTTCTTGCCTGCGAAGGGCGCCACCTGGGCGCGCCCCACGATGGCGTCGAGGAGCTCCGCGCGTACGGCGCCCCGCATGATGGCCGCGTTCAGCTCGGCGAGCCTGGCGACGCGCACCGCCGAGTCGGTGCGGAAGGTGGCGTCGGCGAGGTAGCCCTCGACCAGCGTGTAGAGGCCGTTGTCCCGCATGAAGTCGTCGTAGTGCTTCATGGGCACCACGAAGGCGGGCTTCACCGGCACCGTCGCGTCGCCGAGGCGCTTGAGGATGGAGTACTGCGCCGCCTTGCCGCCGAAGGCCTGGGCCGAGGCCTTGATGGCCGCGCGCAGCGTGCCGCCGTCGGCCGGCTCCGGGGTGCAGGCCTCGACGTCGATGAGCCCGCTGGGCCCGAGGTCGAGCGGCGGCAGCGTCACCGGGGGCGGCTTGTTTGCAGCCCAGAAGGCCTCGGCCTCGGCCAGCGTCACCTCGACGGCGCTCCACGCGAGCGCGCCCACGGTGAGCTTCACCAGCTTCCCGTCGAGCGCCCGCAGGGTCTCGTTCGTCAGGGCGCGCTGGAGGCCCATGTTGGGCGTGCCCCGGTTGGCGCTGAGCACGTTGATGTGGCTCAGCGGCGTCTGGAACGTCTGCGTGACGAGGCCCTGCACCACCGAGATGTCGTTGGGGGCCTGGTCGAGCACCAGCAGGTCCTGGCTCGAGGGCGGCGAGGCCGACACCGCGGCGGCGGTCGAGAAGCGCAGGCGGCCCACGCCCGTCGCCAGGGTGAGCGGCTGGTAGTCGATGCCGGCGTAGAGCGCCTCGGTCGTCAGCTGCGTGATGCTCGACGGGAGCTTCTTCGCTTCGGCCGCCACGCTGTCGGAGGTGGGGTGGAGGACGAGCTGGTCTCCGAAGTAGGCGTGCGCGCGCACGTGCTCGAAGAGCTGCTGCATCATCGCGGCCGAGGCGGTGTCGTAGGGGCTGAACTCGAGCGCGAAGACCTTCGGGCCCTCGTAGTAGCTGACCGCGGCGAGGATGAAGCGGCGGTCGGGCGAGAAGTACTCGGTCGAGTTGAACGACGAGAGGGCCGGCACCACGGGCAGCGCGCCGCCCGAGAGGTGCGTCGAGACGAACTCGTAGTGCACCTGGTACTGCACGCTGTTCTGGAAATGGAGCGCGTACTCGTCGCCCACCGAGGGCGTGGCGGTCGGCGCCGCGAGGTCGAGCACCACCTTCACCGAGCGCGCGCCGGGAATGCTGGCGCTCACCGGCACCGACGAGAGCGCCGTGTAGTCGTCGAGGCAGCCCAGCGCGTCGAGGGACTCCGGGCTGGCGGTGGTGGCCGTGCAGGCCCACGCGCGGCTCTTGCCCGCGTCGGTGGGTGAGGTCGGCGTGGTGCACCCGGCCAGCACGCTCACGCCGAGCAGCGCCAGCGCCCTCATGGCGACAGGGCGAAGCAGTAGATGCCGCCGTAGCCGCCCGCGCCGCCCACCGTCACCGAGCCCATGCCGCCGCCGCTGTTGGTGATGGTGATGCCCGCCGCGCAGCCCGGCACCTGGTGCGCCGAAATCCAATGGGCGCCGTCGTTGGTGGTCTGCCCGGCGCGCGGCCACGAGTGCCCTGCCATCGGCCTGACGGTGCCCGCCGTCGAGGTGGTGGTGAAGTTGGCGCACGGCGCGCCGCCGGCCTGCAGCCGCCCCAGCGTGTCGCTGCCCGTCATGGTGTCGTGGTTGTCGACGATGGTGCCGTTGGGCGCGTTGTTCGGCACGCCGTCTTCGTTGGGGAGGTCGCGACGGATCGCCGCGTCTGCCACCGCCGGCCGCTGCGCGAGCAGCTCGCTCTTCTGGTTCGCCATCAGCCGGCCGAGGCGGTCGTACCAGGGGCCGTTGCCGATGCGGTCGATGGCGTTGACCGGCTGGCCGTTCGCGTCGGCGCTCACGCTCAGGAAGGCGCGCCACTGCTTCACGCTCGAGCCCGGCATGCTGCGCTCGGCGATGGCCGCGCAGAGCTTGTCGGCCCCGCGAAGGCCGGCGCCGGCGCCCGTCTCTCCGAAGCGGAGGTCGCCTCCGAAGCCGTTCTGACTGTTCGAGAGTTGCTGCATCGCGACCATGCTGGTGACGAAGAAGCTGAAGTTCGGGAGCGCGGCTCCGCCAGCGCTGCCCCCGCCGGTCGCCGAGCCGCCCGCTGACGCGGAGCCGCCGCCTGTCGCCGCTCCGCCCGCCGTCGCCGAGCCACCCGCCGACGCCGCGGTGCCGCCTCCGGTGAGCTCACCGCCGTCGTCTTCGCCGACGGGCACCAGGCAGCCCGTCGACAGCACCACCACCACACTCATCCACCTTGCGCGCATGTCTTCTCCTCTTCAGGTCGTTGGCTCGGTCACTGACAACGAAGGTCGGGCTGGCACGTCTGGCCCATGGGGCACTGGGGGTCGTCGGTGCACGAGGCCAGGCCTGGAATGCCGAGGCTCAGCTCGACGGCCGAGACGGCCGTGAGGTCGACGCGACCGGCGGGGAGCAGCGTGGAGCCGCGCCTGGTGCGCCGGACGTTGATCTTGGGGAAGCCGCTGACGCCGAGGTCGATCAACCGCGTGGCGAGGTCGGCGCCGATGGTGAGCGCGCCGTCGTCGGCCGTCTCGCAGACAATCTTCCCGCGGAGGCCGCCGTGGTGGCTGATGTCCACCTCGACCTCGATGGTCGCGGCGGTCGCGGCGCTGCCCGGCGTCCAGCCGAGGTCGAGCGCGGTGTGCTGCGCGAGCGTGTAGCCCGGCTGGCGCATGGCGATGGGCGCCACGCCCGCGGTGACGATGCTGAAGGCGGGGAGCGCCGCGCTGCCCGCCGCCTCGAGCGTCAACGGCAGGCCGTCGGCGAACGGCGGCGCCGCGAGCGAGACCGAGGCGGGCGCCTGGTAGCCGTTGTTGATGGGCGTCGAGTCGAAGGCCGCGGCGCCGCCGTCGCTGGTGCGCAGGAGCACGCCCGCCAGCCGCACCGTGCCCGCTGATTTGGAGGTCGGGTACGCCTGGCACACACCGTCTTCGACGCAGGCCGCGCTCCCGCCGCAGGGGGGCGCGCAGAAGGGCACGCGCGGCACCTCGACCCGGCAGTCGCCGTCGCGCAGGTCCACCGTCCACACCGTCGTCGCGGGCGTCGGGCCATCGTAGACCTTGCCGAAGAGCGAGGCCGAGTCGACGGCCTCGGAGACGGTGTGCAGCACTCGGAAGGTGCCGACGAGGGTGCCTGCGTCTCCCAAAGGCCCCGCGTCGAGGCCGACGGCCGCGTCCACGACGTCGAGGCCCGCGTCACCGCTGGAGGGCGCGCCGCAGGCACAGACGAGCGCGCTGAGCAGCAGCACGAGCGAGGTCCGTCGTGCGTCGGAGGTTGAGGTTCGGCGGGGCCCGAAGGGGGAGAGGCTCAAGGTCGTACCGGCTCCGATGCGCACACGGCTCAAGGTGCGCGTCAGGTGGCAGGGGGCTGGTGAAAGCGATCACCGCGACCGAAAGAAAGAGTTTGCCCCCGGCGGTCTCAATACGATGGCGACCCACGTCGTCGCGGCCAACCAATCACGCGGAGGCACAGCTCGAATTGCGAAGTGATGCAGGGCGCGCGCGTCGTTGGTCGGCGGTGCCTCGGCGAGGACGTCGGGCCGTTCGCGGCCGCTCCTCGCGCCGAGGGGACCGAGGCTAGACGAGCGCGCCGACGCGGGCCTGCGCGACCGCGCCGTCGGCCGTCACCACCCGCACCTGCGCCCGGGCCCGCAGCGCCGCCTCGTCCACGGCCGCGCTCCAGCGGAGGTCGGCCTTTCGGTCGGGCGCGACCTCACCCGTGGCGACGACGGCCCCATCGAGCACCACCTCGACGGTCGCCGTGCGTGAGTCGTGCGCGCTCGGTGCCGACGAGGTCGCCCGCCTCCCGCCGCCCTCGTAGATGCAGCCGCTGACGAAGTCGACGATGAGGCAGATGGCGCCCGGCAACACGCCCGGCAGCAGCCAGAGCAGGTCGATGATCAACACGGGAATGTCGATGCGCCCGCCGGTGCGCCCGCGGCGGCCCGGGTAGAGCAGGTAGCCGCAGCCCGAGGTCGCGGCTCCCGAGAGCCCCAGCAGCACTACGCGTCGGTTCAGCCGGGCGGTCGTCGTCATGGCCCCACTCTCGGTGGCGCGCGCCCTCGGCGCCAGTGCCTCGCGACGCGACCCTGGTCGCCAGCCCCGCGAATTCAGGGAGAGTGTTTCGGGGAGTGATCGCCTTTGTCACCTGCCGGTCACATGGCAGCCGTGACGCCGAACGCTGCTCGAGGGTCGTGTCTGTCGTTCTCCCTGCTCCTCTTCACAGCCTGTGGGGCGGTCGAGCCGCTCTGTGACGCAGGCGCCTGCGCCTCCACCGCCGACGATGCTGGCCCGCGGGCGCCCAGCGTGCTCATCAACGAGCTCGCCGGCACGGGCGGAGACTTCGTCGAGCTCTACAACCCCGGCGACGAGCCCTTCGCGCTCTCGGGGTTCGGCCTCACCGACGCCGACGGGGGCGTGCGCTACGCGACGAGCCTGCGCTTCGCGACCGGCGCCGCCATCGCGCCCCGCGGCTTCTTCACCATCTTCCTCGAGGCCGACTGCCCGGCGACGGTGACGCCGTGCGTGCGGGGTGAGTTCGGGCTCTCGCAGTCCAGCGGCGACCTGGTGACGGTGCTCGACGCCACCAACGAGACGCTGGCGCGGCAGGCCTACCCGCCCAGCGGCGCGCCGTCGGGCTCGTCGTGGGCGCGCAAGACCGACGGGGCCGCCGACTTCGAGGTGCAGCCGCGCTCGCCCGGAGCCCCCAATGCTCCGTGAGGCCGCGAAGCCCGCCGGGTCCTCCACCGAGTCGTTCGAGCGCTTCGAGTACAAGTTCTGGGCGCCCCGCGAGGCGGTGGACCGCGTGCTGCGGCTGCTCGACGGCGAGATGGAGCAGGACGCGGTGGCCCTGCGCACCGAGGCCTCGCAGGTGAACACCTCGCTGTACTTCGACTCGCCCCACTTCACCTTCCTCGAGCAGCACGTCTCGGGCTCGCCAGACCGCATCAAGCTGCGGGTGCGGTACTACGGCGACGCCCCGCGCGCCGAGTGCTTCTTCGAGATCAAACGCCGGCAGAACGCGGTGGTGATGAAGCGCCGCGCGGTGCTGCCGCTGGACCTCTCGCGCGAGGTGGTGCGCGACGTCTCGCGCCCGCTGCCGGTGCAGAACGCGGCGCTCAACACCTTCCAGTACCTCGCGGTGCGCTGCCAGGCGACGCCGAAGCTCCTGGTGCGGGCGCGGCGGTTGGCCTTGCGCGCCATCGACCGCCGCCTCGACACCCGCCTCACCGTCGACGACGACATGGCCTGGCAGCCCGTCTCGGGCTCGGGCCATGACGCGCTCACCCCCGACCCGGCAAGGTGGCGGCGGCTGCCCTCCGGCTCCGACGGCTCGCGGGTGTTGGTCGAGGTGAAGTACCGCGACGAGCGCCCGTGGTGGCTGGGCCAGGTGGTGCGCGGGCTGTCGGCCTTTCGCCTCTCGTTCTCGAAGTACGTGTCGGCCGCGTTGTCGGCGCGGCACGACCCCTTCTTCACCATGGACCGCCTATGACGACCGGAGACATCGACCTCGCCACCGCCGGCACCAGCCTGGCCCTCGCCCTGGGCCTGTCGTTCGGCATCTCGGCGCTGTACTCGGCCACCTACCAGGGCGTCTCGTACCTCAAGGGCTTCGCGCAGACGCTCGCGCTCTCGGGCCTGGCCAGCGCCGCGGTGATGCTCTGCGTGGGTGACAGCATCGCGCGCGGCATCGGCATCTTCGGCGCCGTCAACCTCGTGCAGGTGCGCAGCACGGTGAAGGACACCCGCGACCTGATGTTCGTCTTCATCACCCTGGCGGTCGGCGTGGCCTGCGGCGTCGGGGCGTGGGGCATCGCGCTGGTGGCGACGGCGCTCTTCACCGGCGCGGTGCTGCTCCAGGCCGTCACCGACTTCGGCACCCGGCGCGGCGTGTCGGCCGTGCTGCGGCTGCGCATGAAGCTCCACCAGCTCGACGCGCTGCCCGCGGCGCTGGCCAGGCACACCTCGCGCGCGCTGCTGTCGAGCTCCCGCGCGCTGGCCGACGACGCCACCGAGCAGACCTGGCAGCTGCGGCTGACGCCCGGCGCGCAGCAGACGACGCTGCTGTCGTCGCTCCAAGCTCTCGGGGCCGCCGACGTGTCGCTGCTGCTGCAAGACGACTCCCTGGAGGTGTGAGCGATGCGGCGCCGCGAGGTTCTTCCCAAGCTGGTCATCGCGCTGGTGCTGCTGCTGGTCGGCGGCGCGCTGCTGCAGGAGCAGGGCGGGCTGTCGGCGGCCCTGGTGCCGGCGTACGCCGAGAGCATCGAGCACACCGTCGCGCCGGTGCTGACGGGCCGCGTTCGTGAGGTGCACGTCGCGCTCGGGCAGACGGTGAAGGCCGGCGACGTGCTGGTGTCGCTCGACGACCGCGCGGTGCGCCTGGCGGTGGAGCGCGCGCGGGCCGAGCTGGCGCAGTCCGAGGCCGAGCTGACGGCGCAGCGGGCCATTCACAAGGGGCAGGTCGTCGAGGGGGTGCTGCGCAGCTCCTCGGCGCTGGCCGACGAGAGCGCGGCGCGCTCCGAGGCAGAGAGCCTCAAGAGCGAGCTGGAGCGGGTGGAGCGGCTGCGCAGCGAGCGCCTGGTGGACGCGTCGATGGAGACCGAGGTGCGCCGCGGCTACCTCGCGGCCGCCGCGCGGGTGAAGGTGTTCGAGCGCCGGCGCACCCAGCTGCCCGAGCTCTACGCCTCGAGCGCCCGCGGCATGCTCGACACCCAGGCCGACCTGCGGGTGCGCCCCTACCTCGAGGCCGTCAAGAGCAGGGCGGCGGCGGTCGAGGAGCTGGCCCTGACGCTCGAGCAGCACGTGCTGCGCGCGCCGGTGGACGGCACGGTGTCGGCCCTGACGCGGCCGCTGGGCGACGTGGTGGCGCCTGGCACCGAGGTGCTGCGGCTGGTGCGCGGGCGCCCCGGCCACCTGGTGGCCACCGTGCCCGAGGAGCGCGCGCCGGGCCTGGCGCCGGGGCTGCAGCTCACCGTGCGGGCGGGCCGCGGCCTGTGGACGCAGAAGCTCCAGGGCACCGTCGTCGAGGTGGGCCCGTCGGTGGAGCAGCTGCCCCTGCGCAGCTGGCTGTCGCCGCAGTGGCCTCGCTGGGGGCGCCGCGCCGTCATCGCCGTCGAGGGCTCCACCACCTGGCAGGCAGGAGAGCGGCTCCATGTGCAGTTCTAGCCTGCTGCTGCTGGTGTTGATGGCTGGCGGCGCGCCGACGACGCTCGAAGAGGCGCTCGCCCTGGTGGCCCAGAACAACGTCGAGCTGCGCGTGGCGCGCAGCGAGGTCGAGGTGGCGCGCGCCTCGGTGTCGCTGGCGCACGACTGGGAGATGCCGGAGCTGCGCGTGCAGTTCAACGACGCCCAGGAGGTGCCGACCGGCGCCTTCACCTGGTACACCGGCGTCTCGTGGCGGCCGCCCAACCCGTGGGTGTGGACGAACGGCGGCGCGCAGGCGGGCCTCAAGGTGCGGCAGGCCGAGCTCGAGCTCGCGGCGCAGCACTGGCGGGTGCTGCGCGACGTGCGGCTGGCGTGGCTCGACCTCTCGGGCGCCGCGGCCCACGCGGCCCTGGCGCGGCGGGCCATGGGGCTGCGCGGGCAGCTGCTGGCCGTCATGCGGCGAAGGCTCGAGCGCGGCGGCGCCACCCAGGTCGAGGTGAACCTGGCGCAGCTGGCCGAGACCGAGGCCCGGCAGGACGTCGCGCGCTTCGAGGGCAACGGGCTCAAGGCCTCGGCCGCGGTGGCGTGGCTGGTGGGGGCGGCGGTGACGCCCATTCCGTCGCCCATGCCCGAGACGCGCCCGACGCTGCCGTCGCTGGCGTCGCTGGCGTCGCTGCGAGACCGCCTCGAGCAGCACCCGAGCCTCGAGGCGCTGCGGGTGCGGGTCGACGCGGGGCGCGCGGCGGTGCGGCTCGAGGGCGCCAGGCGGCTGCCCTGGCCCGAGGTGCAGCTGCGCCTTCGCCAGCAGCTCGCCGAGACGCCGATTCGAAACGACGTGCAGCTGGGCCTCACCGTGCCCCTGGCCATCACGCCCGCGCCGAAGATTGACGTCGCCCAGGCGCAGGTGGTGCGCGCCCAGGCGCAGTACGACGCCGAGCACGCGCAGCGCTCGGCCGAGCTCGAGATCCTCACCGCCCGCGCCGAGGGGCTGCTCGAGCGCTGGGAGTCGTTCGAGCTCGACTACCGCGCAACCCTCACCAGCCACCAGGTGCTGCAGGCGCGGGTGCTGGCCGATGACTCGCTCGACCCGACGCTGTTGAT
>JACSRE010000260.1 GCA_014879945.1 Myxococcus sp.
AGAAGATCTCAACGCCAACGGCATGGTGGACATGGGCGAGACCGACCCGCGCCTGCGCGACACCGACGGAGATCGCATCGCCGACGGCATCGAGCTCACCGTCACCCGCACCAACCCCACCAACCCCGACAGCGACGGCGACACCTGCCAGGACGGCGCCGAGGACTTCAACCAGAACGGCGTGGTGGACATGGGCGAGACCGACCCCAACCTCGCCACCGACTGCGGCCCGGCCGTCAACCCAGACGCCGACAACGACGGCCTGCCGAACACCATCGAAGACAAGAACCGCAACGGCATGGTCGACCCCGGCGAGACCGACCCCAACAACCCCGACACCGACGGCGACCGCATCTCGGACGGCGTCGAAGACACCAACCGCAACGGCTACTTCGAGGCTGGCGAGACGAACCCGCTGCGCGTCGACACCGACTGCGACGGGCTGCTCGATGGCCCGTCGATGGCGCGCGGCGACGCCGGCATGATCCGCGGAGAAGATCTCAACGCCAACGGCATGGTGGACATGGGCGAGACCGACCCGCGCAAGCGTGACACCGACGGCGACGGCATCACCGACGGCGTCGAGGTGGGGCTCACCACCGCGACCCTCGCCGACCCGACCAACTGCATGAACGTGCCCGTCGACGCCAACCCGGCCACCACCACCGATCCGACCAACCGCGACACCGACGGAGACGGCATCGACGACGGGGCCGAAGACACCAACCAGAACGGCCGCATCGACCCCGGCGAGCTCGACCCGAACGATCGCAACGACGGCATGGGCCCCGCCGGGCAGGCCTGCACGCGCAACAACCTCAGGCCGGTGCTCTTCCGCTCCGAGGCCGACCCCGATCTGCAGCTGGGCCTGCCGGCGACCTTCACCGAGGTCAGCCCGATGATGGTGATGGGCCAGCGCCGGGGCTTGATGGGCTTCGACCCGACCAACCAGGTCGCCTTCGTGGTCTGGCGTGAGGCCGCCCGCGCCGGCGCCGCCAACCCCATCGCCGACGAGACCCAGCTGCGGCCCCTCTTCAACGGGGTCGGCGCGGTCACCAACGTCACCACCCAGCAGTTCACCAGCTGGGACAACATCGCCTCGGCCCAGGCCTTCTACGACATGGCCGGCGCCACCGACGTGAAGACCCGCGCCAACGCCATCGCCAACGCGCTGGTGGGCATGAACGCGGGCTCGCTGCTGGGCGCGGGCACCGGCATGGGCCCGTTCCGCGTGCAGCTGCAGATCCTCCACCGCACCAACACCGCGGTGGTGGTGATGGCCGCGCTCACGCCCATCGCCAACTTCTCGGGCGCGCCGCTCTTCACCATCTCGGACACCGCGGGCGGCTCGGCCATCGCCCAGTTCGGCGACGACAACGCCTCGCAGTGTGAGGTCTTCACGCCCGGCAACGCCAAGGTCGACTTCCTCTTCGTCGTCGACGACTCGTGCTCGATGGCGGCGTCGCAGAACGCCCTGGCGGCCACCGCCACCCAGATGACGACGCAGCTGTCGAACTCGTCGCTCGACTGGCGCCTGGCGATGGTCACCACCACCTACTTCACCGGCGGCAGCGCGACGAACAACAACACCAACGCGCTCCGCGGCTTCACCCGCAACGTCGATCAGTTCCGCGCCTGGCTCACCCAGAACAGCACCTGCAACAACATGCGGTGCAACACCGTGACGCCGACGCCGCCGGCCACCATGGGGCCAGCCTGCAACAGCACGGGCGCCAGCGGCGGGTGCTGGGTCGGCACCGGAGGCGTCAGCCCGGAGCGCAGCCTCGAGTCGGCCGCGCGCGCGGTGCAGACGCTCACGCCCGCGACGACGATGGAGCAGGCCGGGAAGCTGCGCGACGGGGCCCAGCTGGTGATCGTGCTCCTGGGCGACGCCGATGATCAGTCGGCCCGCACGGCGGCCGAGTTCACCACCTTCTTCACCACGGCCGGCGCCAACATCACCTTCGGCGGCAACACCTACCAGAACCGCACCGGCGGCCGCATCGTGGTGCACGGCATCGTCTGCCCGCAGGGCAGCACCTGCAACTCCGAGCCGAACACCAACAAGCACGGGCAGGTGATCTCGGCGACCGGCGGCGTGCGCGGCGATCTCTGCAACCCGCGCATGGGCAACACCGCGGCCGACTGCTCCCAGTTCCCCTCGATCCCGGTGGCGGTGCCGAACATCGTCACCAGCGCCATCGCCGCGGCGGGCCACCGCATGCAGAAGCCGCCCATCGGCGCCTCGGTCAAGGTCGCCATGGCCAACGTCGTCGACATGACGACGTGCAACCCCAACGATCTGCCGCGCAGCCGCATGAACGGCTTCGACTTCGACGGCATCAACCGCACCATCTCGTTCTTCGGCGCCTGCCGGCCCGCGGGCGCGATGAACACCGCGGCCGTCTCGTACCGCTACTGGATCGACACCACGGCGATGCCGGGCGGCAACCCGCCGCCGTGCGTGAACGACCCCAACTACGATCCGACCCAGACGGACTTCTGCCGGGGCCGCCTCGCGTGCAACCGCACCAACGGCGTCTGCGAGTGCCCGCAGGACTGCGGGGGCAACGGGCCGCCGGGCACCATCTGCAACACCAACCCGCAGGTCTGCGACTTCGTCTGCACGGCCGACTGCGGCGGCACCTGCTCCAGCTTCCAGCAGTGCAACACCACCACCTGCGGGTGCGAGTGCCGGCAGATGTTCACCTGCCCGGCGGGCTTCCGCTTCGAGAGCGGCAGCGGCCAGTGCGGCTGCGTGTGCGACACGGCGGCCCTCAACTGCGGCGCCAGCTACGTGGCCGACCCCGCCAGCTGCTCGTGCACCTGCAAGAGCGACTGCGGCGGCTGCACGGGCACGCAGACCTGCAACCGCTCGGTCTGCGCGTGCGGCGGCGGCATCAACTGAGCGGTGTTCGGCGCTGGGGCCCGAGCCGCCGGCTCCCCCCGGGAGGTGGCGCGGACTCGGCGCGGTGGCCGTCGGGCGTGGGCCCAGGCTCGGGGCGCACCGGTCGCCGAGGCGCTCTTCCGCGAGCTGTCCCTGGCCCTTCCCGTCGAGGCCCTTTCGCCGCGCAGCGCCTCTTGCTCCGGCTCGCCGACCCGCTGCTGCGGGGGCGCGGGGCCCCGATGAAGGAGGTCGACCCGGTGCGGGCCCGGGGTTCTTCAGCGCACGTGGCCGCCACGATGGAGGTCGAGCCGGTGCAGGAGCGAGGTTCTTCAAGGCACACGGCCCGTCCTTCATCGGCTCGTCGAGCGCGCCCGCAGCCCACTCGAGGGAGCGCCCGCGCCTGGGCGTGGCTGCTCCTGGCCTGCCTGTCGGGGTGTGGGCGCTCCGAGCTGGTCGGCTTCGACGGGCCCGCGCGCGACGCGGGCAGGCCGGACGCGGGCGGGTGTGCTCCCGGGTTCGCGCTCATCGGCGGCGCCTGCGTCGAGATCGCCACCTCGCTCGACGGGCTGCGGTGGGAGCTGCCCTGCCTCACCCCCGACCCGAGCTACCCCGAGCACATCTGCTTCACCGGCCCCAACGTGACGCGCTCCACGTCGATGTCGGGCGCGCCTGGCCGGCTCTACGACGTGCAGGTGCGGGTGCGGGGCGTGGTCGAGACGCGGCGGTACGTCGGTGGGAGCGCGGTGGCTCCGCTGGTGAGGCGCGGCGCCGAAGCAAGCCCGTCGGCCGCCGACGCGTGGAACGTCTACCGCCTCGCCGTCAGCGATCCGCCAGAGCGCTGGTACCTCAACGCCGGCGCCAGCGGCGAGTACGTCTGCCACGGCGTCGACGCGACCTTCACGGTGCGGGTCCGGGCGCAGGCGACGGTGACGCTCTTCGCCAGCTCGGTGGACGATCGGCGGTCGCAGATTCGCAACCGTGACGACGCGGGGACGCCGCTGGTGGCCCCGGGCGTGCCGCCGGCGCCCAGGCCCTTCGACGGTCAGTTCCTGCAGCTCGACGTGCTGGGCGTCACGCCGGTGCCCTGACGCTCAGGCGTCGAAGAGCAGCTTCCCGACCTCGGAGGCCTGGAGCGCGCGGAAGCTCTTGTTGGCGTCGCGGAGCAGATCTTCGCTGCTGTGCACCCGGTCAGAGGGGAAGACCGAGCCGCCGCAGCGGGTCACCACCCGAATTCGGCCGTGCGGCCCCTCGACCGGCAGCGCCTGGAGCGCGGTCAACATGCGGTCGGCGACGATGCGCGCCCCCGATAGATCGGTCTCGGGGAGCAGCACCAGGAACTCGTCGGTGTCGATGCGGAAGAGGCGGTCGGCCCCGCGCATCACGCTGCGCACCTCTTGCACCGCCCTGGCGAGGTACGAGTCACAGGCGTCGCGGCCCAGCGAGTAGCGAAGGCCCTGGTAGTCGTCGAAGCCGAACATCAGGCAGGCGGCGGGTCGGCCGTAGCGGCGGCTGCGCGCGAGCTCCGAGTCGAGGCTCGCCTTGAGCTGCGAGTAGGTGCCCGCCCCGGTGACGGGATCGACCGCGCGGAACTGGGCCAGCTCGTCCTCTGCGTCGAGCAGCCGGCGGCGGTACTCGCGCACCGTCAGCGCCGAGTGAATGCGCGTCTGCAGCTCGATCAGCTTGAAGGGCTTGGTGATGTAGTCGTCGGCGCCCAGCTCCATGCCGCGGATCTTCCCGTCCATGTCGCCCATGGCCGTCAGCACGATCACCGGGAGCTCGGCCAGCTCGGTCGTCTCGCGCACCGCCTTGAGCACCGAGAAGCCGTCACGGCGCGGCATCATCAGATCGAGCAGCACCAGATCGGGCCGCTCCCGGCCGATGTGCTCCATCGCCTCGACGCCGTCTTCGGCCACCGCCGCGCGGAAGCCACTGGTCTCGCAGAGATCGCGCAGCAGGGTGCGGGTGTGCTCGTCGTCGTCGACGATCAGCACCAGCCGGTTGCTGAAGTCAGGAGCGGGGCCCTTCATCGAGGGTTCCGAGTCTAGCCTCAACCCTGCCAGTCGCGGGCGCGGCTTTCGAACCGCGTGTATTCCGGCAGGAACACTAGGTCGACCGACCCCACGGGGCCGTTTCGCTGCTTGGCGACGATGAGCTCGACCGGCATCGAGGTGCGGCCAGGCGGGGGCGGCGCGCCCTCTTCGCCTTCTTCTTCTTCGCGGTGGATGAACATCACCACGTCGGCGTCCTGCTCGATGGCGCCCGACTCGCGGAGGTCGGACAGCATGGGCTTGCCACCCTTGCGCTCCTCGACCTTTCGGTTGAGCTGGCTGAGGGCGATGATCGGCACGTCGAGCTCCTTGGCGAGCTGCTTGAGCCCACGCGAGATCTCCGAGACCTCGAGCTGCCGGCTCTCGACCTTGCCCTTCTGGTGCATCAGCTGGAGGTAGTCGATGACGATGAGCCCCAGCGAGTCTTCCTTCTGCTTGAGCCGGCGGGCCTTGGCGCGCAGGTCGAACGACGAGAGGCCGCCCGAGTCGTCGACGTACATCTTGCAGCCGTAGAGCTCGTTGGCGGCCTGCTGAATGCGCTCCTCGTCGCCGGGCGAGAGGCGGCCGCCGCGCAGCTTCTTCATGTCGACCCGCGCGTGGGTGGCGAGCATACGGGTCAGCAGCTGCACCGAGGGCATTTCGAGCGAGAAGACCGCGACGGCGCGCGACTCCTTCAGCGCGACGTGAATGGCGATGTTCATCGCCAGCGACGTCTTGCCGATGCCGGGCCGGGCCGCGAGCACGATCAGCTCTCCGCCGTGCAGGCCGGTGAGCTGGTTGTCGAGATCGACGAAGCCCGTCGCCGTGCCGGTGATGCCCGACGTGTTCTTCTTCATGGTGTCGAGGAGCGTGAGCGCCTCGTCCATCAGGTCGGCCATCGAGCGCAGATCGCCAGACTGCCGTGACTCCGCGATCTGGAAGACCTTGCGGCCGGCCTCGTCGACCAGCTCCAGCACGTTGCCGGTCTCCTGGCTGGCCAGCTCGTGGATCTCGCGGCCGGCCTTCGCCAGCCCGCGCCGGGTCGACTGGTCCTTGATGATCTTCGCGTACTCGACGGCGTTGGCCGAGAAGGGCACCAGCTGATCGAGGGTCTGCAGGTAGCTGGGGCCGCCGACGCCGGCGAGCTGGCCGCGCGTCTTGAGCTCTTCAGACACGGTGAGCCAGTCGACCCGCGAGTTGCGCGAGTCGAGCGCCACCATGGCGTCGAAGATCTCGGCGTGGGCCGAGTTGGCGAAGTCGTCTTTGGTGATCTGCTCGGCGACGTTGGGCAGCACCGAGTTGTCCATCACCACCGCGCCGAGGACGGCGCGCTCGGCGGCGAGATCTTCGTGTACGCGTGGTTGCAGGCTCACCGGGGCTTCATACCGCGCGGCGCCGGGCCCGTTGGGGCGAAACCGGTGCCGCGCAGGCCCATTCGTCGCTACACCGTCGAGGGTGATCTCTCCCTGGCGGTGGCTCAAGCGCCGGTCGTTGGCGAAGCGACCGTTTCCGGCACACTGGGAGCCCCTGGTCGCGAAGCACTTTCCCTTCGAGGCGCAGCTGGGGGCGGAGGAGCGCGCGCGGTTTCGACGACACCTCTTCGTCTTCGCGAACGAGAAGCACTTCGAGGGCGCCAGGGGCCTCGAGATCACCGACGAGATGCGGGTGGTGGTGTCGGGGGCGGCAGCGCGGCTGGCCCGCAACCTCCCGCTGGGGGTCTACGACGACCTGGTGACGGTGCTGCTCTACACGGGCGCCTGGGAGCGCGACGGCGGCATCATCTTCGGCGAGGCCCACCGGTGGGGGCTGGTGGTGCTGTCGTGGGACTCGGTGCGCCAGGGCCTCAAGAACCCCTTCGACGGCCACAACGTCGCGCTGCACGAGTTCGCGCACGTGCTCGATCTCGCTGACGGGCGTTTCGACGGCACGCCCGAGATGGAGAGCTTCGCCGCGCTCCACGCGTGGGCCGACGTCTTCTCGCGGCACTACTTCTCGCTGCAAGAGGCGCCCGGGCGAGACAAGGTGCTGCGGCCCTACGGCGCCACCAACGAGGCCGAGTTCTTCGCGGTGGCCACCGAGGCGTTCTTCGAGAAGCCCAGGCAGATGAAGCAGCGGCACCCCGAGCTCTACGCGCAGCTCAAGCGCTACTACCGCGCCAACCCCGCGGCGCTGGAGCGCTGACCCCCCGCAAACGACCCGGGCCGCGCCCACCTGAGGGTGGACACGGCCCGGTCGTACGTCATGGCGGTCTGATCAGGCCGAGGCGGCTTCGCCCTGCACGATGACCGACACCTTGGTCTGCACTTCGCGGTGGAGCTTGAGCTCGACCTCGAAGGTGCCGACGGTGCGAATGGGCTCCGGCAGGTGGATCAGCCGGCGGTCGAACTTGTGACCCAGGGCCGCCAGCGCCTCGGCGATGTCGAGGGCGGTGACTGAGCCGAAGAGCTTGTCCTGCTCGCCGACCTTGCGCGTCACCGTCACCGTCACGCCCGCCAGCTTCTTGCCCGCCTCTTCAGCGACGGACTTCATCTTGGCCTGGCGCACCGAGATCACAGCCTTCTCGTGCTCGAGCTGGCGCATGTTGGCGTCAGAGGCGAGCATCGCGAGGTTGCGGGGGAGCAGGTAGTTGCGCGCGTAGCCGTCCTTCACGGTCACGAGCTCGCCCGAGTCGCCCAGGTTGTACACATCTTCACGGAGAATGACCTTCATGGTGGCGTTCTCTTTCAGCTCGCGAGGACGAGGTAGGGGATGAGCGCCAGGCCGCGTGACTGCTTGACCGCCTTGGCGATCGCACGCTGGTGCTTGGAGCAGTTACCCGAGATGCGGCGGGGAATGATCTTGCCGCGCTCGGTGACGAAGTACTTCAGGGTCGACTGATCCTTGAAGTCGACGATGATCTTCTTGTCTGCGCAGAAGCGGCAGACCTTTCGGCGGGCGAAACCACGGCCGCCGCGCTTCTCTTCGCCATCGCGGTCGCCGCGATCGCCGCGGTCGCCGCCGCCACTCTTCTTCTCGTAGGTCTTTTCCATGGTCGGGTCCTTTGTCCTCAGCCCGGGGTGATGTCGTCGTCGTAGCTACCGTCGACGTCGGCGTTGAAGTCTTCACGCTCGGCACCGCCGAACGGCTTGTTGTCGTCCACGTCGCCGGCGAGCTTGAGGTCTTCCTGGGGCTCACGGGTGGTGGGGTCGATGTCGTCGGCCAGGCGCTTGGACATGTAGCGGCTGACTTCGTCGAGGTTGCGCAGGTTGCGCTCGAGCTCGGCCACCAGGCTCGGCTTCCCGAGGTAGTGCGCGTGCAGGTAGATCGCGCGCGGCTGCTTGGCGACGAGGTACTGGGTCTTCTTCTTGCCCCAGATGGTGAAGCGCAAGAACTTGCCGCCTTCACGTCCCACGATGCCGCGGAACTTGTCCTTCACCTTGTCGACGTTCTCGTCGGTGAGATCCGGCTTCACGAGGAAGACGGTCTCGTACTCGCGCAAGAAGCTCGCGCTGTTCGATGCTTCGGTCATGTGTACTCTCCCCACGGGTTCTGCCCACCGGAGACATTCCAATGAGCGGGGAACTACTGCCCCCACCGGGAATGGCAGGGGAGCGTGCGCTTATGTGGCACGCCCCTCGGTGTCAACCCACGTTCCCTGCAGACCCAACCCCGCGCACTTTTTCGGGGCCAGTGGCCCGGTGCCGTGGTCTCGACTCCACGCGCGTGGTATCGGCCCGCACCTTTGCCTGCACTCTCTGGAGGGACTCGTTCCATGGTGGCAACCCGACTCGCGGCACTCGTGCTCGCGCTGGTGTCGTTGAACGTCTTCGCGCAGGCGGAGGACGGCGGCCTGCCCATCGCGCCCGTGGTGGCCAACCCCGGGGCCGCCGACGCGCCGGCCGAGCTGCTGCGTGAGGGGTTCGACGAGGGCGCCGGCGCGGAGCCAGCGCAGCCCTGGCAGCAGACGGCTCCCGCCCCGGTGGCCGAGCCGCAGCGGGCCGAGGAGCCGGCGAAGAAGGAGGAGTCGGGCTCTGCGATCGATCTCACGGCGGCCCTCGCGGCGTCGGCGCGCATCTCGTACCAGGGCGCCACCCCGTTCCCCCTGGACGACAAGAGCGGCAACACCACCATCGCGCCGCTGTTGACCCGAATTCGTGTGACGCCCGAGGTCCACTTCAAGGGCTTCGGCCTCATCGGCGAGGCCGACACCGCGACCGGGGCGATCTTCGGGGCTCCGTCGAGCACCCTGGTGGGAACGCGGGTGCCGTACCCCGCGCTGGCGGCGCTCGACCTGCGCAAGCTCTACGCCGAGTACAAGTGGAACTCGGGCGCCTTCCGGGTCGGCCTGCAGACGCAGTCGTGGGGCCTGGGCATGCTGGCCAACGACGGCAACAAGGAGCCCGAGGCCGGCGACTTCGGCCAGCAGCAGTTCGGCAACACCACCTACCGCGCGCTGTTGGCCGTGCGCCCGCTCTTCAACCTGGGCGGCGCCTTCCGCGCGTTCGAGACGGCGCTGGCCGCCGACCTCATCAACCGCGACAACTTCGGCGAGTTCGTCAAGGGCGACCGCGCCTTCCAGGGCGTGCTGGCGCTGCGCTTCAACAAGGACCTCGAGAACAACTTCGGCGTCTACGCGGTCTACCGCACCCAGCGGAACATCAACGTCAACGACGGCGGCAAGGCCACCGACGTGGTGGTGGTGGACGCGGCGGGCAAGTGGGAGTTCTTCAAGCGCCGCAGCCGCGTGCTGAAGGTCGGCTTCGAGGCGCTGACCATCAACGGCACCACCACCCAGGCGCGCAACGAGAACTCGGCGCTCCTGCGCGTGCAGCAGTTCGGCGCGGCGGCGAAGGTCTCGTACAAGGTGCACCGGCTGACGCTGCTGGCCGACTGGGGCTTCGCCTCGGGCGATCAGAACCCCGCCGACGATCGGGTCGAGAACTTCCGCTTCGACCGCGACTTCAAGGTGGGCCTGGTGCTCTTCGACCAGGTGATGGCCTACCAGTCGGCCCGCTCGGGCGTGCGCGCGTCAGACCCCAACCTGGTCGGCGTCGCGCCCGAGGGCGCCGATCTGCTCGGCACCGCCGGCAGCATCACCGGCGTCTGGTACCTGTTTCCCCGCGTGAAGTACGGCCTCTTCGACTGGCTCGACGTCTACGGCGGCCCGCTCTTCGCCTTCAGCACCGCGCGCCTGACCGACCCCTTCAACTCGCGCCTCGGGGGCGGCACGGCCATCAACTCGCTCAACGGCCGCCCGGGCCTCTACATGGGCACCGAGGTCGATCTCGGCGTGCAGGCGCGCTACCGCCCGGTGCCTGAGCTGCTCATCACCGCGACGGGCGAGGGGGGCTTGTTCCTGCCCGGCGACGCCTACAACCTCCCTGCCGGCGGTGTGATGGGCCCGGTCGGGTTCGGCCGCATTCGTCTGAGCATCGCCCTTTGATTCAAGGACTCGTCATGCGCTCTCTCTCGATTGGTCTCGTCGTCGTGGTCGCCTCCTGCGCTGCCCCCGAAGGCAAGGGGCTGATGCCGACCCCGGTGGGCTCTGGCGCCGCGGTGAAGTTCGACGCCTTCGCCCGGCCCCTGCCCGAGGTGCCACTGCCCAACGACTTCGCGACGCGCTTCGACGCCACCTCGCCGACCAAGCGCCGCATCAACGCCTCGATGCTCGCGCCGACGAAGTGGGAGCAGGGCACCCGCAAGGAGATCGACCACCTCGACGGCTGGGGCACCTACCAGACCATCACCGTGGGCTTCGAGAAGACGCTCGACCTGCAGAACATCGTCAAGCGGCACCAGGGCGACGACTACGAGCCCTCGAACGACGTCGCGTACCTCATCGACATCACCGGCGACTCGCCCGACTTCTGCGAGCGCGTGCCGCTCGACTTCGGCGAGGGCAACTTCCCCACGGTGCTCGAGCGCAAGGCCTACTTCGACCACGACCGCGACTCGGAGCAGCTGCCCTTCGAAGATCGCGAAGAAGACGCCAACCGCAACGGCAAGCTCGACCTCGGCGAAGATCTCGACATGGACGGGGTGCTCGACCACCCGAACGTGCTCATCCCCGGGCAGTCGAAGTTCGAGACGATGGAGTGGTACGAGCGCGAGACCAACACGCTGCTGATGAAGCCGGTGATGCCGCTGCGTGAGAACACCACCTACGCGGTGGTGCTGACCCGCCGGCTGGTCGACGAAGACGGCCGCCCGGTGCGCTCGCCGTTCCCCTACATCAACCACGCCTCGCAGACCGAGCAGCTCAAGCCGCTGGCCTCGTGCCTGCCGAAGTTCGGGCTGGGCCTCGAAGACGTCGCCTTCACCTGGGCGTACTCGACGATGTCGATCTCGCGCGACTTCAAGGCCATTCGCGACGGCCTCTATGGCCATGGGCCCATGTCGCGCCTGAAGGACGAGTTCCCGGCGAAGGTGGTCGAACTCTTCCAGGTGCGCGAGGGCGACCGCCAGACCAACGTGCGCATCGTGCCGGGCGATCAGTTCCGCCAGATGCTGCCCGAGGTGCTCAAGGCGCTCAACAACGGCAAGCTGAGCGCGGCCGACCAGGCCCTGATGGACGCGCACAAGTTCATCGACTTCCACGCCATCTTCTCAGTCGAGTCGCCGCAGTTCTTCCGCCGCGTGGACAGCGAAGGCCAGACGCTGCCGCTGTACCGACAGACCTTCGAGGTCGACCCGCTCACCGGCGCCGCTTTCGTGCGGCCCGAGAAGTCGTACGCGTGGCTCACGGTGCCGAAGAACCGCCGGGGCCCTGCGCCGGTGGTGATCCTCGGGCACGGGTACACCGGCAACAAGCTCGACCCGCTCGTGTACGGCGGCTTCTTCGCGCGTCTGGGCCTGGCGTGCATCGGCATCGAGAACGTCAGCCACGGCATCGATCTGCCTGACACCGAGAAGCAGGTGCTGGGCGGGCTCTTCAAGGCGCGCGGCATGGAGGGGCTCTTCACGGGCATCGTCGAGCGCGACCGCGCGTTCGATCAGAACGGTGACAAGCGCAAGGACTCGGGCGCCGACTTCTGGACGAGCTACATCTCGCACACCCGCGACGTCGTGCGGCAGTCGGCCGTCGACTACATGCAGCTGGTTCGGGTGCTGAAGACGTTCGACGGCTCCAACACCTGGGAGTTCGACGTCAACCGCGACGGCGACAAGACCAACGATCTCGCCGGCGACTTCAACGGCGACGGCGTCGTCGACATCGGCGGCTCGGGCTCGATCAACATCACCGGCGGCTCGCTCGGCGGCATCATGAGCGCGCTGATGGCCGGCCTGGAGCCGCAGATCGACGTGGCGATTCCCGTCGCTGGTGGCGCGGGCCTGCCCGACATCGGCGTGCGGTCGATTCAGGGCGGCGTGCGCGAGGCCGTGAACCTGCGCATGTTCGGCCCGCTGCTCGTCACCCGGAAGAACCAGGCGGGGCAGCTCGAGCTGCGCCAGGTGCTCCCCAACCTCAACAGCACCGGCGACGTGAAGGTCGCGACCGTTCCCGTCAACCTCAACGAGGGTGACACCGCGGTGCTCCACAACCTCACCAACGGCGAGCACCGGTGCTTCCGCGTCGGGGCCGACAGCGCGTTGCGGGCGGCCATCGGCTCGGACAAGGGCGACCAGTACCGCCTCGAGATCTACGGGGGCGTGTTGCCGCCGAAGGAGCGGGACGGGTGCACGGTGCCTGCCGACGCCGAGGCCAAGTGGACGCTCAAGACGTTCGACTTCGACTTCAAGTGGGAGGGCGTCGACCGGCAGGCTGGGGAGGCGCTCTCGGCCCTCGGTGACGGCTTCGGCTTCCGGCGCAACAGCCCAGAGCTGCGGCGCTTCATGGGCCTGGCGCAGCTGGCCATCGATCAAGGCGACCCGGTCAACTACCTGCCCAACGTCGAGCGTCACCGCGTGCTGCGGTACGCGACCGGCGAAGAGGTCTCGACCCGGCTCGTCGTCGTCAACACCATCGGCGACATGAACGTGCCCGTGGCCACCGGCGTGGCGATCGCGCGCGCGGCCGGGTTCATCAGCCTCACCGAGAAGGACCCGCGCTACGGCAAGACGCAGAACCGCGTGCTGATCGACAACGGCGTGATCAAGGCGGTCGAGCGGGCGCTCCCGTACCGCAACTCGAAGGGCGAGCCGGTCTTGATGGACGTCGATCACTACTCGAAGATCAACGCCGTCGACGACGGCTTCGACGCGCCCCGGCTCGACCCGCCGCTGCGGCTGGTGAAGGCGAGCGAGCGGGTCGGTGGCTTCTCGGGTGTGATCTTCCCCATGGTGTCGCCGACCGGTCGGCACGGGTTCGACCCGCCAGACCCGGCCAAGACGTGGGACCTGGGCTCGTTCCTCATGAACGCGCTGGGCCGCTACATGGCGACGGGTGGGCGCGAGTTCAACATGGAGCCGTGCATGATGGAGAACAGCTGCTCGTGGATTCCGCCGGTGCCTGCCGACTGACGGCGCGGAAACCCCGTCAGCGCCGGAGTCGCCGAAGGGTGACGAGCAGGGAGAGCCCCAGCCACAGTCCGGCGGAGCTCTCCCACGAGGTGCAGCCGCAACCAACGCGGTAGCCAGGCGCCGCTCCGGCCAACCCGGCATCGGCTGCGCCCGCGTCGAGTGGACCTGCGTCGAGGTCGCCGGCGTCGAGCGTCCCTGCATCGAGGTCCCCAGCGTCGAAGGCGCCGCCGGCGTCGAGCGGCCCCGCGTCAAGGGAGCCGCCGTCGAAGGAGCCCGCATCAAGGGGCCCGCCGTCAGCGCCGCCGCCGTCGGAGGAGCCGCCGTCGGAAGAGCCCGCATCAAGGGGCCCGCCGTCAGTGCCGCCGCCGTCGAATGAGCCGCCGTCGGAGGAGCCGCCGTCGGAGGAGCCCGCATCAAGGGGCCCGCCGTCAGTGCCGCCGCCGTCGAATGAGCCGCCGTCGAATGAGCCGCCGTCGGAGGAGCCGCCGTCGAAAAAGCCCGCATCAAGGGGCCCGCCGTCAGCGCCGCCGCCCACGCCGCCATCGGAGAACACCCGAAGGCCGGCGCCCAGAACGAAGACCGCCGAGCTGCCGCCCCACACCACCAGCGGGTTGGCGGCCGAGCCCCCCCCCCGTGACGCGGCTGGTCAGCATCGCGCCGGTGCCGACCCACGCCTTCGCGCTCGTGGCCGACAGGTGGTGCCCCTCGAGGCCGGCCCGCGCCACCGTCGTCAGCGCGCCTCGCCCCTCGAGCACCACCGTGGCCGGGCCCGCGATGAAGGGCGCCGCGTGGACGTGCTGGAGCTGCAGGTAGGCCGTTCCAGCTCCCTCGCTCTGGGTGACGTCGATGATCGGCGCGCTCCCGGTGCTGAGGGACGTCGAGCCCTGCGTGTTGAGGCTGGTGACGCTGACGAGCGGGGAGCTGAAGGCCATCAGGCGCGTGTCGAGCAGCGCGGCCACCGTCCCGCTGTCGGCCTGAAGCCCGGAGCCTGGCGCCGCCATCGCCTCGAGGGTGATGACCTCGCCGGGTTCGAGTTGGTGCGTCCTCACCGTCAACAGCTGCGGCCAGCCCGGGCCGTCGAGGAGGCCGAAGGTGCGCGGCCCGCCGTCACTCCAGCTGGGCGGGGCTCGCTGCAGGCGATCGCTGACGCGCAGGGCGACGCCGCCGTCAGGCGTCGCCGTCGCGGTGGCCCCGGCGAGGACCGTCCACGAGCCAGCGCGAGGCACCGACAGGGTCAGCACCGGGGCCCAGCCTCCGGCCGCCACGTCGACCCGCATCAGATCTTCGACGAAGACGAAGTCAGAGGCGGGCAGCTCGATGGCGATGACCGTGAGGTTGCGCACGTAGGCCTTGCTGCCGGGCGTCACGGCGCGCAGCTGGAAGCGCAGCGCGCCCGTCGAGCCGCCGGCGAAGTCGGTGGCCGTCCAGGGCACCGGGGTGTTGGGCGGGAGGTCGCGGACAGCCCCGCGTCCCCACACCGAGAACGCGGGCCTGGCCGACGAAGAACTCCATCGCCGGCGCGCCGGTGGCAGAGCTCATCAGCTCGGCGGTGAAGAACAGCAGCAGGTTGCTCCCGGCGTCGGCGTTCAGGGTGAGCCGCGGCGCCACCTCGACGAAGGTGGTGGAGGTCGTCTCGAAGTCGCCGAGGGCCCACACCTCGTTGGCGTCAACGTTCCCCGCAACCAGGATGACGAGCGCACAAGACCACCGAAGCACCAGAGCAGTTGAGCACACCCGATCAGTCCGCGCCCTCCCAGTCGACCGGCGGTGACGCGAGCGCCCGGCTGATCGACTCCGCGCCGGCCGCCATCGCTGCGGCGCCTGCCGCCATCGACTTCGGAGACACCGGGGGAAGGTGGGATGTCACCACATACGTCGGCACCTTTCGGTGCTCGAGCACCTCGAGCTGGAGCTTGAAGTGCTCCCGGCGGACCGCGGCGAAGCCGCTCGCCATGCCTGAGGCGTAGGCGAAGGCGCCCGAGGGATCTTTCGGGCCGCCGCGGCTCGGCAGGTAGTGCACCAGGAGCGCGTCGAGCTCGGCCACTCGCGCGTCGAGCAGCGCCAGGGCCGGGGCCTTATCGACGATGCCGCCGTCCCACAACAGCTGGCCGTCGCGCCGCACCGCCTGGAACAGGCCCGGGTAGGCGCAGGTGGCGTGAATCGCCGAGGCGAGCTCGCCGGTGGTGACGGTCAGCGCGGCCTGGGTCGAGAGGTTGGTCGTCACCAGCACCAGCGGCGCGAGCGTGTCTTCGAAGCGCTTCACCGGCAGGTGCTGCTCGATCAGTTGGCGAAAGCGCGCCCCCTTGAGCAACCCGCTCGGCCGGTGCCCGGTGCGCAGGGCGTCGACCGCGATGCCGAGCCAGTCGGGATCCCAGAAGTGCTCCCGGCGCTGCGAGAGGATCATCGCCTTCACGTCGGGTGGCGCGACGCCCGCCGCCGCGAACGCCGCCACCATGCCGCCCGCCGACGTGCCGGCCCAGGCCGAGGGCACGAGCCCGTTGCCGAGCAGGCCCTCGACGAAGCCCGCGTGTCCGTAGAAGCCGAAGTAGCCGGCCGACAGCACCAGCCCGAAGCGCTTGCCCTCGAGGCGTGACCTCAGCGACGGCGTCATTGCCGCTCCAGCCAGGTCGAGAGCACGCCCATCGCGGCGCCGAGGCTCGCTCGGCCCAGCCCCACGCGCACGTGCGTGTCGGGCCAGTCGAAGAGGAGCGAGGGCGCCAGCAGCACGCCGGTCTCGTCGAGGAGCCGCTGGCTCCAGGCGCTCGCCGGCTCCTCGAGGACCCGAAGGAAGCCCGTCGTGCCCGCGAGGGGGCGGCTCCAGGACAGGTGCCTGGGGAACTGCTCCAGCAGGCCCTCGATCAGCGACACGTTCGAGCGCACCGTCGCGAGCGCGCGCAGGCGAAAGACGTCGGCGTGCTCGAGGGCCACCGTCGCCAGCAGCTCGCTCGGGCCCGGCGCGCAGATGCTCAAGAAGTCCTTCACCGCCTCCATCTGCGACAGGCGCGATCGATCGCGGCTGACCGCCCACCCGATGCGCAGGCCCGCCAGCCCGTACACCTTCGCCATCGCGCCCAGGCCAACCCCTCGCGCGCTCGCCTCTGCCACCGAGGGCAGCGCCGGCCCGCCGTGCTCGAGCCCCCGGTACACCTCGTCGCCCAGCAGCCAGAGCCCGTGCTTCGCCGCGAAGTCGCAGACCGCCTCGAAGCGGTCGGCCGAGAGGAGCCCGCCGGTCGGGTTCTGGGGCGTGTTGATCGCCAGCACCTTCGTCTTCGGCGTCACCAGCGCCTCGAGCTCAGCCGGGTCCGGCTGCCAGCCATCGGCCTCGCGCGCGTCCCACCGGGAGACCGTCGCGCCGAGAGCCTCTGCGACCGAAGTCAGCGACTGATAGGTCGGCGTGAGCACGATCACGTGATCGCCCGGCTGCAGCGTCGAGCGGAAGAAAGTGAAGATCGGCTCCTCGGCGCCCACGTGGACGAGCACGTCGTCTGGCTCGATGCCGCAGTAGCGCCTGGCGATGGCCGCTCGCAGCGCTGGCGCGCCCTTCGTCTCGGTGTAGCCGAGCGACATGCCGAGCAGCCGGTCCCTCGCGGTGGGGTCGAGCGCCAGCACCTCGTCCAACCGCATCGTGTCGGGGTCGCTCGCGCACGCCAGGTGCCTGACGGAGAACTCGTGCTTCGAGAGGTAGCGCTCCAGCGCGAAGGGTCGCATGAGAAAGGGTGGGGTCGCAGGGTTGACCCGGTGCATCGGGCTCAATACATCGTCCGCGTCATGGCAACCCCCAACCGCTTCCCGCTCCCGCTGGCCACGTCGACCGGCAAGCCCGATTGGCTCAAGGTGAAGCTGCCGCGCGGCGAGGGCTACGAGCGCGTCAAGGGCATCGTGCGGGAGCAGAAGCTCGCCACCGTGTGTGAAGAGGCGCGCTGCCCGAACATCGCCGAGTGCTGGGGCGGAGGCACCGCGACGGTGATGTTGATGGGCGAGGTCTGCACCCGCGCTTGCCGGTTCTGCCACGTGAAGGTGGGCGCGCCGCCGCCGCTCGATCCGCAAGAGGGCGAGAACCTGGCCCGCGCGGTCAAGGCGATGGAGCTCGAGTACATCGTCGTCACCTCGGTGAACCGCGACGATCGGCCAGACGGCGGCGCCGCGCACTTCGCCTCGGCCATCACCGCGCTCAAGCGGGAGTCGCCGCGGACGACGGTCGAGGTCCTCATCCCCGACTTCCAGGGCTCGCACGAGGCGCTCGACGTGGTGGCGATCGCGCGGCCGCACGTGGTGGCCCACAACGTCGAGACGGTCGATCGCCTGACGCCCACCGTCCGCGACCGCCGCGCCACCTGGAAGCAGTCGCTGCACGTGCTGGAGTACCTCAAGCAGCGGCCCGAGAAGCTGTACACGAAGACCTCGGTGATGATCGGCCTGGGCGAGACCGACGACGAGCTCGACGAGGCCTTCCGGCAGCTGCGCGGCGTCGGCGTCGACGTGTTGACGTTGGGTCAGTACCTGCAGCCCTCGCAGTACCACCTGCGCGTGGAGCGCTTCGCCTCGCCCGACGACTTCGCCCGCTACCAGAAGATGGCCGAGGCCCACGGGTTCCTCTACGTGGCGTCGGGCCCGCTGGTGCGCTCGAGCTACCGGGCGGCAGAGTTCTTCATGCGCGGCCTGATGGAGCGCGAGCGGACCGCCGCCACCGGGTCCTGAGCCCGAGCTCGGTGACGAACAGCCCTTCGCCAGCCGCTGGAGCGGTGGTACAGCCCGCCCGCTATGGCCATTTTCGAGTTCAGGCTGCCGGACCTCGGTGAAGGCGTCCTCGAGGGCGAGATCGTCGCCTGGCTGGTGAAGCCCGGAGACGTCGTCAAAGAAGACCAGAACGTCGTCGAGGTGATGACCGACAAGGCCACCATCAGCGTGCCCACGCCCAAGGGCGGCAAGGTGCTCAAGACGCACGGCAACGTGGGTGACGTGGCGAAGGTGCACCACCCGCTGGTGGACTTCGACGTCGAGGGCGCGGTGCCGACGCAGGCCACGGTGCACACCGGTGGAGGCCAGCCGGCTGCGAAGGCCGCCCCCGCCACGCCCGCTGCTGCCGCGGCGACGGCCGCCGGCGAGAAGGTGCTCGCGACGCCCGTCACCCGACGCATGGCGCGGGAGCACGGGCTCGATCTGGCGCAGATCGCCGGCTCGGGGCCCCAGGGCCGGGTGCTCAAGACCGACGTCGAGGCCTTCATCTCGTCGGGCTCGTCTCCTTCGGGCAACGGCGCCGAGGCGCCCAGCCGTGGGTTCACCTGGCAGGCGCTCAGCTCCACCGCGGTCGATCAGCGGGTTCCCCTGCGCGGCCTGCGCAAGAAGATCGCCGAGAAGATGGTGAAGTCGAAGTTCACCGCGCCGCACTACGCCTTCGTCGAAGAGGTCGACATGACGGAGCTCGTCGACGTGCGCGCGCGCCTCAACGAGCAGCTGGCGAAAGAGAAGAGCCCGCTCAAGGTCTCGTTCCTGCCCTTCTTCGTGAAGGCGCTCATCAACGCGCTGCGGAGGTACCCCAGCGTCAACGCCAACATGGACGAGGCGAAGCAGGAGCTCATCGTTCGCGGCGAGTACAACCTGGGCATCGCCGCCATGACGGAGCAGGGCCTGACGGTGCCGGTCGTGCGCAACGCCGATCGCTACACCATCAAGTCGCTGGCCAGCGAGATCACCCGCCTCGGCAACGCGGCGCGTGACGGCAAGCTCAAGATGGAGGAGCTGACGGGCGGCACCTTCACCATCACCTCGCTCGGTCAGACCGGCGGCCTCTTCGCCACGCCGATCATCAACCACCCCGAGGTGGGCATCATGGGCGTGCACCGCATGCGCAAGCGCCCCATCGTGATGGACGACGATCAGATCGTGATTCGGCAGATGGCGCTGTTCTCGTTCTGCTTCGACCACCGGGTGATCGACGGCGGCGTCGGGGCCGACTTCGCCTACGAGTTCATCAAGTACATCGAGAAGCCCGAGCTCCTCTTCCTCGAGCTGGCCTGAGTCACGGCGCCGGTGGGTAGCGCACCTCGAGCTCGCCGAGCACGTTGGCGGTCTCGTTGACGGTGCGCTGCGCCACCAGGGGCGTGCCGCGCAGGTAGCCGAGGGCGCGCAGCGTACGGAAGCGCAGCGCCTCGTCGCCCAGCGGCGTCAGATCGAACTGCGGCGAGGTGTAGCGCCCGGTGAGGGTGGTGACGTCGACGCCCGCCACTGCAGCCCGGTCTGCCAGCACCGTGGTGCTGACGTGGCAGGTGACGCACTGAATGGTGTCGGCGGTGTTGAGCGTCGGGTTGTCGCTGGCCACCAGCGCCTCGAGCGCCTCGCGCTGCTCCAGCGGCGTGCCCCCCATGAACGAGCGCAGGCTCATGGCGCGCGCGAAGCCCCTGGGCGCGTCGGCCTGCGGCATCGTCTGGAACTCGGTGGCCGAGAACAGCAGCGACACCTGATCGATCTCCTGAATGCCGGGGATCTCGATGCGCGCGAAGCCTCCGCCCCGCTGCTCGACCCCCCGGAACACCCAGATCAGCGCCGCCCGGTTCGTCAGCTGGCCGAAGAGCGTCAGCCGGAACAGCCGCGCGGCCCCCGCGTAGCGGCGCACGAACCCGGCCAGCGTCGCGGTGTACTCGGCGTCGACCCCGAAGGCGGTGTTCACCCGGAGCGCGCTGCCGAGCGGCACGTTCTGCAGCCGCGCCAGGGCGCGCAGCGTGTCTACCGCCTGGTGCACCTCGTTGCGCGGCACCGGGTAGAACGCGTGGAAGGCGACGTCTTCGGCGGTGCCGTCGTTGAACACCGGCTGCAGCACCAGCCTCAGTACGCCATCGGCGGTGTCGGCGCAGGGCGCGGTGGTGGCGCGATCGCAGATGTCGAAGCGCAGCGCGACGACGCGAAGGCGGGCCAGATCGGTGACGACGTCGCCGGGCGTGGTGCTGATGCGATCGAACAGCGCCCGGGGGATCATCAGCTCGGGCGCGGGGAAGGGGGAGCCCGCGTCGAGGGGCGCGAGGGGCAAGAGGAGGGTGGCGTCGTTGAGGCCCAGCCGCCGAGACTCGACCGGGGTGTACGAGCCCGCGTCGAACGGGGTGCCTGCGTCGGTCATCGGCATCGGCGCCCCGCACCCCACGAGCACCAGCCCCAGCAGCGCCAAGCGCGTCATCACAACCTCGAGCGTGAGTCTCCGGCCCTCAGCTTCACGTACAGCGTGTCGGTCAGCAGAAACCAGTACTGCACCTCGCCGAAGCTCAAGATGTCGCCGTTCTTCAGCGTCGTCTCGCGGCGAATGCGAACGCTGGCGTTGAGGAAGGTGCCGTTGGTCGAGCTGAGGTCCTGCACGGTGCAGCGGCCGTGGGCCGCGTCCCAGCGGAGCATCGCGTGGCGCTTCGAGGCCGAGCTGTCGTCGATCACCAGATCGTTGTCGGGCGAGCGGCCGACCGAGAGCTCATCGACGCCCTCCATGGGCGGCACGGTGGCGACCACCAGATCGTCGAACTGGAACAGCAGGCTCAGCGCGCCGGTCGACACCACCTCGGGCCGGGCCATCGAGGTGCGCTGGGCGTTCGGCGGCACGCCCCACTTGTTGGTGTCGGACACGCCGGGCTCGTTGGCGGGGCGTTGGATCAGCACGAAGGGCCCGAGCTGCTCGCGGAACTCCTTCTCGGTCAGGCGCTGCACGAAGAGCCGGAGCTCCTTCACGGACAGCATGCGTCAGCCCACCTTCGGGCGCCCGGCGAGCCTGGCGTGCAGCGTTCGGGTGCGCATGAAGAGGAACCGCGCTTCTCCAAAGCACACCTCGTCGCCGTCGCGCAGCGAGGTCGGGAGCTTCACGTCGGCGCCGTTGACCTGGGTGCCGTTCGACGACTCGAGATCGGTCACCAGGCCCTGCTGCAGCGCCTCGTCCCACGAGAGCGTGGCGTGGTGCTTCGACACCGACGGGTCATCGACCACCACGTCGCAGTCGGGCAGGCGGCCCACCGAGAGGTTCTCGTGCGAGGCCACCGGCGGCAGGGTGCTGATGCTCAGATCGTCGAGCTCGAACAGCAGCGAGACCGGGTCTTTCTGCTGGCTGCGGTTGAGCGCGATCGTTCGTTTCGCGCCCAGCTGAATCGCGCGCTGCTGCGTCATCTGATCGGGGGGCCTCAGCACCAGGACGAAGGGGCCGAGCTGTTTCTCGAAGTCATCGGCCTTCATCGAGGCGGCGATGCGGTGGAGCTCGTGTACCGAAAGCACCCCCGCAGGCTACCCCCAACCCGACGGCCCCGGCGCTCAAACCTCGCTGGAGTTGCTGACACTTGGGAGATACTGTGGGCCCCTCTCGTACGGGGTGCTGGCCCGGCCAGCGCTCCTTTCACGAACAGAAACGGTGGTTTCGATGAGTGACCGGATGCCCATGACCGCTTCGGGTCTGCGCAAGCTTCAAGACGAACTCAAGCTGTTGATCAGCGTCGAGCGGCCGAAGATCTCGGGCGAGATCGAGGTGGCGCGCGCGCACGGCGACCTGCGCGAGAACGCCGAGTACCACGCGGCCAAAGAGAAGCAGGGCCACATCGAGGGCCGCATCAACGACATCAACGGGTGGATCAACCGCGCCGAGGTGATCGACGTCTCGAAGTTCAAGGGCGACACCACGGTGAAGTTCGGAGCGCAGGTCGAGCTGCTCGACCTCGAGTCCGACAAGAAGGTCGGCTACCGCCTCGTCGGCGAGATCGAGGCCGATCTGAAGAAGCGGTGGATCTCGGTGGCGTCTCCCGTCGCGCGCGGGCTGATCGGCAAGAAGGTCGGCGACGTGGTGACGATTCAGAGCCCGGGCGGCACGAGGGAGTACGAAGTGCTCAAGGTGTCCTACGAGGATGTCGAGTAGCCCGCACCCGTTGGACTCGCTGGTCGGCCCGCTCCGGTTCGCGGCGGCGCGCGACTTCGCCAACCTCGCCACCGTCAAGAGCCTCTCGACGCCGCTGCTCGCGGCGATCGATCGGGCGCGCGCCTCGGTGCCCTCCGAGCTGATCGCGGCGCTCGAGCGCGAGGTGGCTGAGATCGACGCCGTCGAGCCGCCGCGGCGCCGGGCGTCGGTCGGGCGGGTGCTCCTGGTGTTGGCGAAGGCGGGCCTCGAGGTGCCCGGCGCGAGCAGCGCCTGTCTCTTATACACATCT
>JACSRE010000115.1 GCA_014879945.1 Myxococcus sp.
GCGGCGGGTGGCTCAGCGGCGGGCGGGACCGCGCTGATGCTCGACACGCCGCAGCGCATCCTCACCTTCCTCGAGGGCAAGACGCTCACGATGGAGGGCGCCAACATTCCGACGCACCCCAACGGCTTCAACGAGAACGTGAACTTCGGCGCCTCGACCCAGTGCTACCAGCGCACCGTCATTCGGGTGATGGCCTCGGAGTTTCAGGTGACCAGCGTGCCCGGCACGCTCAACAGCCTCGACGGCGGTGCCCTGATGACGGGGCAGGTCGGCCGCTGCGACCGCACCATGCGCGGGCCGATGGACAACATGTTCACCTCGATGGGGGTGACGCTCTCGAACGTGCAAGGCAACGCGACCTGCTTCGACGTCGACGTGAACTACGGCGTCTTCCGCCAGGAAGGCCGCGCGACGATCGCCGCTGACGGTTCGGCCATCACCATGGAGCTCTTCTTCCAGAACGGCGCCGTCAACCACCGCTGCGCCAACGGCGCGGTGGGCGCGACCGGCGTTCAGTTGGTGGTGATGGGCAACATGATTCCGTTCACCGGCGACGCGAAGCAGAAGTACGTCATCAGCCAGTAGCCCCATCGCGAGCGGGCGGGCGCGCGGCCTCTGGCTGCGCCCCGCCGTCGCCTCGCGCCCCTCCTTCACCCAGCGGAGATCTGCATGACTCGACTCGCACCCAGCGTGGCGCCCGCCGTCGTGTGCGCCCTGTTGCTGTCGGCGCTCCCCGCGTCGGCGCAGGGCCCCATCGCGCCGGTCGACTCGCTCGACGAGTGGCGCAACCGGAGCGAGCGCGATCGCGACGCGCCGCTCAGCGAGTTCCGGCTGATCAGCTACTTCTTCACCCGCGCGAGCGTCACCAACATGCTGGGCGACCCCGCCGGGCTCCGCGGCGTCGCGCTGGGCCCCATCGGTGAGTTCGCGGGCAGCTCGGTGCGCGTCGGGCCCAACACCACCGCCGCCTTCCTCGAGCAGCGGTGGATTCCCGTCATCGAGTACTCGCCGTTCTTCGTCGACGACCTGGCCACCTTCCGCGCCCAGTTCGAGATCGACTACCTCTGGGGGCTCGCGGCGAACACCACGCTCCAGAACCAGGGCGGCGGCTTCAACGCCGACATGGTGAACCTGCAGACCAAGAACCTGAACGTCGCGCTCTACCCGACGCGGCGGCCCAGAGAGCTCACCGTGCTGCTGGGCACGCAGAGCTTCTACGACAACATCAACGACCCCACGCGCACGCCCGTCTCGGACATCGTGCGCGGCGGCTACAAGCTGGCCTTCCTCGGCAGCGACGGCACCGGCGCGCAGGTCTTCTGGTCGCCGACGCCGAAGCTCAAGACGCGCGCCGGCCTGCTCTTCGTCGGCGCCTCGCAGCCCGACAAGGCGCTGATGGATGACGCCCGCCTCAAGTTCGCGGTGCTCGGCCTCGCCGACGTCTCGTACGAGGTGATGCCCGGCACCACCATCGGCGCGAGCGGGTGGCTGCTGCGTGACGACACCAAGGGCGCCGCCTACGCGTTCGAGGGCCTCATCTTCTCGGGGCCGGCCTCGTCGGGGCTCTCGGGCTTCACCGGCACCACGCGCTTCAACATGGACCAACCCGTCGGCACCGTGGGCTTCGCGGGCCTCAACTTCCAGCACAACCCGGGCTTTCACGTGGGCCGCTTCGCGGCGTCGGGCTTCGTGATGCTCAACGCCGGGCGCTACGTGACGACGCGCGCCACCTCGACCAACGCCCGGCAGATCGACCTCCTCGGCGTCACCGGCAACCTCGAGCTGCTCTACCAGTGGGGCAAGACGGCCAGCGACCTGCTCACCCTCGAGGGGCTCTACGTCACCGGCGATCAGGACCCCAACGACGGCCGCTACACCAGCGCCTTCACCATGAACATGTACGGCCTGCCCGGCGCGGTCTGGTTCAACCACCGGGCGCTGCTGCTGTTCCCCTTCACCTCGACGGTGAACAACTACACGGGCGCCATCGCCGACGTCTCGAACCAGGGCCTGGGCACCACCGCCGCCATCGCCTCGGCCGCCTGGGACCTGGTGCCCAACACCCTCAACCTCAAGGTGGGCAGCGCGCTCGGCACGGCCAACGCCACCCCCACGCCGTCGCTCTCGGGCGTCGCCCGCGGCCGCTTCATGGGCGTCGAGGTGAACGCCGAGCTCAAGTGGCACCTGCGGTACCTGATGACGGTCGGCCTCCACGCCGCGTACCTGGTGCGCGGCAACTTCTACGACGGCAACGACCGGGTGACGACCAACCCCTGGGCGCTGTTCTCGACCTTCACCTGGTACGCGTTTTGAGGAGCCCACCCATGAGACCGCTCACCCTGCTCCTTGCGCTGGTGTCGTCGGCCGCCTGCGTTCGCTCGTATGAGGGCGCGCCCGCGCTCCGCTTCGCCGACGTCGACTACTCCTCGGTGACGGGGCAGCCGTGGAAGGCGGGCGCGGTCGAGCTCGAGCGCGCCGAGGCGACGTGGAAGCTCGGCGGCCAGCACACGCTGCGGTACGTCGAGCTCAACCCCTCGGGCCAGCGCACGGTGCTCTTCCTGCACGGCCTGGGCAGCAACCTGAAGTTCTGGCGCTACCAGCTCGACGCCTTCGCCGAGAGGGGCTACCGCGTCATCGCCATCGACCAGCTCGGCTTCGGCAAGTCGGACAAGCCCTCGCAGTTTCCGTACTCCATGGAGGCGCAGGCCGAGGTGGTCGCCGAGGTGCTGGCGCGCCTCGGGGTGCCTCGCGCGGTGGTGATCGGCCACTCGATGGGCGGTGAGGTGTCGCTGGCCCTGGCGCTCCGCTTCCCCGAGCGCGTCGAGGCGCTGGTGTTGACGTCGCCGGCCGGCTTCGAGGCCTTCAGCGCGCGCGAGAAGAAGTGGTTCGAGAAGGTGTTCAGCGCCAGCTTCGTGAAGTCGACCCCCGAGTACGGGGTGTGGGGCAGCGTTCGCTACAACAACTTCATGACGTGGAAGCCCGAGTACGAGTGGTTGATCGAGGAGCGCGTTCGGCTGGCCCGGAGCGACGAGTTCGACGCCTATGCCTACGCCCAGGTGCGCGCGGTCGACGGGCTCACCCACAACGACTTCGTGCGCGACTCGCTCGCGAAGGTGCAGGCCAGGACGCTCATCGTCTTCGGCGAAGACGACCGCCTCATCCCCAACCCGTTCCTCCACGGCGGCCGCGCCCGCAAGGTGATGGAGTACGGCGCCGCGAAGATCGCCGGCTCGACGCTGGTGGGGCTGCCGGGCTGCGGCCACACCGTGCAGATGGACTGTCACGAGCCGTACAACGCGCAGGTGCTGGCCTTCCTCGACGGGCTGCCTACGCCCGCCGCGCCGGCGAAGGAGGCTCCGTGAAGCGGGTGCTGTGGCTGGCGGTCGTGGCGTCGGCGTGCGGGCCCGAGGGCCAGGCGGCGTGGGAGGCGGCGTCGAGCAGCACGGCCGCGCTGACCCAGGTGACCAGCTTCGGGCCCAACCCCGGCGGGCTCTCGATGTTCCTGTACACGCCCGCGAGCCTGCCCCCCAGCCCGGCCCTGGTGGTCGCGATGCACGGGTGCACCCAGTCGGCGAACGCGTACGCGGGGGCCGGGTGGAACGCGCTGGCCGACCAGCTGGGCTTCGTCGTGCTGTACCCGCAGACCACCGCGAACAACGCCTGCTTCTCGTGGTTCGTCGCCGCGCAGCAGAGCCGCGGCGGCGCCGAGGCGACGTCGATCGTGAACATGGTGAACGCCGTGAAGGCCACGCGCAACGTCGACCCGCAGCGCGTCTACGTGACCGGGCTGTCGGCCGGTGGCGCGATGACCTCGGTGTTGTTGGCGACGTACCCCGACGTCTTCACGGCCGGCGCGGTGATGGCGGGGCTGCCCTTCGCCTGTGCGGGCACCCAGCTCGACGCGTTCAACTGCATGAACTCGCCTCCCGACCGCACGCCGCAGCAGTGGGGCGACTCGGTGCGCGCCGTGGCCGGCACCGCGAGCTTCGCGCCGCCGCGCGTCTCCATCTGGCACGGCAGCAGCGACTTCACGGTGAGGCCGGGGAACCAGACCGAGCTGGTCGATCAGTGGACGAACGTAAACGCCATCGACCAGGTTGCGGACGTCACGACGACGGTCGGGGCCGCCACCCGCCGGGAGTTCAGGAGCAGCTCGGGGCAGACGCTGGTCGAGTCGTGGTCGCTCCCCAACATGGGCCACGGAACGCCGGTGGACCCCGCGCGTGGGTGCGGCGTCTCGGGCGCGTACCTGCTCGACGTGGGGGTGTGCTCGAGCTGGCACGCGGCGGCGTTCTTCGGGTTGGTGTCGGCTGGTGACGGCGGTGTGGTGTCAGTGGATGCCGGCGCGCCACCTGATGCCGGCCCGCGCACCGACGCCGGCGTGCCTGACGCCGGTGGCTTTGAGTGCCGGGAGTTTGTCGGAACCAACATCAGCCACCTGAGCGCGCTGCGCGCGACGGCCTGTGGCGATGGCACGCCGAACTACTGCGCGGTCGGCTCCAGGGACAACCTCGGGTTGGTGGGCGCGTCGTCGCGGCTGCGCGAAGTGGCCGCCGGCTACTTCGAGCTCGGCTCGTGTCCGGGGAGCGGCGCGGGTGGTGGCGCTGCTGGTGGTGGTTCCGCGGCCGGTGGTGGTGCCGCGGTCGGTGGTGGCTCCGCCGTTGGTGGTGGCGCCGCGGTCGGTGGTGGCTCCGTCGGTGGTGGTGGCGCCGCGGTCGGTGGTGGCTCCGTCGGTGGTGGCTCCGTCGGTGGTGGCTCCGTCGGCGGTGGCGCCGCGGTCGGCGGTGGCGCCGCGGTCGGCGGTGGCTCTGCGGTCGGTGGTGGCGCCGCGGTCGGTGGTGGCTCGGCGGTCGGTGGTGGCTCGGCGGTCGGTGGTGGCTCGGCGGTCGGTGGTGGC
>JACSRE010000121.1 GCA_014879945.1 Myxococcus sp.
GGCGGCGTCGAGCCGAGTCACGACGTCCTGGGCGACTTCCGGGTGAGGCATCTGGACGCGCTGCAGGAGATCTTCCCATACGAGCGCTACTGCACCGTTCGAAGGTAGAGGCTGCCCGGTCCCGTCCCCACCCAGAGCGCGCTGCCCACCACCCACAGCCCCTGGGGCCGAGAGTAGCTCTGAAGCCCCCAGCCTTGAGAGGTCTCGACCCCCGCCGCGGTGACGGCCGAGAGCCACAGCTGCCCTTGAGCGCCAGCGCGGGTGCAGAGGACCCGACCGGCGCCGTCGATGGCGAGCGGCGGGCCGGCCTGGGCGAGGAAGGCCGTCGAGGGGCCACCCGTCGTCGCGACGCTGCGCAGCTCCCACGCGCCGCCCGGCGCCTCGAGCGCGAAGTACGCCGTGCCGCCAGCCACGGCGAAGGCCTGGGAGTCGCGGCTGACGTTCGAGGCCAGCACCGTCGTCGCGCCCCCGAGCACCGAGACCCGCTGCAGGTGGGTGACGTTCCCGACCTGCTCCTGGAAGTACAGCGCCCCGCCAGAGAGCAGCGCGCTGCCGAGCGAACCGCCGCTCCCGGCGGCGTGCAGCGGCGTCATCTGGCTGCCGTCCAGCGCCATGGCGAACAGGCCCCCGCTGGTGGCCACGTAGAGCCTGCTGCCGTCGCTGGTGAGACCGTTGATGGTGCCGGCGGTGGCGGGGAGCGCGGGCGTCGGGGTGATGGGCGTCTCGACGCGGGTCTGCGTGTCGTACCGCACGAGCCCCGCGGGCCCGCCGAGGTAGAGGACGTCGCCGGTGGGGTTCGACGCGAGCTCCCGCATGCCCGTGCCCACGGTGCTCCCGTTCATTCGGGTGACCTGGGCGACGCTCGCGCCGTCGTGCCGCCACAGCCCCGCCGCGAGCCAATAGGTGTTCGTCCCCAGGCCCCGCACCATCGCGTTGGGGTTGCTGGGGCCACCCGACGCGACGAGCGGGGCCCAGGGCGCGTAGGGCTGGGTCGCCAGCTCGTCGCTGGCCGCGCTGAGGTTGCCCTGCGATTCGAGCGTCGCGCGGAACCAGATGGGCACGTCGTTGGTGAGGCCCGTCAGCGTGACGAAGGTCGTGGACCCGGCGCCTTGCGCGCCCTGGGGGGCGGTCGAGCTGAAGGTCGCCTGATGGACGGCGGGCGCCGTCGCCGGGTCGAACCCGGCAGCGCTCCCGCTGACGACGCGAAGGGTGACGGCCCGAGCGACCGGGTTCGGCCACGACACGGCGAGCCTCACCTCACCTGAGCTGGCGCCCACGCGATCGAGCTCGAGCCGCGGCGCGGCCACCCGGGGCGTGGCCTGAATGGTCGCCCTCGGCCCTGCGCCCACGAGGTTGGCGCTCTGCACCGAGACCTCCACCGGCACGCCGTTGGGCAGGCCGTGGAGTTCGACCAGGCCCTGCGTCACCACGCGGGCGACGGTGGCCCCTGCGTCGAGGGACACCAGGAAGTGCGACGCGGTGTTCGGCTTCGACCAGCGCACGCGAACGCCCATGTCGAGCGGTTCGGCGACGACGTTCTCTGGCGCTTCGGTGATGGGCAGGGGAGCGGCCTGGTACGCCTGCGGAAACCGGCGCAGCTTGCCGTCGGCCCGAACGAAGACGACGCGCCCGGCGGCCGTGGGCGCCGAGGTCACCAGGCCGTGAACGTTGCGATCGTGCAGCTGGTTCGTGGTCACCGTGGAGCTGGCCTCGCCTTCGCGCCAGCTCGCGAGGGTATCGCCGCTGGTGAAGTACACCCGGTCTCCGCCGAGGTGGAGCCCGCGTGCGTCGGCCAGGTGCGGCGCCAACACCACCGGAGGCGCCGGGCTGGCGAGGTCGAAGCGCTCGAGCGCCGCCCGCCCCGCCGCGTCGAGGGTGGTGGCGTAGAGCGTGCCTGCGCCCGCGGCCAGCGAGGTGGCCCCGCGCGACGCCAGCAGCACCGTGGGCGCGGCGTCGACCGCGGCGTTCGCGGCCAGCGAGAACACGCCCTGCGCGGTGGAGAAGTACAGGGTGTCGCCGGCCACGGCCAGCGCGAGCAGGGGCCCGGTCGCGGTGTGGAACCGCTGCAGCGCCGACACCGTCGAGGTGAAGTCGGCGTGGGCGATGCGCAGCAGCTTGTCGTCCTGCGCCACCACCACCGAGCTCGTCAGCAGCAGCAGGCCGCGAACGGGCCCGGTGCTGGGCAGCGCCGCCTGCGCCGAGACGGTCGCGTCACGCTGCCTGGTCAGGGCTCGCGTCGACTGGTTGCCCTGGACGAAATACGTCGTGGTCGGGCTCGACGGGTCGACCACCACCGGGCTCTCACCCGAGCGCTCGACGTCGACCAGCGTCCGGCTCTGCGCGGAGCCGTTCCCGGTGACGGCCGCCCACAGGAGCGAAGAACCGCGAGCCCAGTACACGTCGTCACCGACCACCTGCAGGCTGCTGGCCCCGCTGTCACCGGCGGTCCCGAACCCGGTCCAGGTGGACCACGGCGGCGTGAACTGAAACCTCGTCGGCAGGCTCGTCGAGACGTAGCCGGGCCCTTCAGCAATGGCGCGCGCGAGGTAGTGCAGGACCTGAGGCACCCCCGGGCTCAGCAGATACGGGAACCCCTCGTGCAGGTGTCGGCGGGAGTTGCCGGCCTCTGGCGGTACGGGGGCGCCGGTGGCGAAGGTGAGCTCGGCCGACGTGCCGGCGACGACCTCGGTGCGGCCCTCTCCGGACACATTCACCATCAGCGTCGTGAGGCTCGACACCATGACGCCGGCGAAGGTTGGCGGAGCCGGCAGCCTGAGCAGCGGCGACGGCCCCGCCGACGTCTCCTCGAGCCTCGTTCGATAGGAATCGGCGACGGCCTCGACGCCGACGTAGCAGGTGCTGCCCTGGTCAGTGACGGGGCACTGCGTGGCGACGTCGACGGTGAGAGGGCCCTGCTTCACCGCGCCCCCCGGAGCGTCACGCAGGTCGGCCCCGGTCGCCGTCCGCCCGTACACCACCACGTAGGAGAGGTTCGGCTCAGCCGTCCACTCGACCGTCACCGCCGTGCCCACCGCCGTGCGCGTCACCCCGGTGGGCTGCGCGTGCATCGCCACCGTCACGCGGGGTGAAGGCTGCGAGTTGACCGCGCCGTCGCGGCCAAGCCGCTGGCAGTGGACGACGACCTGACCCACGCCCGAGGGAGGCCGCGGCACCTGGAACCGGAGCGGCTCGGCGCCGCCCTCCCAGAGGCCGCTGATGGTGCTGGCGTGGTCGAACGCGTCGGTGGCGAAGAGGCACTGAATGCGCTCTCCGCTGCCGAGCTCGACGGGAGCCGGGTGCACCTCGAAGTCCACCCCGTGCCCCGAGAGCCTCGGTGCGTCGAGCGGAGGGAGCTCCGTCGTCTGCCTGCAGCTCGATGACACCGCGAGCACCACCAGCCACGGGAACACGACTCGCACGATGGGACCCCTCTCGAAGAGGCGCGAAAACCAACACACCCCCATCAACCTGTCGAGGCACATCGTCATGAATGATGAGCATCAAGATGAAGGCGTGGTTGTGATTGCTCCCGGCGTGCCTCGCCTTGGATGCGCTGATCATCCCCAGCGCCGAGACCCAGCCCCGCGCAACCACTGCATCCCCCAGGACGTGATGGCACTCGCTTGCGCGCCGTCACGCACTCACTGCACCGCGCCCACCCCGACCCGGGTGGGTTGTCGTGCGCATCAACCTTGCAGTGTCGGCAGACATGAACGAACTCCAGAACAAAGTGGCAGTGGTGACGGGTGGCGCAGGCGGCATCGGCCTGGCCACGGTGAAGAAGTTCCACGAGGCGGGCGCGAAGGTGCTGCTCGTCGACCTCAAGCAAGAGGCCGTCGACGCGGCGGTGAAGCAGCTCAACCTGACCAACGTGAAGGGCTTCGCGGCCGACGTCTCGAAGGCGGCCGACGCGAAAGCCTACGTGAAGGCGGCGGTCGACGCCTTCGGTGGGCTCGACGTGGTGTTCGCCAACGCCGGCATCGAGGGCGCGGTGAAGCCCATCGTCGAGTACCCGGAGGAGGTGTTCGACAGGGTGTTGGCCGTCAACCTGAAGGGCGTCTACCTCGCCATGAGAGAGGCGATTCCCGAGCTGCTCAAGCGCGGGGGCGGCAGCATCGTGGCCACGGCCTCGGTCGCCGGCATCGTCGGGAGCCCCGGCCTGTCGGCCTACGTCGCGAGCAAGCACGCGGTGACGGGGCTGGTGAAGACGGTGGCCAACGAGTTCGGCGCCAAGGGCATTCGCGTCAACGCCATCGCCCCGGGGCCCGTGGACAACCGCATGATGCGCTCGCTCGAGAACCAGCTCGCGCCGGGGCAGGGCGAGGTGGTGAAGGCGGGCTTCATCGGGCAGGTGCCGCTGGGCCGCTACGCCACCAATGAAGACGTCGCCGACCTGGCCCTCTTCCTCGCCGGGCCGCGCAGCGCTTATTGCTCCGGCTCGGTCTTCCCGGTCGACGGCGGCTTCACCTCGCACTGAGCCAGTGGCTTCAGCCGTCGGCGCCGACACCGGCGCCGACGCCACTTGACCCCCACCGCCACTCCCCCTACGAGTCCCCTCGCCTTCAGGTGCCCACGTCGGGCAACGAAAGAGGGAAGCCGGTGAGACTCCGGCGCGGTCGCGCCACTGTGACCGGGAACGCTCCACATCGATGATGGAGCACGGGTCGTCTCGAGGTCGGGGTGCCGTTGGGCCCCACGTCACGCCGCGGCGGTCTCGCGGGGGAAGACGGGAGACGGCGCGCACTGTCCCGGCGAGCCAGGAAACCTGCCTGTCGGTGCGGTGACGTCACGCCGCGGTGCCTTCTCTCTTCGCGGAAGAGAGCAGAGGGCTGGGCATGCGGCTGGTCGTCCTCCTCGGTGTGGCCCTCTGGAGCGCGCGCGCGCTCC
>JACSRE010000087.1 GCA_014879945.1 Myxococcus sp.
CCCGAGCGCGCCGCTGCCGCCACGCCTCGAGCTTCGCCTCGTCGACGACGTGGAGCGCGCCGCGCTCGGGCGGCGCCACGACCACCACCACCTGCTCGGTGACGGGCACGTCGTCGACGCGCCAGGTGTCGATCGCCGAGAACGGCGCGTCTGGCCGGAGCAGCAACAGCTTCTCGACGTCGTCGAGCCGCGCCCCGGCCCAGGCCGTCACCGCGCGGGTCAGCGGCAGCGCGCCGGCCGTCAGCGGCGTGTCGTTGGGCTCCGACTCGACCAGGCCCTCGACGGCGGGCATCGGCTCGATCAGCAGGGTGTAGGGCACCAGGCTCTTCTCGCGCGGCGGCCGGTTCGGCTCGGTGCAGAACGGCCGCTCCTCGACGCGCAGGTACACCGAGCCCGCGGCCAGCTCGAGCCCGTCGACGCGTTCACCCTCCGAGACGCCGACGTCGTCGATGAAGACCTTGCGGCGGAGCTTCTCGGTCGGCGCCGACTTCTCGGCGGGCTCCAGCGGCGGGGCTTCGGCGCCGTCGCCCGCGCGGCGGCTCTCGAGCTGCAGCACCTCGAGCGCCAGGTTGAGATCGGGCACCCCCGAGAGCGAGACGCGGTAGCGCCCCGGACTGGCGAGCTGCGCGACGAACAGATCTCGGTCGCCCTGCCCTTCACCCGCGGCGCCGATGGCGCCCTTCACGGGGCGGCCCAGGCCGATGACGGTCGCGCGCTGCACCTGATCGTTCGGCTCGACCTCGACGTCGGCCGGCCCCGCGTTGGCGCGCGCGTGCTGCAGCCCCCAGTACCCCAAGGTCACCGCCCCGCCGAGCAGGAGCACCACCGCCAGCGGCCACAGCAGCCGGCCCGTCTTGAGGCTGCGCTCGTAGCGGTCGAAGTCCTCGCGCGAGAGCATCTTCGCGGCCAGCGCTTCGGGCATCGGCGTGAAGTCGCTGGTGACGTTCTTCACCGTCTTGCGCAGGGCCTCGAGCGCCCGCCGCATCGACTCGGCGTCGGCGAAGCGCTCATCGACCTTCTTGGCCAGCGCCGACGCGATGATGTTCTCGAAGGCCGGCGTCACCGGCACCTGGGGCGCGAGGTCGGCGACCCGGGGAATGGGCTCTTCGAGGTGCTGCTTGACGATGCTGACGGCGGTGGGGCCCGTGTAGAGGGGCCGCCCCGTCACCAGCTCGAACAGCAGCGCGCCCACCGAGTAGAGGTCGCTGCGGGCGTCGATCACGGGGTCGCCGCGCACCTGCTCCGGCGACATGTAGGCCGGGGTGCCGATGAACTCGCCGGTGGTGGAGTTGCGGCTGTCACCCTCGGCCAGCTTGGCGATGCCGAAGTCGAGCAGCTTGACCTGGTCGTCGCCCCCCTTGCGGGTGCGCACCAGCATCACGTTGGCGGGCTTGATGTCGCGGTGGATGATGCCGTGGTCGTGGGCCTCGGAGAGCGAGGCCAGCAGCTGCACGCCGATGCTGACGACCTTCTCTTCGCTCATCGGGCCGTGGGCCTTGAGGTGCCAGGCGAGGTCCTTGCCGGGCACGTACTCCATGGCCATGAAGAGCGCGCCGTCGTCGAGCTCGCCGGCGTCGAACACCTGCACCGTGTTGGCGTGCGAGAGCTTCGCGACGACGCGCGACTCCTGGAGGAAGCGCGCCTTCATACCCTTGTCCACGGCGGCGTCGGGGCGCATCACCTTGAGGGCGGCGATCTTGCCCATGCGGGTGTGCTCGACCTTGTAGACCGAGCCCATGCCACCCTCGCCCAGCTTCTCGAGGATGCGGTAGCGGCCGTCGATCAGCTTGTCGGCGTTGGGCCCCGAGAAGGTGTCGGAGCTGCCGCCCAGGCCGCGCAGATCGGCGCCGCAGGCGTTGCAGAAGTTGGGCTCGCCCTCGAGCACCTTGGCGCAGGCCGGGCACAGCACGGTGCCGGTAGGGCCCGGCGTCGCCTGCTGGCGCCCGCGCGCCGTGGTGTCCGAGTGGCCCGACATGAGCGAGCGACGGTAGCACGCGTTGGTGGAGGCGCACCTTCAGGGCGGATCGAGGTCAAGGCGGGTCTCGACCACGTCTTGCACGGCGCGCGGCACGTCGCTGAGGAAGTCGAGGCCGGTCGCCTGCTCGAGCGCGCGCACGGTGACGCGGTACGAGCGCCAGTTGCCGTTCACCGAGGCGGTGTTGGGCACCAGCACCGCGATGACCCGGGTCGACGGGCCGACCGACGCCACCGCGGCGGCTGCGCCGTCGACGATGACCGCGACCTTGAAGGTGGCCGTGGGGACGGGCACCCCCGCGCCGACGAACTGTGAGGTGGCGCCGAAGACGGGGCCGGCGACGAGGAAGACGGTCTTGCCGAGGCGAACCTGGTCGCGGGCCTCGTCTTCGAGGGTGGCCCAGGTGCCGCCGTTGCTGGCGCGCGTCTGGGGCACCACGTTGGTGAAGACGAAGGTGGCGTCGTTGTCGGGGTCCGTCCGGGTGCGGTCGGCGCTCGGGCACAGGTGGCCGCGCTCGAAGCCGCTGTTGCGAAAGTCCTCGTCGCGCGCCTGGCCGGCGGTGGTGGGCAGCTGCGCGTCGCGGCGGAAGCTGGTGGCGCGGGTGGCGGTGCCCAGCCACGAGGCGTCGAGGCGCCACGAGACCCAGCGCGGCGTCTTGCGAACCGTGTCGTACGAGGCGACGAACTGGGGCTTCACCAGCAACCAGCGCGCGAGCGCGCCGACCGACGAGTCGTCGGGCACGCCGAGGGTGGTGTGGGTGCTGAGCGAGGCGCCCGGGCCCGCCGCGGGCGGCAGCCCTCCGTCGCTCCACGGCGACGACGCACCGGCGTCGAACGGCCAGGCGGGCGCGCCGCCATCGCTCGAAGGCCACGAGGGCCCGGCGTCGAACCACGAGGGCGCGCCGCCGCCGGCCGAAGACGATGCGGGACCGGCGTCGAGCGACGAGGGCGCGCCGCCGTCGGCCGAAGACGAGGTGGGGCCGGCATCGACCCACGCCGAGGGCGCGCCGCCGTCGGTCGAAGCCGAGGTGGGGCCGGCGCCGACCGAGGACGACGAGCCGGCGTCGGAGGGCAGCGGCAGGGGACCTGAGGCTCCGCCGTCGAGCAGCGCCCCCACGTCGAGCACCCCAGGGCCGTTCGCGGCGCCGCCAGTGCCCGCGTCAGCGCCGCCTTCAGGCAGCGCCGGGGGCCCGGCATCGACGGCGCGCTCACCACCTGCGGCGAGCGAAGGCGTCGACCCGGGGAGCGTCGCGTCGGCGCCGGCGTCGACCGCCTCGACGCGGCGGCCCGAGGTCGCGGTCCCGCGGGGCGCGTCATCGCCACGAACGACGGCGCCCACGTCGTCGACTCCGACGCCACACGACCACCACGACACACATGTGAGGAGCAGGACGACTGAACGCCGGGGGAGGGACGGCACGCCTCGCCACAGAGCAGCCACCGTGCCCGGCGGACTGCCCCCGAATCACGAGGGGCTCGACGAGTCAGCCGCGCGCGCTGGGTCGAGGCGACCCGGTCACCGAGGAGGTCGTCGTCCTTCGCGCCGCGCTCAGCCGTGGAGCTCCGCTGACTCCGGGGCTGCCGACGGCTCCGGCGCGCGCCGGGGGGAGGCGGGCGGCACGGGCGTGGTGCCGGTGATCAACCGCGCCCCGCGGCCGTAGGTGAACCACGCCCAGGCCCACTGGAACATCACCACCAGCCGGTTGCGGAAGCCGATGAGGAAGACGATGTGAATGAAGAGCCACGCCAGCCACCCGAGCATGCCCGACAGGCGCAGCGCGCCCGCCTGCGCGATGCCCGACGCGCGGCCCACCGTGGCCATGATGCCCTTGTCGACGTACTCGAACGGCGCGGTGGGCCGGCCGGCGCGCCGCGCCTCGATCACCTCGGCCACGTGGCGGCCCTGCTGCAGCGCGACCGGCGCCAACCCGGGCAGCGTCGAGCCATCGGGCAGCGGGAAGCTGGCGAGGTCGCCGATGACGTACACCTCGGGGTGCCCGGGCACCGAGAGATCGGGCTGCACCTTGATGCGGCCGGCGCGATCGAGCTCGACCCCGAGCGTCTTCGCCAACGGCGGCGCCTCGACCCCCGCGGCCCACATCACCGTGCGCGCGGGCAAGAAGCCGTCGGGCAGCTTGACGCCCTCGCTCGTCACGTCCAACACCCGCGTCATCAGCCGCACGTCGACCTGCAGCCGCTCGAGCGACGCGCGGGCCTTGCCCGAGAGGCCGGTGTCGAAGGCCGAGAGCACGCGCGGGCCGGCCTCGACCAGCACGATCTTCGCGGTGCGCGGGTCGAAGCGGCGAAAGTCGTTGGCGACGGTGAAGCGGGCCAGCTCGCTGATCGCGCCCGCCAGCTCCACGCCCGTCGGGCCCGCGCCCACCACCACGAAGGTCAGCCACGCCGCGCGGCGCTGCGGGTCGTCCTCCCGTTCGGCGTTCTCGAAGGCCATCAGCACCCGCCGCCGAAGCTCGAGCGCGTCGTCGAGCGTCTTGAGGCCCGGCGCGTCGCCCTCCCACTCGGGCTTGCCGAAGTAGCTGTGGCGAACCCCGGCCGCGAGCACCAGCGAGTCGTACTGGAGCTCGCCGTCGGCCAGGTGCACCCGCTTGTTCGCGAGGTCGACGCGCTGCACGTCGCCCATGCGCACCTCGACGTTGGAGTGCTCGGCCACCAGGTTTCGAATGGGTGAGGCGATGTCACCCGGCGACAGCCCCGCGGTGGCCACCTGGTAGAGCAGCGGCTGAAACAGGTGGTAGTTCTGGCGATCGACCAGCGTCACCTGCACCGAGAAGGGCCCCAGCGCGCGCGCCGCCTCGAGGCCTCCGAAGCCACCACCCACGACGACCACGTGATGCGCCATGTTGGAGCTCTCCCGCCCGCGATTGGGCGAGGCGGGCTTGGCACAGACGCCGGGGACTCGCAGCTACGGCGTCAGCGCGAGCGTCGCGTGCACGCCCCGCCGCACCTCGGCGACGTCGAACAGCATCGGCACCAGCTCGCCGCGCTGCCACGCCTCGTACTGGTCGCCGTAGTGCGCGGCGCCGGGCCACCCGCTCGCGCCGGTGTCGATGATCCACCACCCGTGCGCGACGTCGGCCAGGTCGACGACGCTCCGGTAGACCGGGCCGGCCACCACCTTGAAGGGCGCCTTCTCGTTGCCGAGGTCGAAGTGCGTCTTCCAGACCGAGTCCATCTCGCCGCCCGTCTCGATGCGCGCGAGGTTGACGGTGCCGTCGAGCACCGCCTTGCCGCCGAAGGCGTGGGTGGGCCGGTGCCAGTGCAGCTTGCCCCAGCGCCAGCCGTTGACGTCGGCGCCCTGCTGCTCGGTCAGCTCCTGCACCGCGCGGGTGAAGGCGGCGCGAAGGACCTCGTCGCGCGTCTCGACGGCCGGGGTCGCGCGATCGTCCCACACCAGGTGCGCCGGGTCCTCGAACCAGAGGTCGGCGGTGTTGGTCGAGTACCGCTGGCCGAGGAAGAACTTCACCGCCGGGGCGGGTAGCTCGTCGCTCACCGCGGCCACCACCGCGTGACGGTAGGTGAGGAAGAAGAGGGCCGCCTCGGGCCCGTCGGCCGTGGCGTCGAAGCGCCACGCGTTCACCCGGCTCAGCGCGGCGCGCGCGGTGGCCGAGAGGCCAGCCCCGTCGCCGAGGGCGGCCTGCATGAAGGGCCACACCTGCGCCGCGCGCAGCGAGTGGGTGTCAGCCAACATGGCGCGGTAGGAGGCGAGGTCGTGCTTCAGCGTGGCCCGCGCGAGGTCGACGATGCGCTGGTGGCGAAAGGCCGGCGCCGAGTCGACGTGCACGCGGCTGAAGTCGGTGGAGCCGGGCTCGATCATCAGGTTGTTGGCGTGCGCGAGCACGCCGTCGGCCGGGTCGATGCCGTGGGGCAGCTGCGCCCCCGAGGCGAACGCCTTCCACTCGTACTTCTCGACCCAGCCGGGCACGGGGAAGGTGCCGCGGTGGGCCTCGCGCACCGGCACCTGGCCCGAGGCGAACTGACCGATGTGGCCCTCGACGTCGGCGACCGTCCAGGTGTTCCAGGTCGAGGGCAGCTGCGCGACGGCGTCGCCGAAGTCCGCCACGCTGCTCGCCTGGTCCATGCGCAAGAGCGCGCCCATGGCCGTCTCGAGGCCGGTGACGCGCCAGCGAATCGCCAGCAGCGGCGCCCCCGGCGGGAACAGGTGCGGCAGCAGGTCGTTCATCAGCGGGCCGTTGCAGGTGGCCCGCAGGCGCACGGCGCGGTCGAGCAGCTCGCCGCCGTCGCGCACCCGCACCACCTCGTCGCGGGTGGTGATGGGGCAGTCGCCGCGCGGGTTCTTCACGAACCCGGGGCGCGCCGGGTCTGGCTGCTCGATGACGAGATCGATGACGTCGCTCATCGTCGAGGTCATCCCCCACGCCACCTTCGCGTTGTGGCCCGACAGCACCCACGGCACGCCCGGCACCGTCACGCCGATGACGTCGAGCCCCGGCGCCACCAGGTGCTGCTGCACCATCAGGCTGGGCAGGAAGTGGGCGAGGTGCGGGTCGTTCGCCACCATCGGCTTGCCTGACTTCGTGCGCGCGCCCGAGACGACCCACGCGTTCGAGGCGCCTTCGACGGGCATCAGCGAGAGCCAGGCCGAGGGCGCGCTGGGCGCCGGCGTGCCCAGGGCCACCGGGAAGCGGCCCGCCAGCTCCTCGGCGACGGCGGGCGGCAGCGGCTGCGGCGGTGAGCTGGACACGAGGCTGCGGCCGCCGCGCACGGGCTCGTTCGGGTACAGCGCCTCCATGCGCTCGACGCCCTGGTGCATGGCGAAGAGGAACCGCGCCAGCTCCTGCTGGTAGTTGTGGGTGACGCTCCACACGTTGAGCAGGCCGACCGCCAGCGAGTCAGACGCCCGCCACGGCTCCGGCTCGAGGCCCAGCAGCCGGTACTCGATGGGCGGCCACTTCAGGCGCGCCGCGTTGACGCCCTCGGCGAAGGCCTCGAGCAGGGCCCGCTGGTCTTCGGGCATGCGGTCGAAGTCGGCCAGCGCGCGGCCCTCGATGTTCCAGCCGCGCATCGTCTTGTCGTACTCGACGGTGGTGCTCGAGACGAGCGGCTGCTCGCCGACGACCTCTGACACGCGGCCCCGGGCGAGCCGGCGCATCATGTCCATCTGGAAGAAGCGGGAGCGGCCCTGCATGAAGCCCGTCGCGCGCGCCAGGTCGCTCAGGCTCTTCGCCTCGAGGTGCGGCACGCCCTGGGCGTCGAGGGTGACCGAGACAGGCTGCTTCAGCCCGGGCACCACGAACGAAGCGTCGCGGTCCCTCGGCGCGTTCGGGGCGAGCTTGTAGCCGACCAGCGACATCAGCGCGCAGCCGCTGCTGCAGAGGGCCACCAGCACCAACGAGACGACTCGACGCATGGGTCACCAGAACTTCATGAGGGCCCGCACGCCGCCGGTGAAGACGTTCGCGGGCCGCGTGAAGCGGCCGGGCACGATGTCTTGCGTGCGGTACGAGGCGTAGAGCTGAATCGGCACCCCGAGGCGGAGCAGGCTGACGGTGCCGGTGAACTTGAAGACGTTCTTCTCGCCCGGCTGCCAGAGCTTCTCGCGCTCCCAGTCCCACAGCTTGCTGTTGGACTGCCAGTCGCTCTGCAGGGTGGCGATGTACGTGTAGCTGGCGCTGAGCGTCACCATCGGCGGCAGGGCCTGCGCCTTCTCGAGGCTGCCTCCCGAGACGATGGACGCGCGCGTGGGGCCGATGAAGGGCACCACGTCGACGCTGACGGTGCCGGCGAACCAGTCGCCCGGGTCGATCCAATAGGTGTCGCCCACGTAGAACGCGTTGTTGTTGAGCAGCGGGTTCTTCAGGCCCTTGCCGGCGGTGTACTGCCGCGGCCGGAAGAAGGCGTACGAGGCGTCGGCGCCGAGGTTGAGCCGGTAGACGCCGGCCTCGTCGACGAAGAAGTGCTTGTCGGCCGCCAGGTGCAGCTCGACGTCGCCGGCGGCGTGCAGCTCCCAGAGGTTGGTGCCCACCGAGACGGCCTCTTCGGGGTCGGCGTTGCTGCCGGTGGGGAGCGCGACGTTGAGCTGCGCCGACCAGCGAAAGTGGTTCGCCTTCATCCACTCGAAGCGCGGCAAGAGGTACTTGGCGCCCAGCACGATGTCGGCGAGGCGGAACTGGGTGTTGACGACCCGGTCGGGCACCCGGGGCTGCCCCATCGACGCGGCCCACGACCAGAAGTCTTCGAGCGAGTACTTGCGCCCCAGCTGCGGCTGGTAGTCGCCCGGCTCCCACGAGAGGTTGGTGGCGATGGTCGAGCGCATCAAGATGGGCACGTTGACGCCCACCGAGAGCGCGTCGGTCACCCCGTAGAGCGCCGACACCAGCAGGAAGTCGAACTCGGCGACCGGCCGCGCGCGCAAGATGCCCTGCAGCCCGCCGCCCGGCTCGTAGCGGGGAATGTCGTCGATGAGCGAGAGCGCGCGCCGGTCGCCGCTCCACTGCTTGTCGAGCGAGGTCCGCAGGTAGCCCACGTCGAGCATGATGGCGCCCTGGGGCAGCACCTGCGTCTCGAGGGCGAAGGCGAGCGAGGGCGAAAGCAGCAGCCAGAGCAGCGCGCGCCTCATCGGCCCAGCTCCGTGGCGACGAAGGGTGAGTCGGTCGCCGGCACCGTGCCCATGGCCGCGTGCACCGTGCGCCGGCGCAGGTCGAGCACCACCGCGTTCATGCTGTCGGAGCGATCGACGACCTCGGGCGTCACCAGCACCGACTCGAGCCACGCCACGTCGATGGGCTCGGTGCGCGCCGCCACCCGGCGGGTGACGTCGTCGATGACGCGCCGGCTGCGGAAGAAGAAGCCCGACCAGAAGCGCTGCGGCACCACCCGCTGGCCAGCCAGGGTCAGCGTGATGCTGTCCTCGACGTTGCGCGTGTACGACGAGCCCACGATGACGTCGTCGTCGGTGACGCTCGAGTAGCGGCGCATCGAGGGGTCGCGGTCGGTGGGCGTGTAGCGGTAGACGCCGCGCTGCCCCTGCTTGAAGACGTCGGAGTCGAGCTCGACGACCTCGAGCCCGCCCTGGTCGTCGGCGACGGTGCAGTTCCACCCGTACACCGGGGCGATGTCGGTGAGGGCGCCGACGCCCTCGGCGGCGGTGCTGGCGCGCTCGAGCACCCGCTTGACGAGGAAGCCGACGGGCAGCCCGCTGGCCAGCAGCTTCGCCCGCGGGAGGTCGGCCACCTGGTCGAGCACCGAGCCCACCACCGAGTTGTCGAGCGTGTCAGAGGGGTTGCAGGCCACGCCGACGCCGCGCTCGTTGAGCCCCGAGATGCCGTAGACGATGCCCGCCCAGCCGACCGTCGCGTACGCGGGGCCGGTGTCGGGCCGGTGCACCAGCAGCACGGTGTGCTTGTGCGCGGTGTTCGCGTCGAGCAGCGCGAAGCTGTGCGCCAGCAGCGGGCCGTCGGCGGCCCGGGCGCCGCGCGCGCCCACCACGAACGGCGGCGGGCGGGTGCGGTTGTCGGTCAGCGCCGGGCGGCTGAGGTCGCGTGGCGCCAGGCCGGCCCCCTGGGTGGTGACGACCAGCTCCTCGTCGCGCCGGAAGCTGGCGCGGGGCGGGCCGGGGACCTCGATGATGCGCTTGTCGCCAGCCGAGAGCACGAAGGTGACGACGCTCGCGGCCGGCAAGGGCGACGGCGGCGTCCAGGTGGCCTGCACTCGGGTGGCGTCGAGCTCGACGACCTCGAGCGCGGGGTCACCGAAGGTGAACAGCCCCTCGTTCACCCGCACCCGAACGGTCTGCGGGTCGACGCCGTCGGGGTCGGCGAAGACGACCCGCAGCTTCGTGTCCACGGCCACCTCGACCGCGGCGGCGAAGAAGGGCGGCACGTAGGGCTTGATGACGCCCTCGTCGGCCTCGTCGACGGCGCCTTCACCCGAGTTGTCCCGACCGTCGGCGCCCACGCCGAGGAACTCCACCGACTCGACGACGGGGGCGCGGCCCTGCCGAATCGCCAGGCCGATGCCACGCACCGCGAGGGTGGTGTCGACGAAGGTGTTGAGGATGAGCACCTCGTCGTAGGTCAGCCCCGAGCCGTCGGCGATGCCGCGCATCTCGTCGCGCCCGTTGCGGCCGATGTCGCGCTCGAGGTTCTTCGCGCTCTCGAGCAGCAGCTCGCGCGCGAAGCCGCCGTTCTGGTACCGCTCCGCCTCGTACTCCTTCAGCAGCGTCGCGATGTCGGGCTGCTCCCGCGAGAGGAAGGGGAACAACGAGTTCGCCATCAGCGTCGTGTAGAAGCTGCGAATCTTCGAGCGCAGCTGCGTGCCGTGCTGGAGCCCGCGGTCGTACGCGGTGCCGGTCAGCACCAACGTCTCACGAGTCGGTGGGGGCGTCGCCGGGGCGCAGCCGAGGGTGAGGCAGAGGGCGGAGAGCAGGAGTGACGGCTTCAAGACGCGCGCACCCTACCGGCACGCGTTGACACTGCAAACCATGGCGGCGACGAACATCCATTCGCGATGGAACGGAGCGTCAGGCGCTACTCCACCGCCACCTTGATGACGCCCTCGGCGACGGCCGAGACGATGGCGGCGAAGAAGGCCCCGCTGAGCTGGTAGCCCTCTTGCTGGCTGACCAGCCCGGTGGCCTCGAGCGCCGCGATGGCGTCTTCGGGCACCTCGCCCTCGCCGCCGACGGCCAGCAGCTCGCACAGCGTCTTCTCTTCGGGCGACATCGCCGTCACCAGCGTGCGCAGGGCGTTGTCCACCAGCGCGCGGCCCTCGTCGCTCTCGGCCAGCTCGTCGAGGTTCACCAGCGCGTCGATGGCGTCGGGGCCGACCTCGCCGGTGAAGCCCCTGGGCAGCTTCTTCGCGGCGAGCGCGCAGAACGAGAGGGCCTCCCAGGGCCGGTTGCCCGAGAGCTCGGCGATCACCCCGAGCGCCTCGTTCGAGAACGTCACGCCCTCGGCCGAGGCCGGCGTGTTCACCAGCGCCACCAGCTCGTCGTCAGAGATGGGCGGCACGAAGGCCGAGGCCATGCCGGGGCGCTGCACCAGCGCCGTCTCGAAGAGCGCGTCGACGTCACGGTGGCGGTGGGCCACCACGGCGACGCGCACGTTCTTGGGCGTCGACAGGAGCGCGTCGAGGAGCGTCACCAGCTGCTCGGGGCCGAGGGCGAAGAGGGCGAGCAGCTCGTCGAGGCCGACGAAGATGGGCGCGGCCAGCTCACCCAGCACCGCCAGCGGCGCCTTGGGGTCGGCCTTCAGCTCGGTCGCGCCGACGCGCGCCAGGAACTCGGTCACCTTCGTCGTCAGCCGCGCCAGCACGGCCTCGACCGACTGGGGGAGCCCGTCGTCGCGCTCGGGGTCGCGCAGGTCGAGGAACATCGCCGCGCCGCCGCTGCGCTCGCAGGCCCGCTGCAGCACGCCCTTGAGCATGGTGGTCTTGCCGATGCGCCAGAAGCCACGAATGCAGACGTGGTTGCCGGCGGTCAGCTGCGCGGCGAGCTCGTCTTCGAGGTCTTTGCGCGCGCGGAGCTCAGGCGGAGGCCCGTCGAAGAGGAGGTCGAGGTAACGGTCGGCCAGCGGGTGCAGCTCGGACATGACGCCTCTCCATAGACCATTTTCCGCGCCCGGCAGCATTTCCGGCGCAGGTTCAGTGTGCGGCGAGCCGGGCGCGCGGCGTCCTGGTCTTCATGCGAACCACGCCCTCGAAGAGGTGCTTCTCGGAGTAGTGCAGCCGGTGGGTGGTGCGCTCCGAGGGCAGCCAGCTCTGCGGCTTCTCGAGCCACTGCAGCACCCGCACCTCGCCGTCGTAGGCGAACCCCTCGAGCACCTCGGGGGGAATGCGCTTCCAGTACCGGCGCTCGATGGGCGCGAAGGCCTCGTCGAAGCCGTCGCCGGCCTGGGCGTGCCGCCGCCGGTGGTCGAGGGTGCCGTCGAAGGCCGGCGAGATGTGGAACAGCTCGTGGAGGATGGTGGCGACCCGCTGCCGGGGGGTGGACTTGCGGAAGAAGAGCGGGCGCAGGGTGATGGCGTAGAGCACCCGGTGCCCGTGAAAGGTGACCAGCGGCTTGCGGCGCCCGTGCCGGTCGCGGCGGCTGGCCTTCGCGAAGCACAGCGGCTTCACCGTGCCCCGCGACGCGCGCCGGGCCTCCCCCGCCACCACGAGGATGGCGTTGGGGTCGACGTGCCTGAACTCCTTGAGGGTCGCCGCCACGTGGGCGATCAACAGGCGCACGGTCTGGCTGAAGGCGGGGCGGCGCGACACCCCGGCACCGTAGCTGACGCGGCCGCTGCGCGAGCGCGCAATCCATTCGCGCCGACCTCACCGCACGACGAGGGTGTTGGTGGGCGCGCGGCATGCACTATAGAGCCGGGCTTCTCCTCACCACCCTCGGGGGTCTTCATGCGCCTGCTCGTCGTCGCCGTCATCGTCACGTCCTTCTCTGCCCTCGCCCAGGAGTCGGTCTTCCCCTCGAAAGAGGAGCGCAAGATGGCCCGGCTGCTCGAGCCGCAGCAGGTGACGGCCGAGGTGAAGGCCTTCCTCAAGCTGAAGATGAAGGCCCACAACAAGGACATGCGAGACCTGGTGCTGGCGGTCGCGACGCTGAAGTACGACGAGGCGAAGCGGTTCGCGCAGGGCATCGCCAACAGCCCGCGGCTCGCCGACGAGGCCACCCCGGCCCCGGCCTTCAAGACGCTCCAGGACGCGCTGAAGAAGGACGCCACGGCGGTGGTCGAGGCCTGCGAGAAGAAAGACCCCGACGCCCTCGCCGCCAGCTTCGACTCGATGATGGCGACGTGCATGAGCTGCCACAACGCGTACCTGGTGCCGCTGCGCGAAGAGAAGGCCGCGAAGAAGCCGGCGAAGTAGGGCCACTCGGCGCTCGCGTGAGGTGCCCTGCCCGGCCATAGTCCACGGGTGAAGCGGCTCCCGGCGGTCACCGTCTTCCTGAGCGCGCTCCTCCTCTTCTTCACCGAGCTGTTGGTGGGCCGCGTCGCCCTGCCGCGCTTCGGAGGCAGCGCCGCCGTCTGGACGACGTGCCTCCTCTTCTTCCAGGTGATGCTGGTGGCCGGCTACGGCTGGGCGCACCTGCTCGCCACCCGCGTGGCCCCGGCCCGGCGGGCGCTGGCGCAGCTCTCGCTCGGGGCGCTCGCGCTGGCGGCGATGGGGTGGCAGTGGCTCACCTGGGGGGCGCCCCTGGTGCCGCCGACCAGCGCGTGGAACGGCACCGTGCCTGACGTGCTGCGCTTCCTCACCCTCACCGCCGCGCTGCCGTCGTTGGTGCTGTCCACCACGGCCTCGCTGGTGCAGGCGTCGGTCAGCGCGCAGCACGGCGCGAAGACCTTCCGGCTCTACGCGGTCTCGAACGCCGGCGCGCTCCTGGCGCTCCTGGTCTACCCGTTCGCCGTCGAGCCCCACTGGGGCATGCGGGCCCAGGCCCGGGCGCTCGCGGTCGGCTTCGTCCTCTTCCTCGGCTGCCTGACGGCCACGCTCCGAGGCCACCCCGCCGCCACGAGCCCGCTGGCGCGCGTTCGCCTGCGGGCGTCATGGCTGGTGCTCCCCGCGCTCGGCACCGCGTTGCTGGCGGCCGCGACCAACGCGCTCTGTCAGGACCTCACCCCGACGCCGCTCCTCTGGGCGTTCCCGCTCGCGGTCTACCTCGTCACCTTCATCGTGGGCTTTGGCGACGCGCGGTGGCGCCGGCCGCTGCTGTCGGGGGCGCTGTTCGGCCTCGGCGGGCTGGGGCTGGTGATCACCTCGGCGGTGCGGCCCGAGGTCGACCTGGGGCTCTCGATGCTCACCTTCGGGCTGGTGCTGTTCGGCGGCTGTTGGTGGCTGCACGCCGAGCTGCACGAGCAGCGGCCGGCGCCCGAGCACCTCTCGAGCTTCTACCTGCAGCTGGCCCTCGGCGGCGCGCTCGGCACGGCGGCCGTCGGCGTGCTGGCGCCGCTGGTCTTCGAAGACTTCTACGAGCTCCCGCTGGCGGTGGGCGCGGTCGCGGCGGCGATGGTGGCGTCGCGCGCCCCGCTGCCGCACGCGCGGTGGATGGCCTGGGCGAGCCTGGCCCTGGCCTTCGTCTCGCTCGGGCTCTGGGTCAGGGGCACCGAGGGGCAGGTCGACTCGATGCGCTCGGCCTACGGCGTCATTCGGGTGCAGGAAGAGAACGCCCCGGGCACGCCCTTCCACGCCTTCGCGCTGCGGCACGGCGACACGCTGCACGGCTTTCAGCTGCGGGCCCCCGAGAAGCTCGATGAGCCGACGGCCTACTACACCCGGGGCAGCGGCCTGGGGCTCGGGCTCGGGGCGCTCCGCGCGCGCGAACGCCACCCGCTGAGCGCGACCGTGCTGGGGCTCGGCGTGGGGGTGGTGGCGTCGCTCCTCTGGCCCCGCGACCTCGCCTCGTTCGTCGAGCTCAGCCCCGACGTCATCGCGCTCGCGCGGCGCAGCGAGCGCTTCAGCTTCCTCTCGCGCTCGAGGGCGACGGTGACGGTGCGTGAAGGAGAAGCCCGCGCCACCCTCGTGGCCGACGACGCCGCGCGCGCCCCGAGGGTGGACCTGCTGGTGGTCGACGTCTTCTCGGGCGACGCCGTGCCCGCGCACCTGCTCACCGTCGAGGCCATCGCGCTGTACCGGCGGCGGCTCACCGGCGACGGCCTGCTGGCCCTCCACGTCAGCAACCGGTACCTGGCGCTGGCGCGGGTGGCCGTCGGCGTCTTGACCGCCGCGCACCTGCCGCACCTGGTGGTGGCCGGGCTGCGGGGCGACTACGCCACCTTCTCGGTGTGGGTGCTGGCCTCGACCGACGAGGCGCTGCTGGCCGACATTCGGCGCGCGGCGGGCGCAGACGCGGTGGGCGCTCCCCAGGCCCCCCTCGTCTGGACCGACGACCTCCAGAGCGTGCTGCCCATCCTCTCGCTGGGGCCCTGAGCCTCAACGGCCCGCGCGCGTGGTGGTCGACTCCCGCCCCGCACTCACGTTAGACGCACTCCCATGCGCGTCATCGTCTGCTCGACCCTGGTGGTGCTGGCGGCCTGCGGGCCCGTGAAACCGACCTCTGACGGCGGCGCCGTCGACGACTCCTGCGGCATCGACTGCGCGGCGCAGGCCCGCTTCGGCCTCATCGCCAACCGCTGCTTCGAGTACTCGGTGAGCGAGGCGACGAAGAGCGACCCGCCGAAGCTGGGCGCGCTGGTGAAGCCGGTCTTCACCCTCGAGGGCGGCGTGAAGGTGATGCCGGTGGAGTACCGCGAGGGCGGCCAGACGTTGATGATCGACAACTTCTCGTTCGAGAACGGCAGCCTCAAGCTGCTGCGCCGCGAGTTTCCCCGCCAGGGGCGCTCGGTCACCTTCCGCAACGACGCCATGGCCATCACCGGGGTGACGTGGCTGCTGGCCGACGCGGCGCCCGGCCAGAACCAGACCTCGACGGTGCAGGCCGACACCGTCGATCAGTCGGGCATGCACACGGTCGAAGCGGCCTCGTATCGGGTGACGACCCAGGCGCCGACGCCCGCGCAGCTCAAGACGCCCCTGTCTGACTACGCGAGCGGCCTGCGCATGCTGACCAGCCAGATGCCCGACCGCGGCGCCGACCCGATTCGCACCTTCGTGACCGACCTCGGCTTCATCACCATCACCAGCCCGTTCAACTACGCGGGCGGCAACCCGACGCCCGTCTTCCTGCAGCGTGTTCGTGACATCGGCTCGGCTGACGCAGGCAGCGAGCCCTGCTCCCTGGGGATTCCATGACGACTCGACCGCTGTTGGCTGCCGCTCTGCTGTTCATCGCCGGCTGCAAGTCGGCGCCCGAGACGAAGGCCGACGTCAAAGAGGCCGAGCTGCCCCGCCAGGACATGCAGGTGGTGGCGCAGTCGCTCACCGACGTGACCGTCAAGCTGACCGGCGAGATCCTCGCGGGCGACGAGGCGCTCACCGTCACCGGCGCCGACGTCGAGTTCGTCGTCGACGGCACCGTCTTGTCGACCAAACCCGAGCCGCTCTCGCTGTCGATTCCAGCCGGCCAGACCGCGGCGTTCTCGTTCGACGAGACGTTCACCTACGTGAAGGACGCCGAAGACCTCAAGGCGATGGACGCGCGGGGAGGCTCGCTGCTGATCGCCCTGCGCGGCACGCTCAAGGGCTCGGTGCAGCGTGAAGTGGTGGGCGCCGACGGCAAGGCGACGCTGCAGGCGGTGCCGGTGGCGCTCCCGTTTGCCCGCTCGCGCGAGGTGCGGACCCCGCGCGTGCCCCACCTCAAGCTCGGCGAGTTCGAGGCCGGCCGCTTCTCGGAGTCCGAGGTGCAGGCGGTCTTCCACCTGCTCGTCGTCAACACCAACAACTTCCCCATCACGCTCTCGGGCATCACCTACTCGGTGACGCTCGCGGGCAAGAAGGTCGCCGAGGGCAGGCAGGGCGTCGGCATCAAGACCGCCGTCGCCGCCACCGACGTCTTCGACGTCAGCGCCACCATGAACGAAGAGACGCACGGCAAAGACGTGAAGAAGATCATCAAGGGCCTGGTGGTGCCCTACGAGGTCAAGGGCGAGCTCACCACGCCGCTGTACTCGGAGCCGCTGTCGGCCTCGGGCGAGATCAAGCTCACCGCCTCGAAGGACAAGTAACTCGCGCGCCTCTGGGCGCTGGGCCGCGAATGCACTTCCTCGGAGCCGACCCCAGCGCCTTTCCACCGGCCGAGAGCGCCAACGAAGAGGGCATTCTCGCCGTCGGTGGCGATCTGTCGCCGCCGCGGTTGGTGGCCGCGTACCAGCGCGGAATCTTCCCCTGGTACTCCGAGGGCCTGCCGATTCTCTGGCACTGCCCCGACCCGCGCTTCGTGCTCGAGCCCGACAAGCTCCACGTGCCCAGGAGCCTCAAGAAGGCCCAGAAGGCCGCGCCCTATCGGCTGACGCTCGACACGGCCTTCGAGGCCGTCATCGACGGCTGCGCCTCGACGCGGCGGCCGGGCCAGCGCGGCACGTGGATTACGCGAGACATGCGGCGCGCCTACGTGGCGATGCACGCGCTGGGGCTGGCGCACTCGTGTGAGGCGTGGCTCGACGACGAGCTGGTCGGCGGCCTCTACGGCGTCTCGCTGGGCCGCGTCTTCTACGGCGAGTCGATGTTCGCGCGCGCCGACGACGCCTCGAAGCTCGCCTTCGTCACCCTCGCCGAGTGGATGCGCTCGTGGGGCGTGCAGCTCATCGACTGCCAGCAAGAGACGGCCCACCTGGCGCGCTTCGGCGCCGAGCCCTGGCCCCGGCCGCGGTTCCTCGCCGCGGTGGACCGGCTGGCGAAGCTGCCGACCAAGCGCGGGCCCTGGCGCTTCCCCGACGCCGGCGCGCCGTGACGCCGTGGCTGGTTAGCCAGGGCCCCGCGAGAACCACCCCAGGCGCCAGGCGATGGCGAAGAGCAGCAGCGCGGCGCCGACGCCGATGGCGATCAACCGGAAGGCCGGGGTGACGGGCTGCGCCACCAGCTTCTCGGTCACGAAGGGCCTCGCGCGGCCGGGCGCCTCGGGGTCCGTCGCCTCGAGGGACGGCTCGCTCAGGCCGACCGGCGTCGGCTCCGAAATGGGCAGGCGCGCTTCGGGCTCGGTGACGTTGGGCCGCGCTCGACGCGCCTCGTGCTCGGGGTTGCGCCGCCTGGCCGACTCCTCTGGGCGCTCGCGGTCGGCCTTGCCGCGCGCCTGGAGCCGGCTGCGGCTCGGGCGGTCGTCCTCGTCGTCGGGGCGCGTCTGTGACGGAGCTGGCTCGACCGGCGCCTCGACGGTCGTCTTGCGCCCGACGCGCTCCTCCTGCGCCGCAGCCAGCGGCACCGTCTTGCGGCCCTCGTCGGGCGGCGGCCGCTTCTTCGAGGGGCGGTCGTCGTCGAACACCTTCGCCACCTTCGGCGCCGAGCGGTGGGTCGGCACCGGCGCCAGGGGGCCTGGGCGGCTGCTCGTCTTCACCGCGGGGGCGGCGGGCTCGGCCTTCGGCACCAGGCCCCGGGCGGCGGCGGGCAGGTCGAACGCGCCCTCGGTCTTCTCGTCGCGTCCGCTGCCGGCGGGCACCAGGCGGTTCGCCTTCGATCTCGGCTCGGGCGGGAGCACCCGCGTCGGGCTGACGTTGCCGAAGGGGTTCGCCTCAGGCCGCGCGAGGCCCACCTTCGCGTTGGACAAGTCCTGAAAGGTGGCGCCGGTGTTCAGCACGTCGGCCGGCTCGGGCGGCGTCAGCGGGTCGAAGCGCAGCGACATCGCGAAGGTCTCGGCGCGGGCGAGGCTCGTCGACGGCTCCCCTGAGAGGTCCCACAGATAGTCGGCGCCCAACAGCGACTGCGGCGGCACCAGCGAGTCACCGACGCCGCGCTCGAGCGCCGGGCGCAGCGCGGCCTCGTCGAGCCGCAGCACCTCGACCAGCTCGGGCCCTGGAATGCCCTCGACCAGCCGCCACACCACCTGCTCGCACACCTCGTCGGGTACGCCGCGCAGGCGCTCGAGCCACTGCCGGCCCTCGGCGATGGTGCTGTCGGTGCTGGGCCGCTCCTGCCGCTCCCGCCGGTCGATGGCACTGGCGAGGCGCCGCGCCACCGCGACGACGTGCACGACGAAGGCGGCGTCGTCGGTGGCCGGGTCGGCGTCGGCGAGCACCTGGTCGAGCACCTGGGGCATCAGCGCGTTGGCCACGTGGTGGGGCATGCGCGCGAGCAGCGCGCCGTGCACGAAGGGCGTGACGTACTCGCGCAGGCGCTCCGTCGCCGCGGGGTCGCCGGCCCTCCATCGTCTGACGTCTTCGAGCCACTCCACGAGAGCCCCGAGTGTAGCGCCCAATTCGCTGGCGACGAGCTTCACGCGAAGCGCGAACAGCGGCGCGCGCGAATGCACGCACCCGCCGGCGCGCGCAAGTTTCGGCGCGAATCGATGACGAATTTGCCGGTGCGAACGAACCGAAGGACAACTCGCGGCACATGGCGGACATCATCGACCTGTCGCTCGTCGCAGCCTCGCGTCGCACCCTCGAGAAGCTGCTCGACAAACGAGGCATCAACTACTTCCTCAAGACCGACGCGCGGCAGCCCTTCAGGCTCGACCCCGCGCGCGTCGATCAGGTGATTCGCACCGCGGCGAAGCTGGGGCAGCCCGGCCGCACGCCGGCGCCGAAGGCCTATGAGCACGCCCGCAAGCTGGTCCGCCGCGAGCTCATCCGCCGGGTCGTCGGCGAGATGCTCCAGGTCGGCCTGTAGTCACTCGGCGGCGCAGTCGACGAGGGTGGGCGAGAGCACCCGCACCAGCTCGGCCGGCGTCATCGAGACGAGGAAGCCGCGGCCGCCGCCGTTGATGTACAGGCGCTCGAGGGTGGTGATGGAGCGCTCGCACGCCACCGGCAGCGGCTTGCGGGTGCCGAACGGCGAGGTGCCTCCCACCAGGTACCCGGTGTGGCGCTGGGCGACCTCTGGCGCGCAGGCGGCGACGGACTTCCTGGCGAGCTGACGGGCGAGCTGCCTGGTCGAGACGCGCCGGTCGCCGTGCATCAACACCAGCAGCGGCCGCTTGCCCTCGTCTTCGAAGACCAGCGTCTTGACCACCTGGTGCTCGTCGACGCCGAGGGCCTGGCTGGAGTGCTTCGTTCCTCCGCCCTCGACGTACTCGAAGGCGTGCGTCCGGTAGGCGACCTGCTGCGCGTCGAGGAAGGCCGTGGCCTGCGACTTCACTTGGTGAAGGAGCGGGTGAAGAGCACGTTGCCCGTCTCGCCGTAGAAGGTGCCGGTGAAGGTGCGGCCGTTGAGCTCGACGTAGAGGAACCCGAGGTCCGTCGTCTGGAAGTGCACGGGGTTCTTCATGTCCACCGTGGTCGCCGAGGCGCCGCCGCCCGACACCAGCAGCTGGGTGCCGTTGCAGGTGGGCGTCAACCACTGGAGCGAGTGGTCGTGCCCCGAGAGGTAGACGTCGGCGCGACCGCACACGATGGTGTCGAGGAAGTCCTTCACGTGGCGGCCATCGGTGAAGAGCGGGAGCGCGACGCAGCGCCCCAGCACCTCCCGGCAGTCGTAGTTCCCCGCGTTGCCGTGCGGGCCGTTGGATCGGTACGGGTGGTGCCCCAGGGCGATCTTCCAGGTGGCGGTCGAGCTGTTCAGCCACGCGCTGATGTCGGCGCGCGTCTGGCCGTCACCGCTCCCGTTGGGGCCCCAGAAGGAGCGGTTGGTGTCGAGCGCGAAGAACTCGGCGTGGCCCTGGGTGAAGCGGTAGTGCACGGCCGGCAGGCGCCACTTGGGGTTGGTCTGGCTGTAGGCCACCTGGACGTCGGCCTTGTTGGCCTCGTAGCCCGCGCCGTCGCCGCCGTAGTCGTGGTTGCCCAGCACCGCGTAGAAGGGCGCGTTCACCGTGGCGTAGGGCGTGACGAAGGCCGTCTGCCACTGTGGGTCGGTCACTGAGCTGACGCCCGTGGGGTAGAAGTTGTCGCCGAGCAGCACCGCGAAGTCGCAGCCCCGGGCCGCGCACACCGTGCCGACGGCCGCGCCCACCGCGAGCTGGCCGGCGTTGCCCTTGCCGACGTCGCCGAGCGCCACGAAGCGCACCACCGAGGCCGCGCCGCCCGCCGCTCCACCACCCGTCGCGGCACCACCAGCCGTCGCCATTCCGCCGGCCGTCGCCGCTCCTCCAGCCGTCGCCATTCCACCAGCCGTCGCCATTCCACCGGCCGTCGCCGCTCCACCGGCCGCCGCCGTTCCACCGGCCGTCGCCGCTCCACCGGCCGTCGCCGCTCCACCAGCCGTCGCCGCTCCACCAGCCGTCGCCGCTCCACCAGCCGTCGCCGCGCCTCCGCCTGTCGCGTCGCCACCGCCCGCGGGCGAGCCCCCCGCGGTCGCGGCGCCACCTGCGGCGCCTCCAGCCGAGCCGCCTCCGGTGTTCGAGGTCGCAGGGGTACCGGTGCACGCAGCGACGGCGAGGAGCGACAAGGGCATCAGGATGCGGCGCATGGAGAGACTCCTTCGGCGGAGCCAAGGGGGTTAGCGAAGGAGCGGCCGCGCCGTCAATGAGCCGTCACGCCGCCCGCCGATTTGCCACACTGCGTTGCGCGTGTTCACGCCCCTCCACCGCAGCGCGCTCTTCGCCCGCCAGCCGGCCGTCTACGAGCGCCTCGGCATGCGGGCGTGGAGCGAGGGCCTGGTGCCGTGGCGCGCCACCACCTGCCCGCTGCTGGCCGACGTCGAGGCCGAGCTCATCGCCGCGTTCGAGGCCGACCTGCGCACCGCAGGCGCGCTGGCCGCGGCGGAGCCCCTCACCATCATCGACGTCGGCGCCGGAACGGGGCGGCTGCTCTTTCACCTCGCGCCCAGGCTCACCGCCCGAGGCGTCCGCGCGCACCTCGTCGCGACCGACGTGGCGCCCTCGAACGTGGCGGCCTGGTCGGCCCACCCGCAGCTCGCGGCGTTGGCGGCCGAGGGGCGCCTCTCGTTCGAGGTCTTCGACGCGCTCCGGCCCGGGCCCGCGCGGGGCGCCGCGCCGACGGTGCTGCTGGCCCACTACCTCTTCGACACCCTGCCCCATCGCGCCTTTCGGGTGACCGACGAGGGCTGCTTCGAGGGCCTGGTGGACGCCGAGGCCTCACCGTGGGCCTGGCGCTACGAGGCGGCCGCGCGCCCCGCCGAGCTCTCGGGCCGTGGGCCCGGCACCTTTCTGGTTCCGGCGGGCGCCGCCGAGGCGCTCGAGGCCTGGCGCGCCTGCTTCACGGGCCCGCTGCTGGTGCTCGCGGCCGACAAGGGCGTCGAGCCCCGGAGCGCCACCGAGGACCCGCAGCTCGCGCGCCACGAGTCGGTGTCGGCGGGCGTCGACTTCGACGCGCTGGCCTCGCTCGCGGCGCCACGCTTCACCGCGCTGTCGCCCCACGCGCCCTCCCACCTCTTCGCGCTGCACGCGTTCGTCGACGCGCGCCTCGAGGGCCCGGCGCTCTCCCGCGCCTGGGCGCAGCGCGGCGGGCACAACGAGGTCCTCTCGCTGCTGCAACGCTTCGAGGCGGCGCTGAAGAGCGAGCCGTCGCCCGACGCGCTCCTGGCGCTCCTCGACGAGAGCCAGGCCGACCCCGACCTGGTCGCGCAGCTCGCCGGCCGGCTCCGCGACGCGCCCCTCGACCCAGCCCAGGCCCGACGGCTGGTCGACCTGCTGGCGCGCGCGGCGCAGCAACACTTCGTCTTTCGCCAGCAGCTCGACGTGCCGTTCAGCCTCGCCGTCACTGCCCACCACCTCGGGGCGCTGGGGCTCGCCGTGCCCCTCTACGCGCGGTCGCTGGAAGAGAGCGGCGCGCACCCGGCGACGCTGCTGAACCTCGCCCTGGCGCTGCGCGGGCTGGGCAGGGGCGCGGAGGCCGTGGACGCGCTCGAGGTGCTCTTGCAGCACACGCCAACCCACCCGCGCGCCTCGGCGCTGCTCGCTGAATGGACGGGGCGGTGATCGATCGCCCGCGCTGGGGACATCGAGACGGTGAAAGGCAGCGCCGGCCGGCCGCTTCATCGTCATGCCCCCCACCACCCACCCCCC
>JACSRE010000221.1 GCA_014879945.1 Myxococcus sp.
TCCGTCGTCGGCAGCGTCAGATGTGTATAAGAGACAGGAGCTCGACGCCGGCGTCGCCGTCATCGTCGAGCTCCGCCACCACCACGCCGCCGTCGTCGTCGTCCGCCATGCCAGCGTCGTCGTCATCGAAGAGGTCCGCCGTCACCGCCGCGTCGGGCACCTCCAGCGCGGGCGGGCGCCAGTCCTGCGGCTGCTCCAGGCCGCCGAGCGCGCCGCCCTTCGACGCGTAGACGGTGGACGCCCGCTGCACGCCGAAGCGCGCGCGCAGCGCGAAGGTGAACGAGACGAAGCGCTCCCGCAGCGGGAAGTGGTCGGCCACCGCGAGCTCGAGGTCTCTGGTGTACCGGCCCTCGCGCAGCTCTGGCCACGAGAAGGCGGGCCACGGCGCCAGCGCGCGCGCCTCGACCTCTGACACCGTCACCGTGGCGGGCGCCACCAGCAGCCACACGCCCAACCCCAGGAGCACCACCGGCACCGCCACCGCGCTGAACAGGAGCGACGCGCGCATCGGTCAGAACCGGAAGTACAGGAAGGGGTTGTAGCTCTTGCCGACCAGCATGGCCGTCGCCAGCAGCGTGAAGAGCACCGTCGCCAGGCCGCGGCTCAGGTGCACCAGGGCCGGCCGCGGCGTCTGCGTGTCGGGGAAGACGAAGCGCTCCAGCGGCAGGCAGAGCGCGACGGCGAGCACGAGCCAGAAGGCGTGCGTCACCACCACCTGCACCGTGTCGGGGCCCAGCAGCGGCGCCGCGCTGACGCCGAACGCGAGCGAGAGGAAGGCCCTAAGCTTCGCCAGGTCGGTGAAGTAGAAGAGCGCCCAGCCCACCATCACCACCAAGACCAGCCACGCGTGCTGCACCGCCCGCGGGAGCTTCTCGAGCAGGGCCCCCAGGAACAGGCGCTCCAGCGCGATGAGCACGCCGTAGTACAGGCCCCACAGCACGAAGTTCCAGCTCGCGCCGTGCCACAGCCCGGTGAGCGCCCACACGATGAAGAGGTTGCGGTACGGCCGGTGCTGCCGGCCCCCCAGGGGGATGTAGAGGTAGTCGCGGAAGAACGTGGACAGCGAGATGTGCCACCGCCTCCAGAAGTCGGTCGCCGAGCGCGCGATGTACGGGTGGTCGAAGTTCTCGAGGTAGTGGAACCCGAACATGCGGCCCAGGCCGATGGCCATGTCGGAGTAGCCCGAGAAGTCGAAGTAGATCTGCAGCGTGAACATCGCCAGGCCGAACCAGCCGTCGAGCACCGAGAGGCCCGCGAGCTCGGCCCCCAGCGTTCTGGCCACCAGCTCACCCGCGACGTTGGCGATGGCCACCTTCTTGAACAGGCCCAGCGCGAAGCGCAGCACGCCCGAGGCGAAGAGCTCGACCGAGTGCCGGCGCGTGTCGATCTGATCCGCGATGGTCTGGTACCGCACCACCGGGCCCGCCACGAGCTGGTGGTAGAGGCTGACGAAGAGCAGGAACTTTGGCCAGCTGCGCTGCGCCTTCACCTCGCCGCGGTACACGTCGACGACGTACGAGATGGTCTGGAAGGTGTAGAACGAGATGCCCAGCGGCAGCGTGAACGGCGGCGCCGCGAGCCTGGTGCCCAGCGCGGCGTTCACCGTCTCGACGAAGAAGCCGGCGTACTTGAAGGCCGCCAACAGCCCGAGGTTGACGCACACCGAGGCCACCAGCGCGGCCTTCGCCTTTCGAGTGCCCCGCCACCGCTCCACCACCAGGCCGATGGAGTAGTCCACCGTCGTCGACAGCAGGAGCAGCGACACCCAGACCGGCTCGCCCCACGCGTAGAAGAACAGCGAGAAGACGATGAGCACCCCGTTGCGCCAGACGGGGTTCGACCACGCGAAGTACAGCACCAGGTTGGCGGGCAGGAACGCGTAGAGGAAGACGAGGCTGGCGAAGACCACGCGGGCGCCAGTTCAAGCAGAGCTGCGGGCGCAGTCCACTCGGCGCCCCTGACGCGCCGCGCACGCGAAGCACTCAACAGCGGCTGACGCGGGGGCTATAGGCGCGCCCCGTGAAGACGACCGCCTCGAAGACCCCCGTCGAACGCCCTGAGCTCGTCGCCGCCATTCGCGCGTGCGTGGGCCCACGCCGCCCGGCCATCACCTGCAACGCCGTCTTCGCGGTGCTCGCGGGCCCGCCGACCGAGCGCCTCGAGGTGTTGCGCTCCCTGCCTTTGGGGCGCCTGGGGCACCGCATCGTCGCGCTGCGCTACCTGCTGGCCAACGGCGAGACGTGGCTGCGCCACTTCGCCTGGGAAGCGCCCCTGAGCCGCCGCGCCGCCGATGGGCCCGCCCGCCTGCACGAGCTGTGGGCGCGCGCCGAGGTGGCCCGCACCTTCATCTCGGACCACGCCACCTGGGTGACCCTCATCGAGACCGCGCCGCTGGTCGAGCTGGGCGCGCGCCTCGAGTGGGGCGAGGCCGTCAGCGACGAGGGGCTGCGCTTGATGGTCGCGCTCCACCGCCACCCCGACCTCACCCTCCACCTGCGCGCGCGGCTCAACCGCGAGGCCGCCACGCTGATGGAGCACAGCCCGCGCACCGCCGACGTGCTGTACCTCGCCACCTACGACCTCTCACGGCTGCCCGCGACGACGGTGGGCGAAGGCGCGCTGCGCTACGTCATCGTGGCCGACAAGGGAGAGATGGGCGTGCGGGCCGTGCGCGAGACGGTCGCGATGGGCCTGACGCCCGTGGTGGTGTTCTCGGAGCAAGACGACGCCACCTCACTCCAGGTGCGCCTCACCAACGCGGTGGGCGGCATCACCGTCGGCCTCGCCGGCTCCTTCCGCGAGAGCTACGGCAACGCGCGGCAGATCTCCGACCGCGTGCGCGCCACCTTCGCGCAGCGCTTCGGTGACAAGGCCGACGAGGAGCTGGCTCGCGCCGCGGTCTACCCGGGCTACGGGCCCCTGGCCGAGAACAGCGCCGCCATTCAGCTCTTCCGTGAAGACGGCCTCGTCTTCGCGGGCCCGATGCAGGACGTGGTGGAGCGCGCCGGCGACAAGCGCAAGTTCCGCGGCCTCGCGCACGCCATCGACCCGTCGGCGGTGACGCCGGGCATCGTGCTGGAAGAGACCGACGCCGCCGCCATCATCGCCGCCATCGAGGCGGGCCACGCCGCCGGGCGCTTCACCTTCCCCGGGCGCATCAAGGCCGCCAACGGTGGTGGTGGGCGCGGCCAGGTCGTCATCACCGAGCCCGCGGGCGTCCCCGGCGCGGTCAACCGCGTGCTGGGCGAGATCAACTCCAACGGCTGGGACGCGGGCGTGATGTTCGAGCAGAACATTCCCGAGACGGTGCACCTCGAGGTGCAGGTGCTGCGCGACCGCTTCGGCAACACCCGGCACTTCGGCATGCGCGACTGCACCGAACAGCGGGCCAGCCAGAAGATTCAGGAAGAGGCGCCGCCGGCGCTGCTGCGTGACGACCCGGCCCTCTCGCAGCGCATCTGCGGCATCGCGGTGCGCATCGCCGACGACTGCGGCTACGTCGGCGCCTGCACCGTCGAGCTCATGTACAAAGACGGCTCCTTCTACCTGCTCGAGATGAACACCCGCATTCAGGTCGAGCACCCGGTCACCGAAGAGGCCCACCGCATTCGCCAGGCTGACGGTACCCTGGCGCCGCTCGACCTGGTGGCGCTGCAGCTGCGCATCGCGAGCGGCCGACCGATTCCCTTCGAGCAGGCCGACGTGGTGAACACCCACGTCGCGCGGGAGTTCCGCATCAACGCCGAGTCGTGGCAGGCGCAGCTGAAGGACCCGCGCGACGGGAAGCGCGGCATGTTCCTGCCCAACGCCGGCATCTTCGACGTCATCGAGCTGCCCGAGCCCGAGGCGGTGCGCGCGGCGCTCCAGGCGTCGGGGCTGGCGGGCATCGCCGAGGTGAAGGTGCGCTTCGACGTCGGCTTCGAGGCCGGCGACGTGCTGGTGAACAAGGACCCAACGTTCGGGAAGCTCATCGTCTCGCTCGCCGCCGAGCCGGGCTTCGAGGCGCAGCGGTACGAGCTGCTCCGCCTGGCGTCGCTCGAGGTGCTCCGGCGCATTCGCATCGAGGGGCGGCAGGTGATGCCCAACGGCGCGGTCGTCGCCAACGCGGCCTTCCAGACGAACATCGCCGCGCACCAGCAGGTGCTCTCGACCGACATGATCAAAGACCACGGGCTCTCGACGGCGAAGGGACGGCACGTCGGCTGGGTGGTGTCGATGCTCCGCGGCGGGGCGTAGGCAATGAAGGCCCGGGCCGCGTCGTCCCACCGGCGGAAGCGGTGGCGGCTCCGGGGGCGGCAGCGCGCCGCCGCCCCCGTGAGCATCGCCGACACGGTGGCCACCTATGGCAGGGCGCCTCTCCTCGAGGGCGCCGCGTGCCATAGAGGCTGAAGCCGGTGGCGCTTCTGGCCGAGAACGCACCCGGGCGGTCAAGGTCGCCACGGCGGCCTCGGTTGACGGGGCGGGCGCACCTCCCGTACTGCGTCGGGAATGAGATCGCTCACCGCGTTGTGCCTGCTCTTCGTCGCGTGCGGAGCCCCTGAAGCTCCGGTCGGAGCAGGTGGCGGTGCCGCGGGCGGCTCGGGGTCGGCGGGTGGCTCGGCGGGCGGCTCCGCGTCAGCAGGCGGCTCCGCGTCAGCAGGCGGCTCCGCGTCGGCGGGCGGCTCGGCGTCGGCGGGCGGCTCCGCGTCGGCGGGCGGCTCGGCGTCGGCAGGCGGCTCGGCGTCGGCAGGCGGCTCCGCGTCGGCAGGCGGCTCGGCGTCGGCAGGCGGCTCCGCGTCGGCGGGCGGCTCCGCGTCGGCAGGCGGCTCCGCGTCGGCAGGCGGC
>JACSRE010000047.1 GCA_014879945.1 Myxococcus sp.
GGTGTGGGCCGGTCAACACCTCCCAGGCGCGCTGCCCGTCTTCGACGGCGATCACGTCGTAGCCGAAACGCGTCAAGGTCGAGGTCAGCAGCAGCCGCGTCACCGCTTCATCTTCGGCAACGAGCACACGTGGACGGGCGGGGGTCAGACTGGCAGCGGCTGCACTCACGGTGGGGAGCTTCTGCATGTCGTGATCCAGCCTGCAGTCTCACCCCAGGTTGCCCACCCTGCGCAAGCACTCGCGCAAGCAACCCCGCGGAGCGACGGCGGATCAACCTGTTTGGGGTGGTGAGCTCCGTGAAGGAACTCCCGGCATGCACTGCAGCAGCTGCGGTCGCCAGCGCCCTCCCGATTCGGTGTTCTGCATCCTCTGCGGCGCCCGCCTGGTCCGCCGCGCGGAGGCCGACATTCGCGAGGAACTCTCGCGGGTTGAGTGGCTCCTCGAGGAGCTGCCCCGGTGGGACACCACCCTGGTGAGCCGTGCTGACCAGCGGCGGCTGACCCAGCACTACCTCCAGCAATCGCAGTGGCTTCTCGCCGAGCTGGGCGTCGGGAGCGCTCCTGGGCCAGCCGTGGACCCAGAGGTGTTGGGCGACTCGGCGGGGTCGCTGGGAACCGGGGCGGCGGCCGACCCGGTCTTCGTCGATCTGACCGAGCCGGCAGCAAAGCCACCGCCGCAGGCCGAGCCCTCGACGTCTGTGTCCGAGGTCGCCGCTGAACCCGCGAGCGCATCGACGCGCTCCGCCCACCCGCTCGAGGCGCGCGACGCCCCCACGCTCGACGAGCAGGTGGTGCGGGAAGCCTCGCCCTGGTCGCGGGTGTGGAAGCCCTTCCTCACCGACAGCGTCGGCTGGTTCGTCGGCGGCTTCCTCATCCTCGCGGGCGTCTACTCGCTGGTGACCGACGCCTGGGCCGACATGACGTCGCTGGTGCGGGCCGTCACGGTGTTCGGGCTCGCCGCCGGGTGGACGTTGGCCTTCTTCGCGTGGGCGAAGTTCCTGCTGCGGCGCGAGGTGACGGCTCCGGCGGGGCGAATGCTCGAGCGCCTCTCGGCGGCCATGGCGCCCGTGGCGACGGTGGCCGTGGGCCCCCTGCGCGAGTCGCCGGCGCTCTTCTGGCCGCTGGTGCTCGGGTGGGCGTTGGTGTCGGCGTGGCTCGCGTACCGGCCCGCCCGGCACCTCGACCCTGCGGGCGCCGCGCCGCTCGCTGGGGCCTTCGGCCTGGCGGCGTTGATGATGGGCACCGCGCCGCTGGTCTCTCCGCTGGGCGTGCACGCCGTGTGGCTGACCGCGCTGCCGGTGGGGCTGGCGGCGTGGGCCTTCGCGGCGGGCCCGCGCGCGCAGCCTGAGGCGAGCCGCTTTCTCCTCGCCGCGTTCGGCTGGGCGGTGGCGCTCTTCGTGGTGCGGCTCGAGGTGGCGCTCCTCCAGGCGGGCGTGCCGCCCACCATCACCTTGCTGGCGCCCATGCTGGCCGCCGGCGTGGCCTCGGTCCGCTGGCTCGCGACGCCGCCGACCCGCGCCGCCGACGCCAGGGCCGTGCTGGTGGTGGTGGCCCAGGGGGGGCTGCTGGTCGCGTCGATCGACCTCTTCACCCCGAAGCCGGCCTTCGTGGTGACGGCGCTCCTCGGCGCGTGGACGGCGCTCTCGCTGGCGCGGGAGCGGGTGACGCCCAGCTCGGCGCGCTGGTTGCCGGTGGCCTACGCCTTCGCCTACCTCGCCTATCAACGCATCGACCAGCTCGTCCCCCAGGTGGTGCGCGACGCCTACGGCCAGCTGAAGGCGCGCCTGGGCTACTCCACCGCGCCGCTGCCGCCGAGCTACGGCTCGGTCTACGCGGCGCTCTTCGTGGTCGGGGTCGGCCTGCTGGCGCTGCGGTGGGCCCGCTCGGCGCACCGCCCCACCAGGCGCGAAGGTGACGTGCTGCTCGACACCACCGCCGTCGCCTCGACGCTCTCGTCGCTGTTGGCCATCGTGTCGCTGCCGACCGACGCCAGGCCCGCCCTCGTGGCGACGCCGCTGCTGGCCGTGGTGACGCTGGGCCTGGCGCTCTTCTCGGGCCGCTTCGCGCTGACGCTCGCGGGCGTCGTGGCCGCCTCGTGCGCCGCGGTGGCGCTCTCGGTCGGGCTGCACACCCCCGTGTGGATGGGCGTGGGCGCCTTGTTGCTGGCCGGCGCGTCGCTCCCTGCCTCTTCGCGCCACCGGCTGACGCTCTCGGCCGGGTCGGGGCTGTTGGCGCTCCCGGGCCTGGTGGTCGCCCTCGTGGCCGAGCCCAGCGCTGGCGCGACGGTGACGATGGCGCTGTCGTCGCTCGCGCTGCTGCTGGTGGCGCGGAACCTCGACCTCAGCGAGGTGCTCGACCTCGCGTGGGCCGGGCCGCTGCTGACCCTCGTGGTGGCCTCACGATGGCTGACGCCGGGCCTGGGGCCGCTGGTGCTGGGCGCGGCGGCGGCGGGCCTGGGCGCGGTGACGCTGGTGGGCGGCCGATGGAAGTCGCTCCGCCTCGCGACGGTGGTGGCCGCGCTGTCGGCGGTGGCGTGGCACCTGCTGGTGCCGACGGCGGTGTTGTGGCCGGGCGTGACGATGCTGCTCTCGGCGCTGGCGTTGGTGCTGACGTCTCGCGCGAGCGAAGGGGGCGCGAGCCTCGCGCTCGAGACGGCCGCGTCGACGATGGCGCTCGCCACGCTGCTCCCGCTGGGCTCCTTCCCCTGGCCGTCGGCGCTGGTGCCTCAGGCCCTCGCCGGGTTGGTGGCGCTGGGCGCGTCGGTGCACAGCGTGGTGCGTGGGCGCGGCTTCCGCCTCGCCTGGCTCGCCGGCGGCGCCGTCGTCATGGCGCTGACCTGCTGCGTGGGCCTGACGCCCGAGGGCCTGGCGGTCGCGCTGGGCATCGCCCTCGCCGCGACGCCGGCGCTCACCCCGCTGGTGACGGTGCCGCTGGCCTCGCTGCTGCTGGCGCTTCTCTGCGCGCTGCACCTGCCGGCGTCTGCGCTGCCCGTCGCCTTCTCGGCGCAGGCGGTGGGCCTGGCGGCGTTGGGGGTGCTCGACCGGGTTTCGTCGGTGCGCCGCGTGCTCCTCAACGGCCAGCGCGTGGGGTGGCCGGCCGTGGTGATGAGCGCCCTCTGCCTCGCGCCTGCGCTGGGGCTGGAGCCGTCGCTGCGCTGGTTGCCGATGCTGGTGGCGCTCGTCGCGCCGGTGCTCTGGGCGTGGTCGGTCGAGCGGCGGGGGGCGCGCCTGTTCGCGACCTGGTTGGTCGCGCTCGCCGCGCTGTGGAGCCCGCCTGCCTGGCTCGTGGTGGCGCCCCTCGTCGCGGTGGGCGTCGCGTTCTCGCTGCGCAGCAGCAGCGGGGCGCGAGACCTCATCCTCGACCGGCTGGTGGTGTGGGTGACCGGCGCCTGCGCGCTCTGCGCTGGCGCGGTGGCCCTGGGGCTCGGCGCGCCGTGGTTCGTCGTCGCGGCCTGGAGCGTCGCGCTGCTGCTGCTGCCCGTCGGGGCGCTCGCGGCGCGGTTGGTGCTCGGCGCCGTGGTGCTGGCGATGACGCCGGCGGCGCCGGTGCTGTTGGTGGGCGTGGCCGCGTTCTTCGCGGTCGGGTTCTCCCTGCGCCACGCTCCGGCCTTCACCGCGCAACTGCTCGGCTCGCGGTCGGTGGAGTGGGCCCAGGCCTGCGCCGCGTTCTCGGGGGTGGGGCTGGCCGTCACCCTGGTGCTGCGTGAGCCCTCGGCGCTCACCCAGTCGGTGCTGGTGGGCTCGCTGGCGGCCACGGGCCTGTTGCTGGGCGTGAGCGCGCTGGCCAGCGTCGCGATGGTGGCGGCGGCGGTCGACCTCCCGGCGCTCATCGAGCGCGGCGCCATGCGGCTGAACGGGGGGAGCGTGTGGCTGGCGGTGGGCGCGGCTGCGCTGGCGGTGGTGCTGCGGCGGGGCTTCGTGCTGGAGCAGGTGGAGGAGCGCTGGGAGCGCGTCGGCGCGCCCGGCAGGTGGCTCGACCGCGCGCTGTGGCTCGGCGCCGCCCTGCTGGTGGCGCTGCACCTGCCCACGGGAGGCGCCCTGGTGTGGCTGGCTCCGGCCCTGCTGCTGCTCGTCACGCCGAAGGTGGAAGAGACGGTCGCCGCCGGCGCGCTGGTCGCCTTCACCCTCGTCGGCGCGGCGCCGCTCGTCACGGCCAGCGTCCCGATCGCCGCTCTCGGCGCCGGCCTCGCGTGGTTCGGCGCCCTCAGAGACACCGACGCCGCGAAGGCGCGCCTGCACACGGGCTGGCTGTTGGCGACCGCCTCGCTGGGGTGCTCGGCAGCGCTGCACGCGTGGGCGATGCCGGTGTGCTGGGCGCTCGCGGCGGTCACCCTGTGGGCCGTGGTGAAGGCGTATCCGGCGATGCGGTGGGCTGGCTGGGCGCTCACCTGGGCCGCTTCGCACGCGGCGCTGGCGTACGCCGGGGTCGCGCTGGCGACGGGCGCGCCCGAGGCGCTCATCCTCCCGTGGTTCGCGCTGGCCTCTGCGCTGGTCGCGGTGCGCCCATCGACGACGCCGTGGGTCCGTCAGCACGTCGGCGTCGGCTTTGCGCTGCGCGGCGTGGTCATCGCAGAGCTCGCGGCGGGCATGCTGCTGTGCCCCGGCGGCCATCCGCGCGACGTCCTCGGCGTCGTCATCGCGGTCGGGGTCTCGCTGTGGCTTGGGTGGCGCGACGCGCGCGAAGACGAGCCGGCGGGCGTCTGGCTGGGGGCCCTCGCCCTCAGCTGCGGAGCGGTGCTGGCGCGGGTGCTCTTCAGCGCTCAAGAGCAGTCGCGAAATAGGCCCACCCGCAACTTTGGCTGATCGCGGTCGATCATGAGACCGTGA
>JACSRE010000403.1 GCA_014879945.1 Myxococcus sp.
CAGCGGCGATGCCTGGCTGTTTCTCTACCGGCCGACCGAGGGCCCTCCAGCCGAGCCCGCGTTGCCCGTCTTCGTCTCGGCGGTCAGCGGCGCGCAGCTCTCGCGCAGCGGCCGCTACGTCTTTGGCGAGGTGTCGGCGAACCCCTGGCGCCTCTGGGGCTTCCTCGACGTCGACGGTGACTTCAGGGGCGACGTCGACGTGCTGGCGCAGCCCTCGGCGGGTGATCGCGCCGGCGAGGGCGTGGAGTTCAACCTGCAGCCAGGCCGCCCGCTCGAGCTCGACTACACGACCTCGACGCTGGTCGACTTCGAGCCGCCGGCGTTCCGGGTCGAGAACGCCACCGCCGAGGTCTTCACCCTCGACACCGCCGCCGGCGTGATGCTCACCACCGTCAACCTCGTCGCCGATCCGCTCTCGCGCTTCGCGCCGGCGAAGACGGGGTTCTCCATCGGGCTGGTCGATGTAGATGGCGACGGGCGCCCCGATGATCTCGACGGCGATCGGGTGCCCGATCTCACCTTCACGGCGTTCCTGCGCTGGCTCCCGCGCCCCGGCCAGCACCCGGCCGAGTCCGACGTCATCGTGCCCCTGGTGCTGAACCCCGCGCCCTTCTTGAGCAACCTGAACGGGAACGTGCGGCTGCGGCTGCTCGTCGATCGGCTCTCGTTGACGGTGCTGCCCCAGGCGCAGGAGGTGCTCCGCAAGACCGGTCGCCGGGAGCTGCGCACCTTCGGCCCGCCGCCGGTCGGCGAGTACGAGCTCATCGTGTTGACCGGCACGGGCCAGTTCTGGCGGCTCCCCAACCAGCTCGGGCCGAGCCACCCATCCCAGGCGGTTCGCTTCCGCTACGAGCGCGCCGCTCCGTGACGTACAGTCCCGGCTGGCTGACCCCCGAATGAACGCGTCTCCTGAATCCGACTCGGTCATCGCCAACCCGCTGCGGGCCAGCGGGCTGATCGACAGCGCGTCGCTCGATCGGGGCCGCGCGTACGTTCGCGAGCACGGCGGGCTGCTCTCTGACGCGCTCTTGCGCATGAACCTGGTCAAAGAGAGCGACTTCCTCCGCATCTTCGCCGAACTCTACAGCACCCGGTTCGTGAAGTCCGACAAGCTCAAGACGCTCAAGCTCGACGAGGTGTTGCTCGAGCGCGTCGGCGTGCGCTCGGCCGAGCGGCTGCGCATGTGCCCCATCCGGTGGGACGCGAAGGCCGAGGAGCTGCACGTCGTCGCCGCGGTGCCGCTCTCGTCGAACCTCGACGCCGAGCTGAGGCAGACGGTGGGCGCGAAGCTGATCGTCGTCTACGTCGCCACGGCGGGCTCGGTGGCGGCGCTGATTCGCAGCAGCTACTACCGCGACGAGTCTGCGTTCGCGCAGATGACCTCGAACGGCGCCGGCCCCGTGATGCCGGCCAGGGGCAACGACACCTCCGACGAAGCGGCCCCGGGCGAGCCGACCAACGCGTCGGCGTCTGGTGGGCCCGGCGGCACCGCCAGCGACGACGAGCTCGAGCCGGCGCCGGCCGAAGGCAAGACGGTGATGGTCAACATCAACGCCCTGGCCGACACCACCACCATCGCGACGCTGCGCCGCGAGAACGCGCGCTACCGCGTGGCCCAGGAGTTCCACCGGCGCGTCACCCTCGAGCGCAACCTGGAGGCGATGGTCGATCGCATCCTCTCGGTGCTCTTCGAGCTGATGCCGGCCGAGGGCGCGGCCATCTGGCTCACCACCGGGCAGTTCGCCTCGAAGTCGAAGGACGGCTCGAAGCAGGTGCACGTGCCGAAGGCGGTGTACGAGCAGGCCATCAACTCCGAGAAGGGCCTGTTGACCCACAACGCGCTCGTGGACGAGCGGTTCGATCGCAGCGCCTCGGTGATGGTGCGCGGCATTCAGAGCTGCATGGCGGTGCCGCTGCGCACCCGCAACGGCCCGGTGGGCGTGCTCTACGTCGAGTCGATCAGCATGTCGGCCGCGTTCAGCGACGACGATCTGCCCCTGCTCGACACCATCGGCTCTCAGGCCGCCATCCTCCTCGACAACGCCGCGCTGCTGGCGAAGGTGCGGCAAGAGGTCGAGCGCCGCGCCCAGCTCTCGCGCTTCCTCTCGGCGGCGGCGGTCGACGAGGTGCTCTCGGGGCGCCTGAACCTGAAGATGGAGGGCGCCGCGGCCGAGGTGACGGTGTTGTTCGCCGATCTGCGGGGCTTCACCACGCTGTCGGCGGCGATGAAGCCCGAAGAGGTGGTGCGCTTCCTCAACGAGTTCTTCCAGGGCGCCGTCGACGCCATCGAGAAGCACCACGGCACCGTGGACAAGTTCATCGGAGACTGCGTGATGGCGCTGTGGGGCGCGCCGCTCCCGAAGGAAGACGACGCCCGCAACGCCTGTCGCGCCGCGCTCGAGCTGGTGGAGCGGGCCTCGCGCATCAAGGTCGGGGGCCGCAAGCTCGAGGTCGGCGTGGGCGTGCACACCGGGCCCGCCGTCGTAGGCGCGCTCGGGTCGAAGCAGCGAATGGACTACACGGCCATCGGCGCCACGGTGAACCTGTCGGCCCGGCTGTGCGGCATCGCGCGCGAGAACGAGGTGCTCGTCACCTCGGACACGCTGATGCGCGCGGGCCCGGGCGTCACCACCGAGGCCGGCGAGGCGGTGATCCTGAAGGGCCTCGACACCCCCATCGTGCCGTACGCGCTGCGCACCGTCTCTCAGCCGCTCCAGCTGAGCCAGCTGTCGAAGACGGCGCCCGGGCTGGGGGGGCCCCTCTCGAAGAAGAAGGGAAAGTGAGTTGGTTTTGACTTGAGGGCTGGCAGCGACGAGGCTCCGCGCGCTTTCTCAACGGAGGTCACCTCATGCGCAAGCTGCTCCTCGGTTCTCTGCTGTCCGTCTTCTCTGGCTGCGGCGCGGGCGTGAGCCCCGAGCTCTACGCCGTCGTCGTCGACTTCTTCACGCTGCCCGACAGCTGCTACCTGAACAACGCGCAGCCGAGCAACGTGCGGGTCACCGACGCGCCGTCGCTCCTCAACATCCAGGTGTGGGACGGCCCCGACAACACCGCGCTGCTCGAGCTCGAGAGCGGGCTGCGCACCATCGACATGGGCGACGCGCCCACGGTGACGCTGACCGGTCTGATGAAGGGCACGCGCGGCACCGGCACGTGGAACTTCTCGAGCGAGACGGTCTTGAAGTCGACGCAGGTGGGTCGCACCCTCACCGACACCACCCGGTTCGAGCTCAACTTCGAGCGTGGGCAGACCTTCAAGGGAACCGGCGCGCTGTCGTCGTCGCGGGCCTGCAGCGGCAGCACCTGCACCGGCACCCAGCCCTCGTGCTCGGTCGGCGGCGTCAACATCTCGGGCACGCGCCTGCAGGTCACCTACGAGCGCGCGCCGTAGTCGTCACGGCAGGAGCCGAACGTCGTCGAGCATGAAGTCCGTGGCCGCGCCGTTGGTGCGGTAGATGAAGAGGCTCTGCAGCCGGGTGCCCGAAGGGCAGGCGGCCGCGAGGTCGATCGTCACGTGGCTCCAGCTCGCGCTCGTCGCGGCGTACGGCACGGTGGTGCACCCCGGCGCGGCGCTCACCGCGTAGGTGGCCGCGCTCGACCCCGGCAGAATCCAGAAGTCGAGGGTGGGCGAGGTCGCCACGGGCTGCGCGCCTGAGTACTGGAAGCTCACGCCACCGAAGTTCGCGGTGGTGCTGACGCGCAGGCAGTTGCCCTGCCGGCAGCCGAGCGTCACCGTCGGGTCGAGCGTGGCCGAGACCGCGGTCGTCCTCCAGGTGGCCGCCGCCCAGGTGCCCACGAAGGCGCTCCCCAGCGCGTCGTCGTAGATCGTGCGCAGCGGCTGCCAATCGCAGGTCGCGCCGATGGCCCTTCGATCGTCGAACTGCACGAGCAGATCGTCGTCGTTCATGGCGGTGAGCGCGACGATCGCCGGCGACTCGATCACCTGGCCGTGCACGCTGGTGAGGCGAAGCTGAACGCCGGTGCCGCCGCGGCGCACGTCGGGGCCCGTCAGGTCCCACCCGTTCGAGAGGCTCCGGGCCATGGAGGTCCACGGGTTGGTCGCGCTGACGCCGGGGCCTGCGCCGCGGAGCTCGACGTGACGCAGCCCGATGCGGTGCGAGTAGACCCGCAGCCGGATGAAGCTCGGCAAGAACGAGCTGGCGTCGAGCGCAACCCGCATGGTGGCAGCGCCGGGGCAGGGGACGGCGCGATACGAAGCGAGGTCGGACCCCGAGAGGGTGTGATCCATGCTGACGGCCTCGTAGGCGACCGCGCTCGTCACGCCGGGAGCGCACGGAGGGCCGCCGGCGGGATCGCACCAGTCGGTGACCATCGCGAGCGTCGTCACCCCGGCCCGGGTGATCTCGACGCATTCGCCACAGGCCTCGGCGCCCGCGCCTCCACCCGAGAGGCCCCCGTCATAGAGCATGGTGCTGACGGCCACCCGGCGCAGGTTTCGGTAGGTGTCTGGCATCAGGCCGGTCACGCGCCCGAACCCGCACGCGCCGCGCTCCGCGCCCGCCTGGATGGTCTCGGTGCCAACGACGATTCCGCCCGCCGAGCAGCGTGCCGCCGCCAACATCGGTCCGCCGTCGACCGCGCCACCGGCGCTTCCGCCTGAGGAGCCGCCCGCGCTCCCGCCTGCGTTGCCGCCCGAGGAGCCGCCCGCGCTTCCTCCCGCAGCACCGCCTGCGTTGCCGCCCGAGGAGCCGCCCGCGCTTCCTCCCGCAGCACCGCCTGCGTTGCCGCCTGCGGAGCCGCCCGCGCTTCCTCCCGCAGCACCGCCTGCGTTG
>JACSRE010000427.1 GCA_014879945.1 Myxococcus sp.
CGCCCACCCGCGCCCGGCCCGGAGACCGCGCCGCCGACCTCGAGTGGCTGGCCCAGCGCAGCCGCGGCGTGCTGGCCGACCCCCGCAAGCGGCGCTGGCACGGCGACGTGCGGGCGCAGTTGGCTGAGATCGAGGCCGAGCTCTCGCGCCTCAAGGAGCGCAGCCCGGGCTGAGCCGCAATCTCCTCTCCCTCCTGAGGCGCTGTGCTACGGCCAGCGCACCAGCGCAGGGAAAGGGACTCGTCCATGGCTCACGTCACGCACCGACTCAACGGTGCGATCGAAGGCGCCCTCGCCGGCGGCGGCGACCCCGCGACCTCGCCGCTCTACGTCTTCGGGCCCTACCTGCGCCTGCTGGCCACCAGCGGCGTGGGCGCGATCTGCTTCGGCGCCCCGCTGTGGATGGTGGTGGGCACCGTCGCGGTGGTGAGCCTGATGTACCGCAACGTGATGCGGTGGATCCCCGACGGCAGCGGCGGGAGCGGCCTGTGTGAAGAGGAGTTCGGCGGCTGGGCGGTGAAGGTGAACGCCAGCATCACCGCCATCGAGTACACCCTCACCTTCCTCGTCAGCATCGCCGCGCTCGTCACCTTCATCGCCGACCGCGCCGGCGGCCTCGACCGCTTCGCCCGCACCGCCCTCGCCGCGGGCCTGAGCGTGCTGGTGGGCCTGGTCGTCAACCGCGGCCCCCGCCTGGCGACCCGCGTCTTCGGCCCCGCCACCGCGGCCGTGCTGGTGCTCCTGTGGGTGCTGGTCTTCGCCGTCATCTTCACGCGCGGCCTGCACCTGCCCTCGTTCGACGTGCGCGCCTTCTCGGGCGACAACCTGCACGTCACCCTGGGCGGCTACGTGCGCCTGCTCGCGCTGATGACGGGCATCGAGGTGTTCGCCAACCTGGTGGCGGCCTACGAGGGCCCGCCCATCGCGCGCGCCAGGCAGGCCTTCGGCAGCCTCGCCATCGTGATGGTCACCACGCTGGTGACGATGGTGGTGGTGGGGCCGGCCATCTTCTCCATCGCCGACCCGCTCAACAGCGAAGTGTCGGTCTTCACCCAGACGATGGACGCGCTGCTCCCGGGCCCGGTGGCCTACGCGGGCACGCTGGTGGGCATCGTGGTGCTGCTGTCGGCGGCGGCGGCGAGCGCGCAGGGCCTGCAGAACCTCTCGCTGGGCCTGCGCCACCGCCACTACGTGCCGGCCACCTTCGGGCAGCGAAACCGCTTCGACGTGGCCGACCGCCCGGTGCTCGCGCAGGTGGCCGTGGTGGTGGCCTGCTTCGTCGGCTTCGGCACCAGCGAAGAGACGTACCTGGCCCTCTACGCCGCGGGCGTCTTCGTGCTCCTGGGGCTGACGGGCTGGGCGGCGGTGAAGCGCCTGGCCCGCGAGGCGCGCGGCTCGCGGGGCGCGCGCGTGGGCCTGGTCGCCACGAGCCTGGCGGCGCTGGTCACCTCGGGCGCGGCGCTGCTCATCTTCGTCGAGCGCTTCACCGAGGGCGCGTGGACCTACGCCCTGCTGGTGCCGGGCCTCTACGTCGCCTTCACTGTGTTCCGCGGGCGCCTGGGGCCTCCCACCGACCTCGAGGCCCGGCTGGCGCGCGTGCTGCTCGAGAACAAGTCGTTCGTCGAGTCGAAGGCCTGGGAGTGGCCGCGCGCCACCGTCGCGGTCGTCGACGGAACACCCACCTCGGAGTCGGCGCTGCTGACCGCCTGCGCCATGGCCGAGAGCCTCGGCGCGAGCGTGGGGGTCACCACCGTGGGCGTGAGCGGCACCGGGTACCTCGAGGGGCTCAAGCGCGCGCTCGCCTTCGAGGGGCCGGCCACCTCGGTCGCGACCATCGGCGAGGCGGCCTCGAGCGCGACCGCCGCCGGCTGCGACCTGCTCATCGCCAGCGCCGAGCTCGCGGGCCTCGAGGCGCTGGTCGCCTCGACGAAGGTGCCGACGCTGGTCAGCCACCCGCGCGCGGCGCCGGCCGACCGCTACCCGCCCCTGACGCGGGTGCTGGTGGGCCTCGACGGGTCGGCCGAGGCCGAGGCGACGCTGCCCTACGTCGCCAGCATGGTGCGGCGCGGCGCCCAGGTTCAGCTGGTGCTCGTCCCCGACGGAGGCACCTCACCCGAGCGGCTGCGCGCCTACGGCGAGCGGGTGCGCGACACCCTCTTGCCCGCGGGCATCGTCACCATCTGGGTGGGCGGCTCGGGCCCGGCGCGAACCCTGGTCGAGAAGGCCAATGAGGGCGGCTTCAACCTGGTGGTGGTGGGCCGCCACGGGGCGGGCGGCGTGGGCCGCGCGTCGAGCGTGAGCGTCGGCAGCGTGCCGCTGAGGCTCCTGAGCGACCTGAGGTGCCCGGTGCTGACGGTGCCGGTGAAGGAGACGTGATGAACTGGCTCAACGGCTCGGCGCTGGAGCTCGGCGCCGTGAAGGTCTCGTGGGTGGCGCTGGCCTCGGCGCTGGCGATTCTGGTGGTGGGCCTGGTGGTCACCTCGCGGCTGACGAGGCGAATCAAGGGGAAGAACCCGACCGGGCCCGGCGCCGCGTGGCGGGCGAGCCTCTCGCAGATCGTCGGCTACGTGCTGCGGCTGACCATCATCGTGGCGGCGCTCGAGGCGGCGGGCGTCGAGCTGGGCAACCTGCTGGCCGCGAGCGCAGTGGTGGCCGTGGGCGTCGGCATCGCGCTGCAGAAGGTCGCCGAGAACTTCGTCTCGGGCATCATCCTGGTGGCCGAGCGGTCGATTCGAGAGGGCGACATCATCGAGTTCGACGGGCGCATCGCGAAGGTGCGGCGCATGGGCTGGCGGGCCACCGTCGCGCAGACGCTCGACGACGAAGAGCTCATCGTGCCCAACAGCCTGCTGACCCAGGCGGCGGTCAAGAACCTCACCCTGTCGGAGCCCATCTACCGCCTGCGCGTCGGGGTCGGCGTCTCGTACACGGCCGACGTGGCGGTGGTCGACGCGGCGTTGTTCAAGGCGGCCGAGAGCATGGAGTGGCGCGAGCAGGACCGGCCTCCCTTCGTCTCCCTCACCGGCTTCGGAGACTCGTCGGTCAACTTCGAGGTCGGCGTGTGGACGCGCGACGTCTGGGGCGTCAAGCGCGGCCAGTCGTTGCTCCGCAGGGCCATCTGGCGCGAGCTCAAGGCCGCGAACGTCGCCATCCCCTTCCCCCAGCTCGACGTGCACCTCTCGGCGCCGCTGCCTCCGCCGCCTGCCGCCTCGCCATGACGAGCGCCTTCCTCACCATCTCGTCGGCCGATGACCCGCGGGTCGCCGACTTCCGCTCCATTCGCGACCGCGACCTGCGCGCGGCAGGCCTCTTCATCGCCGAGGGCGAGGTGGTGTTGCCGCAGCTGTTGGGCTCGCCGCGGTTCCGCGCGCGCGCGGTGCTGGTCTCGGAGCAGCAGGCCAGGCGCCTGGCCGACCGCTTGCCGACGAGCGTGCCTGTCTACGTGGCGCCGCAGGCGGTGCTCGAGGGCATCGTGGGGTTGGCCTTCCATCGTGGCGTGCTGGCGGTGGGTGAGCGGGGCCCAGAGCGTTCGGCCGGCGAGGTGCTGGGCGCCGAGGCCAGCCCTCGGCTGGTGCTGGGGCTCTGCGGCGTCACCAACCACGACAACGTCGGCGGCATCTTCCGCAACGCGGCGGCGTTCGGCGTCGACGGGGTGCTCTACGACGAGGCGACGTGCGACCCGCTGTACCGCAAGGCTGTGCGCGTCTCGATCGGCGGCACGCTGGTGGTGCCCTTCGCGCAGGTGGCCGACGAGGGGCAGCTGCTCGACGCGCTGGTGGCGGCCGGGTACCAGGTGCTCGCGCTCTCGCCGCGCGGTGAGCTCGTCATCGGCGGGGCGCAGCGCCCAACGTCGAGCCGGGTGGCGCTCCTGCTGGGCGCCGAGGGCCCCGGGCTGAAGGAGGAGACGCTGGCCCGGTGCGTGACCGGGCGCATTCCGATGCACGGCGCCTGGGACTCGCTCAACGTCTCGGTCACCAGCGGCATCGCGCTGGCGTGGCTGCGCGCCGCCGTGCGCTGAAGGCAGCGCCGCCGACCCCGGCCGCAGCTCGTGTCGTCCTCGGGCCTCCCGCGCGACGGTGGGGAGGCGAGGCGCGCGCACGTCGCGGCCCATCAGGGGCGAACCGACGACCGATCGGCCCTCGCCGCGATGGGCGTGCGGCGCGGGTGGCGGCCACGCTCCCGCTCGCGAGCACCACGCGACCCACCGGGCGGGTGGTAGAAGTGGTGCTCGCTTTGGCCGTGGGGGCGAAGGCTCGGGAGCGCACATGCCGAACAAGTCGGTGTTGGTGACGGGCGGGGGCCGCGGGCTGGGCAAAGGTGTCGCGGCAGCGCTGGCCGCCGCGGGCCATCGGGTGTTGCTGACGGCACGCAGCCCCGAGGCCGGCGCGCGGGCGGTGGACGAGGTCAAGCGCGCGCACCCACAGGCCGAGGTGTCGCACGGCACGCTCGACCTCGCGTCGTTCGACTCCATTCGTGCGTTCGCGCGGGGCTTGCCGGCGGAGCAGCGCTTCGACGTGGTGATGCACATCGCCGGCGTCATGCAACAGAGCCCCACGCGACGGCGCTCGGCCGACGGGCTCGAAGAGACCCTGGCCGTCAACGCCCTGGGGCCCTTCCTGCTGACGCACGAGCTGCTGCCGCGCCTGGGTGGAGGCCAGGGCCCTGGCCGCGTCGTCGGCGTCTCGTCGCGGCTCCACCTGCCTGACTCGCGCGGCGAGCCGGTGCGCTACGACTTCGACGACCCGAACCTCGAGCGCGGGTACCACCACGAGCGCGCGTACAAGAACTCGAAGCTGGCGCTGCTGTGGTTTCTCTACGAGCTCTCGCGCCGGGTCCCGAAGGAGCGCTTCACCGTCCACGGGGTGTGCCCGGGCTTCGTGCCCGAGACGGCGGCGGCGTCGGCGCGCGGCTTCATGCGGCTGGTGCTCCGGTACGCGCTGCCGCACCTGGCCTTCGCCACGCGCTTCGACGACGCGGTCGCGAACCTCTGCTTCACCGCGGTCGACCCGAGCCTCGACGCCACCACCGGCCTCTTCTGGGCCGAGCGGGCGCCGCTGGAGTCCAGCCCCCAGTCTCGTGACGAGGCCGACGCGAAGCGCTTCTTCGCCTGGGCCGCTGGGGTGACGCAGGCCCGCGACTGGCCGTGAGGTCTGGGGCGGCCAACGCGAACCCTCGGACGTCGCGCGGCGCCGCCCGTCCTAGAGAATGACGACGCCGACGAAGTCCTCTCTGCGGAAGGGCAGCGCGAGCCGGGGCTCACGCGGAAAGCCGGCGGCCTCGAGCGCCGGTCGGCTGGAGAAGCGCGTGGGGTAGTAGTTGCGCGTGAAGAGCACGTTCATGGCGCGGCGGTCGAGCTCGGGCTCGGCGGCCAGCTCGGCGCGAACGGCCTCGTCTCGGCACGCGGCGATGGCCTGGTCCACCCTCGCCGGGTCCCACGCGGTGAGGTTCGGCGGGGCGCTCGAGACCGCCGGCGTGGGCGCGTTGCCGTCGAGCCACAGCGCCGCCTCACCCTCGGCCGCGAAGGGGTCGACGGGGGCGCCGTTGAGCCAGGTGTTGAAGTGCACGTGCGGCACGCTCCAGGGGAACGACACCAGCGCGTCGAGGCCCGAGTAGCCCGAGAGCGCGACCGGGTCGCCCTGCCGCACCAGATCGCCGACCTTCACCAGCGCGCGCGCCAAGTGGTTGCTGGTGGTGACCAGGCCCCGCCCGTGGTCGACGAACACCTTGAGCCCGCCGCGGTTGTACTCGCTGCTGATGCGCAGCACCTTGCCCGCCGCCGCCGCCGTCACCACGGTGCCCACCGGCACGGCGAAGTCGGTGCCGTTGTGGCTGTCGTAGCTCGAGGTGCCGCCGCGGAAGTCCTTCACCTGGGTCTTGCGCACCGACCACCCGGCTTCGATGGGCGTGGGCGTGCGGTTGAAGAGCGTCGAGATGGGGACGCGGCGGTCTTCGCGCGTGTGCCCCAGCCACGTCTTCACGCTCAACAGCGGGTGGAAGATGCCCAGGCTGCTGACGCCGAAGCGCGTGGGCGGCACCGAGGCGTCACCGCGCAGGGCCAGCCAGGCCTCGCGCGCGCGGAGCGGCAACGGGTCGAGGCCGAGGGTCTCGAAGACAGAGAGGCGTGCGTGCATGAGGCCCCCTTAGGGCGGGCGCCGCGTCACCCGGAAGCGCGCGCCGGGCAACGTATCGGCTGACAGCTTCTCGAGGGCGCGTGGGGCATCGAGCGCGCCGCGCCCGCTGGAGCCAGGCCTACCGCGTGTCGGTGGGGACGAAGACGAGGCCGAAGAACATCGACCACGCGCGGGTCTGCGGGAAGAAGCCCACGTCGCCGCCGAGGTCGAAGACGAGCTGCTCCACTGGCGAGAAGGTGAGCACGGCGCGCACGCCGCCGTCGTTGGGCCGACGCGGGTTGCCGAAGGTGGAGTGGCCCTCGAGCGCCACGCCGACCTGCGAGGTGAGGCCGGTCGAGAGCGCGAGCGCGACCTGCCCCTGCGCCTGGTCGAACCCGAAGAGGTTGAACATGCCGTTGAGGTCGGCGTGCACGGGCCCCAGGTCCTTCGAGGCGTGCGCGGTGAAGTTGAGGTCCACCGTGGACTGGAGCGCTGGCAGCGGTGGGCGCGTCGGCGCCGCCAGCCTCGACGAGAGCGAGAGCGTCGGCAGCAGGTCGGCTTGCTCGAAGAGCCGCACCTTGAGCGCCGCGACCGCGCCGTCGACGGCCCACGCCTGCTTCCCGTCGAACGCCAGCAGCTGGTCGCTGCCGAACTGCACCTGCAGCCAGTCGAGCACCGACACCTTGGCCAGCAGGTTCACCCCGGTGCCCGAGCCGCCGGTCAGCGCGCCCAGCTCGACCTCGGCGTGCCCCGCGGGCACCAGCTCGGCCGTACACGCCACCGTCGGTCGGCACGGCTGGGCTTTGACGCCCCCGAGCGCCAGGCTCAGCGCCAGCGCGGTCAGCATCACGGCTCCACCGGGTTGGTCGAGCGGTGCAGAATGGCGGGCGGCTTGATGCCGTGCTTGCGAAACGCCTCGAGCACCCGGAAGTGCACGTCGGTCTCGAACGGCTTCTCGTACTTGCAGTCGAACACGTACGGGCGCGCCTTGAGGTGGAAGGCCATGTAGTCCTGCAGGATGACCTGCTTGGCGAGCACCGGCACCGGCATGTCGAAGAAGATGTAGGGGCTGCTCAGGCAGGCCTCGCGAATGATCTCCGACGCGAGCGGCGCGTCCTGATCGACGCCGATGTAGAAGTCCATCGGGCACTGCATCTCGAGCGCGCCGTAGTTGCCGCTCGAGGTGACGTCGGTGAACACCTTGTTGTTGGGGATGGTGATGACGTTGTGGTCGAGCGTGTTCATGCGCACGCTGCGCAGGCCGATCTGAATGATGTCGCCGTACTCCCCGCCGTAGGCCACGCGATCGCCCACCTGGAAGGGGCGGTCGAAGATGATGGTGATGCCGGCGATGAACGAGGCCACCAGGTCGCGCAGCGCGAAGCCGACCGCGAAGGCCAGCGAGCCGCCGATGACGGTGAGCGCGGTCGAGTCGAGCCGAATGCTGAGGCTGGTCGCGAGGCCGAAGCCCACGATGTAGAGCCCGAACCGAAGGCTGGTCTGCACCTTCTGAATGAGCGGGCGCCGGGTCGAGAAGCGCGCCGCGAGCCGGTCGCCGGCGTTCTGCACCAGGCGAATGAGGAACATCGCCCCGATGACGATGGGCACCGACGCGGCCACGCCGCCCCAGCGAACGAACTCGGCCAGGCGGCTGAAGTCGGGCGCGTCCTGCGCCCACGCCGGCGAGGCCGCGAGCGCGCCGAGCACCACCGGCCAGCGCGCGTTGAGCTGCTTCACGAAAGCTCTCGTCATGAGTTCACCAGGAGGTGACGCCGCTCGAGGAACAAGACCACCGCCCGCAGCCAGTGCCAGGTGACCCGGTAGGCGCCGCCGGTCTCCTCCAGGTAGCCGTGCTCCTGGCCGTAGCGCAGCGCCGCGCGCACGTGCGTGCTCGAGAGCCGGGTCGACTCCGAGAGGTCTTCGAGGTTCGCCCCGGGCATCTGCAGCACGCCGCGCAGAATGAAGACCGCCGCGTCGGGCAGGCCCTCGAGCCTCGCGGGCGACGGCGTCTTCAGGCGCCGCACCTTCACCACCCCGTCGACCGCCTGGCTCAAGGAGCAGCGCCACGACTCGAGCGCCGACGCCGGGTTGCCGCCGGCGTGGTCCCACACCATGCGGAAGTAGCCGGTGCGCGTCGCCGAGAGCACCTCGAGGCGGTCGATCTCGTCGGCCGAGGCCGGCAGCGGCTCCATCAGGTCTCCGAAGTCGAGCGTCAGGCCGGCCTCTTCGGAGCGCCCCGCCAACAGCTTCCCGATGTGTTCGTCGGCCCAGGGCTCGAGGTCGAACAGCTCGTCGAACAGGGGCCGCGCGTCGCGCGCGCGCCGCAGGAAGGGCCAGACGGCGCGGTCGAGCGCGAAGACCCACAGCGTGTCGTCGGTGGTGCCGCGCGCGAAGGCCAGCACCTCGTCGAACGGCTTGAGCCCGCCCATCAGCGGCTTGATGAAGCTGCTGGCGTCGTCGAGCAGCACCACCTTGAGCGGCCCTGGCGCCTGCGCGTGCGCCTCGCGCAGCGCGTCGAGGGTCATCGACTTCGTGCAGCGCACCACGACGGCGCCGGGGAGCTGCCCCGCCAGCTGGGCCAGGAGCGTCGTCTTGCCCTGCCCGCGCCCGCCCACCAGCGCCGCCACGCCGCCGTCCCCCGAGGTCGCCAGCGCCTTCAGCGCCGCCAGGTGCTCGTCTGCCGGGCAGGCGACCCACGAGGGCGCGGGGCGATCGGGCGCGAGCGCGGCGAAGGCCTCGCTGCCCAGCGGCGCGCCCTCGACGACCGGGCTCTCTTCGGCGAGCCGGTCGATGTCCCGCTTGAAGAGGTAGGCCAGCGCGCGCCGCGCCACCTCGAAGCTCGCCACCCACGTCTGCACCACCTTGAAGGCCCCCACCGCGAACAGCTGCACCAGGGCCAGCGACGCGGCGAAGAAGCTCTTCCACCCGTTGCGGTTGGCCAGCACCCACTCCTGGAGCGACGTCTTGCGCCGCTGCCGCTCCACGCGCCGGAAGACGGTCTCTCTCCACCAGCGCACCAGCAGCAGGAACACCGGCAGCGCCGCGAAGCCCGACACGACCAGCACCCAGCTGTAGACGGTGCCCTTCCCCACCAGGCGCGCGCTCAGCACCAGCACCAGCGCGAACGCCACCACCACCCGGCCCACCAGCCGCAGCGACCGCAGCCGCAGGTCGTCGGTCTCGTCGGTCAGGCGCAGCTGCGAGGTGCCGGTCACGTTGGCCAGGGTGTTGATGGCCGCCACCACCAGCGAGCCGCCGAGCGTCCACCCCACCGCGACGGTGAAGAGCTGCACCTCGAGCAGCCCGCGCGCGACCTCGGGGATGAAGAGCAGCAGCGCCCAGAAGAACAGCAGCCACTCGAGCGGCCGGTGCACGCCCATGAGGAAGCGGAACGCGCGCGTCGGGCGGCTGGGGCTGGCCAGGCGCTCGTCGCGGTCGTTCTGCACCAGCCGGCGAAGGCCCATCGTCAGGTAGGCGGGGCTGCGCCGACGCCACCAGAAGAAGGCCACCGCGAGGACGAGCCACGGCACCAGCGTCATGGTGACGGCCCAGCCCGAGATGCGGCTGGTGCGGCCCTCTTTCCCGAAGCCCTGCAGCCAGTCGGTCAGCACCAGCCGGTGCGCGCTCAGGGTGAGGAGCAGGTGTCTGCCCTCGGCCCGGGCCTGGTCGAAGCCCGCCTCGGTCAACCCGGTGATGGCGGCCCGCTTCGACGGCGAGAGCAGCTCGAGCAGCCCCAGCCGCTCCCGGTTGAGGGTGTTCATCTCGTCGAGCGCGCTGGCGGCCCGCGCCTCCCACTGCTTCACCTCGAGCTCGTGCACGGTGGCGAGGAGCGCCTGCACCCGCGTGCGGCGCTCGCGCAGCGCCTCGACCGAGGGGCTCTCGGGCAGCTGGAGGGCCAGGTCGGGGCCGAGCTCAGGCAGCGCCGAGACGCCGGCGCGCTGCTCGTCGAGCGCCTTCTCGAGCTCGTCACGCACCGCGCGCAGCGCCCGCCGCAAGGCGTCGTAGGTCGAGTCGGCGTCTGCGGTACCGGCGCGAACGTCGCGCACCCGCCGCTGCCACCCCAGCACGGTGTCCTTCCGGGCCAGCAGCGCGTCGTGCTCGTCGGCGAGGCGGGCCTTCAGGGCCTCGGCCTCGCCCTCGAGCCCGATGAGCCGGGCCATCTCTTCGCTCGCCAGCCGCTCGGCCTCGGAGCGCGCCTTTCGGGCCGCCTCGAGCGCCTGCTGCCGTTCTGCGTCGGCCTCACGGGCTCGCCGCGCCTCCTCCGACTCGCTGGGCGTGGCGGCCAGCCGGCGGGCGGCGTGGTCTGCGAGCAGCGCGGCCCGGCGCTCGTCGGGCAGCGAGAGGAACGCCAGGCGCGCGCGATCGAGCTCGAGGCGGTCGGCCCACCGGCGCGCGTCGACCCCCGCGTCGGGCCCGGGGCCGGCGTCGGCGCGGGTCGAGGGCTGGGCGAGCAGCAGCTCGAGGCGCAGGCGCTCGAGGGCCACCGCGGCCGCGTCAGAGAGGTCGGCGTCGAAGAGCTGCTGGGGCTCGACCGAGGTGGCGAGGGCGCCGTCGGCCAGCGCGCGGAGGTCGTGCAGCCGGCCGAGGCTCCCGCCGTCGTGGCGCGCGCCGCCGTCTTCGAGGCCCCCGTCGGGCACGGCGGCGTCGGCCGGGCCGGCGTCGACGACCCCGCCGTCTGCGCCGCGCCCGGCGTCGGCCGCGGGGCTCGCGCCCAGCAGCAGCGCCAGCGTCGTCGAGATGAGTGAGCTCACCAGGTTCTCCTCGTCGAAGGGTACCGCGCCCCGCCCGCGCGCGTTCCAACGCGCGGCTCTCTCTAACCCGGAACGGGCTGATGGCCAGCGCAACTCGAGGCCGTGGGCCCTCAGCGCTCCCGCGCCAGGCGGGTGCGCGCCGCGCCGACGACGACCGCCACGCCCTCGTCGCGCACGGTGCGCTCCATGGTCAGCGCGTAGTACCGCTCGGTGACGCCGCGAATGGGCCCGACCGGCTGGGCGCGCAGCAGGTCTTCGACCTCGGCCTTGAGCGCGTCGCGCACCGGGAACACCCCCAGCCCCTGCGACCCCAGCACCCGGAGCATCGCGGCGTCGTCGACCTCAGCCACCACCCGGAAGCCGCGGGCGTGCTCGACGAGCCACCGGTCGAGCGCGCGCCGCAGCGGCACGCCCGCCGAGGGGAGCACGAAGCCCTGCCCCGCGAGGCGGGTGGGGAACTTCTGCCGCAGGCGGGTGGCCAGGGCAGGCATGGCGTACCAGGTGACGCCCGAGCTGCCGAGCAGGTGGGAGTGCACGCCGGGCCGCACCAGCAGGTCGTCGGAGAGCGCGAGGTGAATGCGGCCTGACACCAGGTCGCCCAGCACCGTCTGGGCGTCGGTCTGCCGAATCTCGACCGGGCCCCAGCGCCCGCTGGTGAGGAGCGGGGCCATCAGCTCCATCACGATGGTGCGCGGCAGGCTCGCCGTCGCCGAGACGCGAAAGGGGCGCCGCTGCTGCGGGCTCCCCCGGCCCTCGGCGAAGTCCATCAGCTCGGCGCCGAGGCGGTGAATGGCCTCGGCGTAGGTCAGCACCTGCTCGCCGAAGGCGGTGAGCACCAGCTGACGGCCCTTGCGGTCGAAGAGCGCGTCTCCGAGCGCGGCCTCGAGCTGCTTGAGCTGAATCGACAGCGTCGAGTGGGTGATGCCGAGCCGGCGCGCGGCGGCGCTCAGCCCTCCCTCACGGGCGATCAGCCGGAAGTACTCGAGGTGGTGATGGTTGAGCCAGGTCATCGGGGCGCCCCTTCTGCTTGTTTGTTTACATCACAGGAGCCGGTGTTCTTTCGTTATTATCATCAACAGCCCGATCTGAGACGGTGTGTTCACGGAGGAAACACCATGAACGCACTCACCCTGCAGAACCCCCAGCTCGACGACGCCGTGGCCGCGAACGACAGCGCCCTCGCGGCGAACCGTCGGCCGGTCGTGCTGCTGCGCGGGCACGGCGCGGCGCACGGCGCGGCCTCCCGCTGGGCCACCGAGCTGGCGCGCGCCCTGGCGACCGACGTGGTCGTCGTGCGGCTGATCTCGGAGCGGCCCCTGCGGGCCAACGTCCTCTTCCCCCAGCGGCACCACGCCGACGGGCTGCAGAACGCGACCGCGGCCCTGCGCGTGATGGACGCGCGGGTTCGGTGGCAGCGGCGCTTTCACGCCGGCCAGACGCCCCCGGCGATGGTCTCGCTCGAGAAGAGCGGCACCACGAACCTGGCGGGCGCGCTCCAGGGCCTCGACCCGCGGCTGGTGGTGGTGCCCTCGACCGGCCTCTGGCCCGGCGACAGCGTCTCGCGCCTCTCGCTCGAGGCGAACGTGCCGGTGCTGGTGGCGCGGCGGGAGCCCGGCCACGCGCCCGTCATCGCGGCCTCGAGCCTGACCGACCGCCGGCTGCCGGTGCTCGAGCAGGGCGCGAGCGTCGCGCACGCGCTGGGGCGCTCGCTCACCTTCGTGCACAACGTCGACCCCCTGGTGCTGGCGTGGACGGGCGACAGCCTGTCGCCGTTCGTGTTGCCCTCGGCCGAGCAGCGCGTCGCCCGGCACGCGGCGGACCAGCTCGAGCTCGCCGCCGACGCGCACGACGCGGGCGTCACCATCACCCGGCAGGGCGACCCGGTCGGCGGCATTCTCGCCGCCGCGCGCAGGGCCCACGCCGACCTGGTGGTGGTCGGGGCCGACCCCAAGCCTTCCCTCCTCTCACGCCGGGTGACCGCGCGTGTCGTCGCCAGCGCGCCCGAGAGCGTGCTGGTCGTCCCACTCCGGAGCCCTGCTCCGGCCTCGAGCGCGGAGGCACCGCGCGCCAACAGGAGCAACCCATGAACTTCAAGAAGCTCGATACCAACCGTGTCCTCCGTTCCTTCGGCCTGCAGCCCCGCCGCAGCTCCCTGCGCGTCGCGGGCGAAGTCGCCGGCCTGCTGAGCCTCGGGGCCGCCATCGGCGCCGCCACCACCTGGGCGCTCCGCAACGCCCAGGTCGATGCCGCCGTGCGCAAGTTCTTCAAGCGCACCGAGGCGAAGCCCCACACCGCCGAGCGGCCCACCGCCACCGCCGCGACGCCGACCCCCACGCGACGCCCTGAGCCCGTCGTCACGGCCTGAACGGCCCCTCACCACCTCGCAGCCCGAAGGGAGCTGGCGTGAACCGCATCAAGACCATCGGCTTTCCACGCCAGCAACACGAGGCGCGCGAGGTGCGCGACTTCACCCCCGAGCTGTTCGCCTTCCTCCAGGGCTTCGACGTCCAGGTGGTGGCCGAAGAGACGTACGGTTCCGGGCTGGGCCTGGCTGCCGACGCCTACCGGGCCGCCAACCAGCGCCTCACCTTCGGCACCGCCGCGCAGTGCTTCGCCGCCGACCTTGTGGTGGTGCTGCGCTGCCCACCGGTGAGCCAGCTCGCGCTCCTGCGCAAGGGCAGCGCGCTGCTGTCGATGCTCCACTTCCCCACGCGGCCCGAGCGGGTGGCCTTCTGTGAAGAGGCCGGCGTCAACGGGTTCGCCATGGACCAGGTGGTCGACGACCTCGGCCGCCGCCTCATCGAGAACCTCGACGCGGTCGCGCGCAACGGCGTGGCGGTCGGCATGGGCGCGCTCGCGCGGAACTGGAGCGACTTCGCCGCGCCGTCACGCGGGCCCCTGCGGGTGCTGGTGCTGGGCGCCGGCGCGGTGGGCGCGCACGCGCTGCGCTGGGCGGTGCAGTACGGCGACCCCGAGGTGCGGCGGCTGCAGACGTCTCGAGGCGTCGCGGGGGTCGAGGTCATCGCCGTCGACGTCGAGCTCACCACCGACGTCGACTACGTGACGAAGACGCTGCCCACCGTCGACCTGCTGGTGGACGCCACCCAGCGCCGTGACACCTCGGTGCCCGTCATTCGCAACGCCTGGCTCGAGCTGATGCCGAAGCACGCCGTCATCGTCGACCTCGCGGCCGACCCCTACGACGCCTCGACGACCCCGCCCCGCACCAAGGGCGTCGAGGGCATTCCACACGGCAACCTCGACCAGCACGTCTTCGAGCCCGCCGACCCGGCGTGGGACAAGCTGGGCCCCGGGGTGCCGACGGCCGCGCGCCGCACCGCGTGCAGCTGCTACTCGTGGCCGGGCATCAGGCCGCTGGAGTCGAGCCGCAGCTACGGCAACCAGCTCCAGCCGGTGCTGCGCGCCCTCATCGAGCAGTCGCCCGAGGGGCTCTCGGTCACCGGGGGCCGCATGGCGGAGCGCGCCGTCGCGCGGTCGAGCCACCGCGCCTTTCGCAAAGGGAGAGCCTGATGACGACGTCGCGGACGCTGGGTGTGCCCCGCATGCACAAAGAGAAGGGCGAGCGGCGCGACTTCCTGCCGCCGCTGCTGGCGGCCGCCGCGCGCACCGGCACCACCGTGGTGCTCGAGCGCGGCGTCGGCGCGGGCATGGGCCTGACCCTCGAGGACTACCAGCGCGCGGTGCCGAACCTGCAGGTGGTGGAGCGCCGTGAAGACGCCTTCGCCTGCGACGCCGTGCTGGTGCTGCGCACGCCCGAGGTCGAAGAGTACGAGCGGCTGCTGAGGCCGGGCACCACCCTCATCTCGATGCTGCACCTGGGCACCCGGCCCCGGCGCGTCGCCGCGCTGCGGGCGCTGAGGTGCCACGCCGTCAGCCTCGACGGGCTGGTGGACGACCACGGCGCGCGGCTGGTCGAGAACACCCTGTCGGTGGCGTGGAATGGCCTCGAGACGGCGTTCGCGGCGCTCGAGCAGCGCTCACCGGAGCGGCTGCGCGCGAAGGGCCCGACGCTGCGGGTCACCATCATGGGCGCGGGGCGGGTCGGGCGGCACGCCGCAGAGGCCGCCATCAAGTACGGCAACCGGCTGCGCTGGGCCGACTGGACCGCGCGAGACGTTCCGCCGGTCATGCCCTCGTTGCTGGGGCGGCGGTTGGTGGCCGACCCCGCCTTCCTCGAGGCGCACCTGGCCACCACCGACGTGCTGGTGGACGCGACGCAGCGTGACGACGCGAGCCAGCCGCTGGTGAAGAACGAGGCGCTCGCCTGGCTACCGCCGCACGCCATCGTCTGCGACCTCAACGTCGACCCGTACGTGCCGACCGGCAAGCCGCCGACGGTGCGCAGCGTCGAGGGCATTCCCATGGGCAACCTCGACAAGTGGCTGTTCGGCCCCGACGACCCCGAGTGGTCGAAGACGATTCCGCAAGGGGTGCCGACGGGAGCGCGCCGCGCGGTGGTGAGCTGCTACTCGTGGCCCGGCATTCACCCGCAGCCGTGCATGGAGCTCTACGGCCGACAGCTCGAGCCCCTGTTGGTGCGCTACCTCGAGCGCGGCTACGCCCAGCCGCCCATCGACGCCCTCGACCGCGCCCTGCTGCGCGCCAGCCTGCTCGACCCGACGCTCACCGTGGGCACGCCGGCGCCCGAGCCGTCGGCCTGAAGGTTCACCGACGGCGCTCGCGGCGGCGGGCGGCGAACCCGGCCCTCGTGGCGGTTCCCGTCATGCGGCGCGGGTGACACACTCGGCGGCCACGTTCCCGGGGGCCTCATGAAGTCACCGTCGCAGGTCGTCATCTTCGGAGCCGCGGGCGATCTCGCGCTGCGCAAGCTGCTCCCCGCGCTCGCCAGCCTGAGCGCCAAGTCGCAGCCCGCCGAGGGCTTCTCGGTGGTGGGCGTCTCTCGACGCGAGAAGACCGACGCGCAGTTTCGCGCGGAGATCGCCGAGGCCATGCCGCCCGAGCTTCAGGCGGCGTGGGCCACCCTGGCGCCGCGGGTGAGCTACCTCTCGGGCGACGTGGGCAGCGTGGAGGACCTCGACCGGCTCTCGGCGGCGCTCGACGCGCTGCCCGGCGGCCGCGAGACCGGCCGGCTCTTCTACCTCTCGCTCAAGCCCGACCTCTTCGCGAACGCCATCACCAACCTCGCCTCGAAGGGCCTGCTCCACATGGCCGAGGGCGAGAAGGTGGCCTGGCGCCGGGTGGTGGTCGAGAAGCCCTTCGGCCACGACCTGCCGTCGGCGGTGGCGCTCAACCGCCACGTGCACACCCACCTGAAGGAGTTTCAGGTCTACCGAATCGACCACTACCTCGGGAAAGAGACCGTTCAGAACATCCTCGGGTTCCGCTTTCACAACGCCATCTTCGAGCCGCTGTGGAACCGCGACCACGTCGAGCTGGTGCAGATCACCGTGGCCGAAGAGCTGGGCATGGAGCGGGGCCGCGCCGCCTACTACGACGGCACCGGCGCGCTGCGCGACATGCTGCAGAACCACATGCTCCAGGTGCTCTCGCTCATCGCCATGGAGCCGCCGGCCTCGCTCGACGCCAAGTCGGTGCGCGCCCAGAAGGTGGCGGTGCTCGAGGCGCTGCGTCCTCCCGACCGCGCCGACATGAAGACCGACTGCGTGCGGGCCCGCTATCGCGAAGGGGTGGTGCGAGACCAGCAGGTGCCGGGGTACCTCGACGAAGAGGGCGTGCCGCCGGGCTCGAGCACCGAGACGTACGTGGCGGTGCGCTGTGAGATCGACACCTGGCGCTGGAGCGGCGTGCCGATTCTGCTGCGCCACGGCAAGCGCATGAAGAAGCGCTTCACCGAGGTGCAGGTGCAGTTCAAGACGCCGCCGATTCAGCTCTTCAACAAGCCCGAGGGCCTCAGCGACGACGAGTTCCGCCGCAAGCTGCGCGCGGGCGACCTCTGCCAGATTCGCCCCAACGTGTTGACGCTCTCGATTCAGCCGCGCGAGGCGGTGCACCTCTCGTTCGGCGTGAAGCGCCCGGGGCCCGCCATGGTGATGCACGACGCCGAGCTCTCGTTCGACTACCAGAACGTGTTCGGCAGCTCGTCGGCGCCGGCGTACGAGCGGCTGCTCCTCGACGCGCTGCTGGGCGACGCGACCTTGTTCCTGCGCGGCGACGAGATCGAGGCCAGCTGGCGGTTCGCCGACGCGATGCAGGCGGCCTGGCAGGGCGCCGACGCGCCGCCGCTGCGCGAGTACGACGCGGGCAGCTGGGGCCCCGACGAGGCGCAGCAGCTCTTCCACGGCTGCGAAGGCGGCTGGACGCGTGGTTGAGCTCGTCACCTCGGCGGCGCCGGCCGACGACGCCGCGACGCTGCTGAGCCGGTGGCTCACCGACGTGCACGAGGCGCGCGGCGGGGCCAGGCTCGGCATCGCGGGAGGCTCGGCCGCGGCGGCCTTCGCGCGGCTGCAGGCGAAGCTGCCGGCCCGCGTCTGGCGCGCGCTCAAGCTCACCTGGGTGGACGAGCGCGTGGTGCCGGTGAGCAGCGACGACTCGAACCGGGGCGCGCTGGAGCGGGCCGGCGCGCTCTCACGCCCACCGGGGCTGGTGTTGCCGCTGGTGCTCGACGGTGAAGACGGCGCGGCGGCGTGCGCGCGGTTCTCGAAGGCCTTCGCGGACCAGTTCGGCGGCGCCCTCGACGTGGCGCTGCTGGGCATGGGGGAAGACGGCCACGTCGCCTCGCTGTTCCCTGGTCACCGCCTCCTCGGCGCCACCACCACGGTGGCGCACCTCGAAGACTCTCCCAAGCCACCGCGCGCGCGCGTGACGCTGACGCTGCCGGTGCTGAGCCGTGAAGGCCTCAGGCGGCTGGTGCTGGCCGCGGGCGCCGGCAAGCGGGCGGCGCTGAAGAGGCTCGCCGCCCATGACGTGAGCGTGCCAGTCAGCCGCCTCGGCTCGCTGACGGTGATGACCGACCAACCCCTCGACCTGATGGAGAAGACATGAGCGACCGCAAGAACGACGTGGCAGTGATTGGGCTGGGCGTGATGGGCGGCAACCTGGCGCGCAACTTCGCCTCGCGCGGCCTGAAGGTCGGCGGCTACAGCCGCACCTTCGCGACCTCGAAGCAGCTGGCCGACGCGCACCCCGAGGCGAAGCTCGACGTGGTGGCCTCGCTGCAGGAGCTGGTCGCGAGGCTCGAGCGCCCGCGCCGCCTGGTGGTGCTGGTGAACGCGGGGAGCCCGGTGGACGACGTCATCGGCCAGCTCGACCCGCTGCTCGAGGCGGGCGACATCGTCATCGACGCGGGCAACAGCCTGTACACCGACAGCGATCGCCGGGCGGCCGCGGCGAAGGGCAAGCCGTGGCGCTTCGTGGGCATGGGCGTGTCGGGGGGCTCCGAGGGCGCGCTGAAGGGCCCCTCGCTGATGCCCGGTGGCGACCTCGACGCGTGGGAGCGCCTCAAGCCGGTGCTCGAGCCCATCGCCGCGCGCTCCTCGTCGGGCCTGTGCGTCACGCACTGCGGCCTCGGCTCGGCGGGCCACTTCGTGAAGATGGTGCACAACGGCATCGAGTACGGCGACATGCAGCTCATCGCCGAGACGGCGCTCCTGCTCCGAGAGGGCCTCGGGCTCGACGGCGCCGCGGTGGCCGACACCTTCTCGCGGTGGAACCAGGGCGACCTCTCGTCGTTCCTCATCGAGATCACCGCCGACATCTTCCGGGTGAAGGACCCGAAGTCGCCCACGGGCGCGCTGCTGGTCGACGCCATCCTCGACAAGGCAGGCCAGAAGGGCACCGGCAAGTGGACGGTGGTGGCGGCCGCGGAGCTGGGCATCGCCATTCCCACCATCACGGCGGCGGTGGACGCGCGCATTCTGTCGTCGCAGAAGCAGACGCGGGTGAAGGCCGAGGTGGCGCACCGCCCGGCGCGGAGCCGGCTGGCCGGCGTGTCGGTCGACGACCTCGCGCACGCGCTCTACGCCTCGAAGATCGCCAGCTACACGCAGGGGTTCCAGCTGCTGCGCGCGGCGAGCGAGGCGTTCGGCTACGGCACGAGGTTGTCCGAGATCGCCCGCATCTGGACGGCGGGGTGCATCATTCGCGCGGCGTTCCTCGAGCGCATTCAGGCGGCGTTCGCGGCGAAGACCGAGCCCGAGCTGCTGGCGCTGGCGCCCGAGTTCGTCACCGACCTGGCGGCGCGGCTGCCGGCGTGGCGGCGGGTGGTGTCTGCGGCGTCGCAGGCGGGGGTGGCCATTCCCGGGCTGGCGACGTCGTTGGCCTGGTACGACTCGCTCACCACGGCGCGCGGCTCGGCCAACCTCATTCAGGCGCAGCGCGACTTCTTCGGCAGCCACACCTACGAGCGCGTCGACGCGCCCGGGGTGTTCGTGCACACTGAGTGGGCGGGCTGACTCGCGCCGCGCGGCCTCGGCTCCTCATGAGGCTCGCGGGAGTCGGCCCTCGACTCGCGACCGTCTACGGCACCAGCCGATTCACCAGCGCGACGTACTGCTGCATCGCCGCGTCCTTCGAGGTGCCCTTGCGCGCGGTCCACGCGTCGAACTTCGCGCGCCCCTTCAAGTCGAGCATGCCCGGCCGCTTGCCCTCGACGTCGCCCACCGTGGCCTGCTTGTAGAGGGAGTACAGCTCGAGCAGCGTGTCGTTCGACGGCTGCGTCTTGAGCGTCTTGATCCGCTCCTGGGCCTTCGAGAAGTCTTCGGCGAGCGCCATGGTGCTCCTGCTTGAGGGGGAAGCCACAGCGTACCTCGGAGCGCCTTCGACCGCTCACCCCGGGCTGGCGACCGCTCACCGGGAGAGACCGCACGAGCTGGCGAGGCCGTGCGTTCCTGTGGGCATGCGCGTCCTCCTCCTCAACCCGCCTCACACCGCCATCGGCAGCCGCTGCGTCCCCGACGACCACCTGCCTCCGCTGGGCCTGCTCGCCATCGGCGGCCCGCTCCTCGACGCCGGGCACCGCGTGGAGCTGCTCGACGCCGACCTCACCAACCTGGCGCACGACGTCATCGTCGACGAGGTGTGCCGGCGCGCGCCAGACGCGCTCCTGGTGGGCCACGCGGGCTCGACCTCGGCGCACCCCACCATCGCGGCGTTGACCCGCGCCATTCGCGCGCGCGCGCCGGAGCTCGTCATCGTCTACGGCGGCGTCTTCCCCACCTACCACTGGCGTGAGGTGCTGAGGGACGAGCCGCAGGTCGACGTCATCGTGCGCGGCGAGGGCGAAGAGACCGCGGTGAAGCTGATGGCCGCGCTGGAGCACGGCGCCCCGCTCGAGTCGGTGAAGGGCCTGGCGTTTCGCCGGTTGGGAGCGCCGCTGGCCACCGGCGACGCGCCCGCCCTCGTCGACCTCGACGCCTGGCGCGTGGGCTGGGAGCTCATCGACTTCTCGCGGTACCACTACTGGGGGAAGAAGCGCGCGGTGGTGATGCAGTTCTCCCGCGGCTGCCCACACCTGTGCAGCTACTGCGGGCAGCGCGGCTTCTGGACGAGGTGGCGCCACCGCGACCCGAAGAAGTTCGCGCGAGAGATCGCCCGGCTGCACCGCGAGCACGGCGTCGAGATCGTCAACCTCGCCGACGAGAACCCCACCTCGCAGCGCAAGGCGTGGAAGGCGCTCTGCGAGGCGCTCATCGCCGAGGGCGTCGACGTCGAGCTGGTCGGCTCGACCCGCGCCGGCGACCTCGTGCGCGACGCCGACCTGCTGCCCCTCTACAAGAAGGCCGGCGTCTCGCGCTTCCTGTTGGGCACCGAGAGCACCGATGAGGCGACGCTCGCGCGCATCAAGAAGGGCTCGACCACCAAGGTGGACTTCGAGGCGATTCGGCTGCTGCGCGAGCACGACATGCTGTCGCTGGCGACGTGGGTGGTGGGCTTCGAGGAAGAGCGGGCGCGCGACTACTGGCGCGGCTTCAAGCAGCTGCTGCACGCCGACCCCGACCAGGTGCAGCTGCTCTACGTGACGCCGCACCGGTGGACGTCGTTCTTCGACGAGGCGAAGGGCCGCCGGGTGATTCAGACCGACCAGCGCCGCTGGGACTACAAGCACCAGGTGCTCGAGACGCGGCACCTGCCCCCGTGGCTCGTCATCACCTTCGTGAAGCTGATGGAGGTCGGCCTGCAGCTGCGGCCGAAGGCGTGGAGGCGGCTGTGGCATCGCGACCCGAAGCTCCGGGCGGCGCAGCGCTGGTACTACCGCATCGGCCGCGGCGTCTGGTTCTTCGAGTGGGCGAGCTGGCTGTTCCGCGAGCGCCGCACCAGAAACGGGCCCACGGTGGCGGCGATGTGGGGCCAGGGCCAGGTGGCCGAGGAGTTCCCCAACCTGGTCACGAAGCGGGTGAAGCCGCGCGCAGAAGCGGTTACGACGGCCGGGTGAAGCGCGCCTGGCTGCTCGTTCTGCTCTCGGTGACTGGCTGCAACCTGGTGCGCGGGCCGCGGCGCGATCACGAGTGCCGCTCGACGCTGCGACAGATCATGGCCGTCGAGTTCGCGTTCCACTCCGAGCACCTGCGCTACAGCACGCACCCGCACGAGGTGGGGTTCGCGCCGTCTCCGGGCAACCGGTACCTGTACCTCTTCGACAAGACCGGCGACGTCACCCGCCGCGACGACAAGCCGTCACCGCCGCCGGCCGAGTCGGTCGGCTACGGGCCCGACACCAAGAAGCGCGACCGCACCGTCGAAGACCTGCTCCCGCGCCTCCCATCCGAGGCGCGCGCGCTGCTGGGCCTCGAGGGCACCTGCCCCGACTGCCAGCTCACCGTCGGCTGCATCGGCAACCTCGACGACGACGCCGACGTCGACGTGTGGACCATCTCGACGAAGGACCGGCCGGGCGCCAACCGGGGCACGCCGCTGAACTTCGTGAGCGACCTCTGACGGTCGGGGTCGGGCCCTTCAGAGCGGGAACCCGCACGAGTCTCGCAGCGCCTTGAGCTGCACCGCGGCGCTGTCGGTGCACCAGGTCGTCGAGTTGAACGAGGTGAGGGTGCTCATTCCGTTGCGGGCGCAGACACACTTGCCCGAGCCGTCGGTCGAGCACCCGGCCGCGTAGCGATTGCCGTCTGGGCAGTCGAGCGTGGTGAAGATGCAGATGCTGGGGTCGGCCTTGTCGAGGGCGTTGCGCGGGCAGACGACGGCGGGCTGGTCGGTCGTCGCGCCACACGCGCCGAGCAGGATGAGGGCGAGCGCGAGGGCGAGCGGCATGGGTCGTGGCATGCGTGCCCGTGTAGCAGCGACTGCGCCTCCGCGGCGAACAGGGAGCGGCCGCCCCCGGCGCCGCCCCGAG
>JACSRE010000391.1 GCA_014879945.1 Myxococcus sp.
GCGACGGGTGAGGCCTGCGCCTCTGCGGCGACGACCTTCTTCGTCCACTTCAGGTCAGCCGCCACGTCGCGTGCGCTTCTCGTACGGCGATGGGCGCGAGGCGCTGCGCGCGCGCGCACGAGGGCATCAACGTGCTGGTCGAGAGCGCGGCGGTCCCCGACATCGAGCTCGAAGTGGTCGGTCAACGAGGACAGACGGTCACGGGAGAGCGTGGCAAGCGCCTGACGGCGGATCTTCGGCGGAACAGCGTCCTGCTTCGTCATGGGCGAGAAAGTAGCAGCCGCCGCCCGTTGGATCTCGGTTCATCCGCTGGCTCGCGCGTCGCGCGGTGCTACTTCTTCGACGACTTCGTGCCGGTGGCTGGTGACACGAGCGCGCCACCATCGACCGACACCGACTGCAACTGCTTCTCCCGAAATGCGCTCGGAGGAGCCACCTTCAGCGACGAGGGAATCTGGGTGCTCAGGCGACCATCGAGGCTCACGAGGAAATCTGCTCGGTGCCGAATCGCGCACGCAGCAACTAGCGCGTCGTACTTGAGGTAGGTGAGCGTAGCGCCGGTCTTGAGGGCCAACTGCTTGAGCGCGACCATCGGGAACGTCGTGCCGAGAACAATCGCTGCTTGGTCGTCGAAGGGCACGACCACGATGTTGTTCGTGGAAGGCACCTTGGGCACGGCCATCGCGCGAATCATCTCTGCAAGCGATGGCGCTCCGACAAGAACGTCGTTCCCGGCAGCCACCATGGCATCGAGGAAGTCTCGGCAATCGGCGCTTCGCGGGTCGGTTGGATGCTCCCCCAGCGCCCGGATGAGCACGCCAGTATCCAAGAGGGCACGCCGAGGAAGCGTCTTCGGGTCCATCGGTGACGGGGGCGTCCGGTCAGGCATCGGGCACCCACGTTTCCAAAAGCTCCTCGCTGCCAAGCTCCTTGTCGATGTCGTCTATCGTGTCCCACTCGCTCGCGGCGGTCTTGAACCACGCACGCCATGACTCCAGTGGGTCCGTCCCCGTCAGGGCCGTGAAGTCGAGAAGCTCTCCGGCGACGATGAGCCCCTCTGGATCGCGTTCAACGCGAACCTCAACATCCATCTCCTTGAAGAGCAAAGCGCCCAGTCTCTGCGCCGTCGAGATGTCGGAGAGCCTCACGGTGAACGGGCGCGTCCCCTCGGACTTCGAGGTGAACTTCGCCGTCGGCTGCTTCCCGCCAACGGCGATGAGCACCGTGCGGAGCTTGGTGACCGAGCGCAACGGCTGGGGCCGCACGCTCGGCTGCGGGGGAATCGGAAGGCGAGTTTTCCGCAGCAGAACCGCGACTGACTGCTCAGCGGGCAGTGCGCGAAGAGCTGCGCGAAACTCGTTGGCCGACGCCTCAACGCGGTGGCTCACCAGTTGTGACCCGGCGAGCATTCGGTGAGCGTCGGTCGCCACGCGCTCGGCGACCGCGATCTTGCCCGACGGGAAGACGAGGGCCGCGCACTTGTCCTCGATGGCGAGTCCTTTGAACTCAAGATCGAGTTCGGCCTCGTCGGCGATCTTGTTGAGGAATCGAAGGTACGCGCGCCCAAGATCCAACGTCAGTAGCGGGTCGACCGTCTGTGGATGGACACCGGGACCGTCGATCTCCAGCTTCAGCGCGTCGGCCCCCGACTTGTCTCGTTCGCTCGAAGCCACGGCCACGTCGTACCACGCAGGGCCGACCTCCTCCAGAAACCGAATGGTCTTCGCTGGTTGGATGATCGTGCGCCCGCGCGGCGTCCCGCCGAGTCAGAGCTGGGGATCTGGGTCAGTCGTCTCCTTTGGCTTAGCTTGGCCCCCGAGACCCCACATGACGGCAGAGACCAGCGACCTCCTCAGGAACGCAATTGAGTCCATCGAGAACGGCGTGGCCGACTTCACGAGCGGCCAGCCTCGCAGGGTTACCTCTGCGTTGCGCAACCTCTATGCGGGCGTGCTCCTGCTCTTCAAAGAGAAGCTGAGGCGGCTCTCGCCCGCAGGCTCGAACGACATCCTCATCTGGGTCCAGTTCGAGCCGAAGCTCGTCGATGGTCAGGTCCGCGTGGTGGGCGCAGGGAAGAAGACCGTGGACTATCGGGAGATCAAAGATCGCTTCACTTCCCTTGAACTGAAGTTCGATTGGAAGCGCCTTGAGCGCCTCCAACGCATGCGGAACAGCGTCGAGCATCACGTCCCGAACGAACCCCACGCCGTCATGCGCGAGGCGCTGGCAAACACGTTTGCGCTCGTGGCAGGAGTTCTTGAGCACCACCTCGAAGTCGCCCCAGCGAAGGCGCTCGACGCGACGGTGTGGTCAACCATGCTCGCCGAGGCGGCGACCCAGAAAGAGATCGCCGAGCAGTGCCGCGCCTCGCGGCGCGACCTCAAGAACGTGCCCAGCGGGGCCGAGCAATTCGTCGAGGGGATGCTGGAGTGCCCGGCGTGCAGTTCCGAACTCCTGCGGGCGACTGCGGCAGACTACGAACAGACGGCACTCTCCTGCCTTGCCTGTGGACGGGTCTCGTCGCTGGAGGTCGTCCTCCCCAAGACCCTTGAGAGGGTTTTCGCCAAAGACTTCTACGAGGCCGCGAAGGAGGGCGGCGAAGCGCCAATCGGAACATGCCCCAACTGCTACAAGCTCGCCTACTCGCTCGAAGAGGACCGCTGCCTTCTGTGCGACGAGGACCGCCCGTACTCGAAGTGCCTCAGATGTGGCTGCGGCCTCTCGCTCGAAGAGTCGGACGAGCCAATGTGCGGGTACTGCCGTCACGTCATGAGCAAGGACGACTGAATCCGCCTCGCCTGCATGGGCACGGGTCGCCTCCTTGGTTCACCTCGACCGACGGCGCACAAGCTTCACTCCCCGCCCCTCAACGCATGTCCCAATCCTCGCTTGCCGACGGCGCCGTTCGCGCCTGTGAATGCGCGTAGTGTCCCGCCGCTTGGGGCGGCACACGCGGCAGCACCGTCTACGTCGCGCCGGAGGTCCTCAACTCTGGCGGAAGCACGCTCTCGACGGAGCGGTCCAGCTCAGCCGCAAGCGCTCCGTCCACGAAGGCGCGGATCTTCACTGAGTGAGCGAGAAGCTCGTTCCCCGGCGCGAGCATCGTTTGGTCCACGCGGAAGCCCAGCGCCACCCTTCGCTCTTCGCCAGACCGCAATGGGACCCGAAGGCGTTCGTGACCCGTACGAAACAGCGACCGGCGAGCATCGGATTGACTGTCGACCTTGATGGCGACGATCACACTCGGCTCCATCAGTTGAGTCGGGAACTCGATCTCAACCTCCCAATCGTCGAAGCGCTTGGTCCCTTTGTTCGCCATGGCGCCGATCAGCTCGCAGTGATGAACGCCCCCCTCCACGGACTTCACCTTTGAGGAGATAGCCAACTCAACGGCGGGATGGTGCAGCGGCGGCGCCTTCAGCATCTCCCGAAGTGCGACTTCGAGCCTTCCGGCGAGCGCTCGGCGTTCGGTCGCACGGTCCGTGGCATCTGGGGGTGAATTGAACACCAGCACGCGCCTCTGGCGTAGGTCGAACGGCAGCATCTCCGGGCCCCCCATCGCGGCGTTCTGTACGAGGATGACACGGCTGGGTCCTAGCGCGTGAAGGGCATAGCCAAGCTCGATGAGGACATTCGGATTCGGCGTAGGCTTTCCCGAGTCGGTCCTGCCAACGATCGTCACGTCCGCGACGAAGACGGCGGCAGACTCGATCTTGGCGAGGATGGTCGTGCCGATGTCGGGCGCACCGGGGACGTTTGCCGTATCCCGGTCGATGACGGGCTCAACGTCAAGCGTACTGTCCCCGGCAACCCGCTTCGCCGATTCGTTGAGAGCTCCCTCGATGAGCGACCGGCAGGCTGCGCCGGGCGAGATGTCCGACTGCCACGAATAGAAGACGCTCGCGCTCCTCTTCACGTTGGAAGCCCCCACTACGGACGCCCGCGACGCAGACTGCACGGAGTGCGTCGCTTCCACTTCGAGGAACGCGGACCCTGCTGACGTAACGAATCCGTTCACGTCGCCGTGGTCGCGATGCGCGGTGATCTTGACGAAACCCGCGTCAACCAGTTCGTTGAGGTCGGTCATGTCCAGCGGAAGGTTGACGCCATCGGGGAGGATGACCGCGACGCCGCTGAACGACGATGCCGTTAGGAAGCCCTTGTGCTGGCCCTTTGGGACTTGAGCCTGCGCTCGTGCCAGCGCCGCCAGCAGGGCTTTCTGCTCTGGTGTGAGTGCCACCATGTGAAGCAAGCACGATCTCGCATCTTGTTGCCCTACGCCACCGTCCCCTGTGGGCTGTCGCGGGAGATGCGCTGCACCTGCGACTTCGAAATGCCGACCGCCGCACTAATCGCCCGCACGCTTCTCCCGAGTGCCCGCAGGTCGCGCACCTTCGCGATTTCCTCCTCGGACGCCAACCGCCCGCGCCCCCACCGCGCGCTCTGTCCCAGTGACTCGGCTCGATTTCGCTTGGTCTTGACCTTCGCCTTGAGTCGCTCCGACTTCCTCTGCGACTCCCAGCGCGCCGCCCACGCGACGATGCTCAGCAACAGCTCCCGCTGCTGCTTGTCGGCTGTCGCCGTGCTCAAGAACGGCTCTTGGAGACTCCAGAACGCAGCCCCAAGGTGGTCTTCGAGGTGGCGCAGTTCCCTGAACGCCCCCTCGATGCCTTCGCGGCTGTACCGGTCCCAACTCCAGACCATCAGCGTGTCGGGTGCAGAAGAAGAACAAAGCAGGAAACGGGGGGAAGGGTCGAGTGCCGAGGCGGCGTGCAGGGGCGC